>JAPOTE010000112.1 GCA_026709335.1 Bacteroidota bacterium | reverse complement strand
CAAACGCGTAGTAACCATACACCACTACACCATAAGGATCAATCACCTCACCTGATTGATCAATCAGTGTAGGGCCGGTATTCAGTTCCATAAATGAACGTTGCGGGCCGGAGCGCTTCCAGCCAGGTTGTCGCTGCCACTGCTTAAAGCTGTCATCCTCGGTTTCATTGGTGTAGGTGATTTCGAGTACACCAGAAAACGTCAATAACTGCTCAAGTGGAGTAGGGCCGGGCTCCAGTAATTGATTCGGATCCATGTGAAACCTGGCGTGATTGAGGTCGAGGGAAAATCGCCGGTGTACTTCAAAACCTTCTTCAAGTGTTCGGCCTGCGAGGAGCGACAGTAGAAAATGGCGTTGCGATCCATTGAATGCCGCCTGTCGATTCATTTGCCATTGTTGCCACTCGGTTGAATCGGCAGCAGTCAACTCTGTAAAAGACGGTTCACCATCATACTTGATTGTATTACCATAATAGAAAAATTCTTTCAGATAGTACTGTATCTGATATCCTAATGCACGATTTTCTATAATGAGAGGTTCACTTGCTGTGGCGGAGAGTTTGCCAAGCCGGCTGGTAAAAGTGAGCACTTCCGGGTTCAGAATGGTTGTGAAGTTGCTATTGCTGGTTTCTCCAAGAAAAAGGCGCGTGAATTTTTTGAGACGTCTTTGCCACTTACGAGCCAGCCGAGCATTGACAACGATTTCTTCCAGCTCTACGGTCGCAGTATTCAAGTTGACATCAAGTTCGTAGGTTTTATTGGCTCGCAGGAGGGTATCAATATTGGATGCTTCATAACCAAGCATTGTCACTACAATACGATGGGACCCAGGTGGGACATCATTCAGGCGGAAATAGCCATCATGATCTGTAGCTGTCCCAATCAATGAGGAAGCAATAAATACATGAGCGTCCCGCACCGGTTGAGCAGAGGCATAGTCCGTTACCCTGCCAAGAATTGAAACACTTTGGCTGAATGCAGGATTGGCCGGGAAGAGCAATAGCAAATAAACAAGCCACCTAAAAGTTTTCGTCCTGAAGCCAAGGACGAAATTCTTTGGGAATCTGATCAGCTGTTCGTTCATAGGCAAAATATCCACCATAGAAAGTGACCCCATAGGGATCTAATGTATCTCCTTTTAGATCCACAATTGTTGGCCCACGGTCGAGGCGTATAGTTGATGTTTGGTAACGTGCTCGCCCGCGTCCGGCACGTCGTTGTAACCTGAGATAGGCAGCGCTTTCGATCTCATGTGTATAGACAATATCAATGAATCCTTCAAAGTTCAGGATACGCTCATCGTCATTTTCTCCGGGTTGAATGATATCGGATACTTTAATGGGAAACCTGTTGTTTTGTCTGCCACCGGCTGCTCCGCCGCGTGGATCCTGGACACGCTGATTAGATCCCGGACGAGAATATATCTCAAATCCCTGGACTTGGACCTGATCATTGATGACCGACAGGAGGAAGTGACGAAAGGATCCATAGAAGGCTGAATCCCTTCGGGCATTCCATTGTGCCGCCTCTTCGGGGCTGGATGGTTCCAATGGCTCGAAAAGTGGCTCTCCATCCCAGCGCCAACTGTTAGGTTCTGCGATAAATTCGTTCAGAAAATAGGTCAGCTTATATCCAAGTCCTCTGTTTTCGATGATCAGAGGCTCACTGGCCTGTGCTCGAAAATCTCCACCTCCTGCTGAAAAGTCCAGTACCTGAGGATTGGTAATGACAGTTTTTTCCGCATTCGGGCTTTCACCGATAAATATGGTGGTGAAACGTTCAAGTTGACGTTGCCATCTTCTATTGTCACTTGTAACCGTTACCCCGCCCAAGTCATAGATTTTTTCCGAAATCTGAAAATCCTGTGTATACATACGAGCCTCTCGTAGAAAGAGGTCAACATGACTTGATTCGTATCCAATACGGGAAACCACAAGTCGTAAAGTCCCTAAGGGAATTCCACGTATGATGTAATTTCCGTTTTCATCGGTAGTCGTTCCGGTCATGGAAGAGGCAATGAACACATTAGCCTGTTCGATAGGTACTCCGGAACTATCGGTTACTGTACCGGACAGCGTTGCAGAAATCTGAGCATTTGAAAGATGTGCTGTAAAAATCAGCAGAATAAAAACTGGAAGATATTTCATGGAATTCGTGTTTCCCAAGATAGACGCAATCATGCCTTGTAGAATTCCACTTGACGGCCAGCCATATCTGCTACACGTTCTATAAGAGCCAGTCGTTCCTCTTCCGAAAGGTGCGAAAATGAACGAGCCAGAGCAATTTTTTCGTTCAGTTGTTCGAGGTTGTCAGTGCCTGTCACAATTACACTAACAGGAAGAGACCAGACGAAATGAATTGCTTCTCTGATCGAAATGCGATCTGGTATGACGAGTGGGTTATCTCCGTGTTTCCCATGGGAAGAGCCACCAAAAAAGCCTCCATTCGCGAGCGTTTTCATAGCAATCAGCCCCATATTTCGTTCAATTACGATTGGCATTACGGTTCTGGTGAAACTTTTATAATTTACATCAGCCACATTCACAGGACATTGTACGCAGTGAAAGATATCGGTTAATTCCAGCAGGTGTTGATGGGCAGCTGGATCAGTGTGTCCGGTAAAGCCAATATGACGCGTTTTTCCTTCGGCTAATGCCTGCTCCATCACGTCAAGGACACCAGCATTGATACGTTGATCAACATCCTGGGGGCTGGTGATTGCATGCATCTGCCACAGATCCATTTGATCAGTTTTGAGCCGTTTGAGAGTTTGTTCAAGATGTTGGCGGGCTGTTCGTGCGGTTTTCGCGGTTGTCTTGGACATCAGATAGACTTGATCCCGATATTTTGGAACCAAAAATTCTCCGAGGTACCGCTCACTCCCGCCATTTTGGTAAGATTCGGCCGAATCAAAAAAGCGAATGCCCCCTTCGATTGAAGCTTCGATCGCTTCCTGGGCATCACGTTGATTCATTTCACCGATATGCCATCCCCCCAATCCGAGCATTGTAACATCTTCATTTGTGCGGCCAAAAGCCCGACGAGGGAGTTCATCTAAGTTGTGGGGTGATTGCTGGCGTACGAGTCCAGCCGATCCAGCGGCGAGGATCCATTGAACAAAGTCTCTCCTATTCATGTGGTTTTTTTGAGTTTGATTGGGCTCCAGGGCCACTGGACGCAGGAATTTATATTAGGAAAAAGTATTATGTCAGCAATACCTTTAAGAGCAAGAGTAGTTACCTCGGTACCAGTAAGTAATTTTTTTGCAGCGTTCATGGTTTTTCCAGACACAACAACATCGTCTACAAGAAGTACGCGATTTGTTTTTGGTGGCACAGAAAAGGGTTGATACAATTGGGGAGCAACATGTATTGGCCTATTGTTTGGATCACGGTAATTCAACCATACAATTTCCAGTGATGTGTTTAGTTCGTATGCAGCTATTGCTGCCAGTGTCACTCCACCGCTACCAATGCCAACAACTAAATCAGTTGAAGGCAGTTTAGTGTTGCGTAAAGCCGTGCAAATAGTTTCAAACTTAATTACAGGAAGATCTGTTACTGCTGTCACGGTGGTTGGGGGTTAATTTCATAGATTTACACCGGAAGATGATTCTGGATCCAATAGGGCAAAGATACTGCTGATCGGGGAAAGGAGCGTTTAGAATCCAACTTTGAATGGATTGATATTTTCCTAATCAATGGAGGAAGATGAAACTACTTGACGGCATGAAAAGATATGGATCAACCGTTCAAGCCAGAGTAGGGTATAAGAATTTTACGGAGATGATCAGTCGTTGAGAATTGAGTAACCATTGTATGCAGGATGGCAAAAATTGTAATCACTGGAGCAAGTAGTGGAATTGGCGAGTCCATTGCTGAAGTGTTTTATCAGGACGGTGATCATGAAATGATCCTGATTGGACGCTCTAAACGCCGCCTGGAGAGAGTAGCCAAGTCCACGGACGCAGAATATATAATCTGTGATGTTACAAACGAAGATCAAGTTGAGAGAAGTTGCTCAGAGATTCTTGCGCAATTTCAAGCAGCTCCAGATATACTGGTGAATAATGCGGGTCAATTTATACCGGAACCATTTCTATCTACTTCATCAGCTCTTTTCAGGCAGCAGATTGACACAAATCTCACGGGGTGCTTTCTGGTTACCAAAGGTTTGCTACCTTCCATGATTCAAATACAATCTGGACATGTATTTTTTATGGGATCCGTGGCATCCGTAAAAGGGTTTACTGGGGCATCTGCATATTGTGCAGCAAAACATGGATTGTTGGGATTGGCCAGATCGATTCGGGGAGAGACAATGAATTCAGGAGTACGAATTACGACAATTCTCCCGGGGGCTACGCTTACCCCTAGTTGGGAAGGTACTACATTGGCAGAAGAGCGATTTATGCCCCCTGCGGATGTGGCTCATTGCGTGCTTGATACCTGGAAGCTGAGTCAGAGGACAGTGGTAGAAGAGTTATTAATCCGCCCCACACAGGGGGATATCTAATCAAGATTAATCAATATTAAAGAGAGTATTCTCATGCCAGATAACCTACGTTATCCAATCGGTCATCCTCAATTGCAGATTGAGATTTCCGATGCAAAATTGGAAGAATTAATCGGGCAGATTCAGTCTGCTCCGGCCTTATTGCGTCAGGCTGTAGCAGATTTGAGTGAGGATCAACTCGATACTCCATACCGACGTGATGGCTGGACGGTTCGACAGGTTGTGCATCATGTTGCGGATAGCCATCTCAATGCTTATATCCGTTTCCGGTGGGCATTGACAGAAAAATCACCTGTAATTAAAGCATATAATCAGGATGGCTGGGCCCGTTTACCTGATGCATGTGATGGTCCCATTGAAGAATCACTCCTGTTGTTAGATGCACTGCATTCCAGGTGGTGCAGACTATTGAAAACAATGAGTAGAAGCGACTGGACCTCCAAAGTAATTCATCCGGAGGATGGAGAACGAACTTGCCAGGATTTTCTGATTATTTATGCATGGCATGGATTGCATCATATTGCCCACATTACGAATCTTCGAAACCGTGAAGAGTGGATATAGGAAGGGTACTAATTCCCATCAATCAAACATGAAATTTATGTTTATCAGTTCTCGTAAACAAGGTAGTTCCGTATTTTCCGTACAAAAATTTCTATGGAGTTGTGTTGCGAGTAGTGCTCTGCTACTTTCGACGGTAATGGCTCAAGGTATAGCCACCTATGAGCTTACCTTCTCGTCAACTTGGACCGCCGATATCTTTCCTTCAGATTACCCATCTAACCCCCACTTCTCCGGGCTGATTGGAGGAACACACAACGACGCCGTGGCATTCTGGAAGACAGGTGAGACTGCAAGTAATGGCATCAAGTCTATGGCGGAAACAGGTAATAAGGCTACGCTTCGTGGTGAGGTCAATCAGGCCATAACCAATGGAACTGCCGGCAATGTCATTGATGGGGGAGGCTTGGGTCGTCCACCAACTTCTACATCAACAACGTTTACGATTCGCCCTCCTTGGAACTTGGTAACTGTTACATCTATGCTTGCACCTAGTCCAGACTGGTTTGTGGGCGTGAGTGGGCTGGATTTGCTGGATTCAGAAGGGAACTGGAAGAGCAGGGTTGAGGTGGAATTATTTGTTTACGATGCAGGAACGGATAGTGGTACGAGTTATAGATCACCTAATCAACCTACCGATCCGAGGGAAAATATCGCTCGTATACAAGATGAACCATTTCGGGTTGACGGAGAGGTGAAACCGGTCGGTACCTTTGTTTTTGAATTAAAGAAAACCGTAAGTCTGGTCGTCGCCCCGTCTGTATTAATGATAAATGAGGGTGGTGCATTTCCATTGGGGTTTGGGATTGCGCTGTCCTCTCAGCCGACGGGGACAGTAACGGTGAGTATTCCGGCATTTGACAATACGGATCTTACGCGTGATAAGTCCACCTTATCGTTTACGGCTTCAAATTATAGTACTGCTCAAGTAGTGACTGTGTCTGTGGCAGAGGATGATGACTTTGATGACGAATCCGAAACCATTACTTTAACGGCGACTGGTGGCGGGTATGATAATGTGACGCAGGACGTGTCGATTATTGTGAAAGATGATGATCTGGCCGGGGCTGGGATAATCAGCAACCCGGCATCAGTGTCGGTAGAGGAGGGAGGCTCGGTAACGTTTGATGTCTCGTTGTCTGTTGAACCGACAGGGGCTGTCACAGTGAGTATACCAGCATTCGCGGATACGATATTGACGCGAGATCAGGAGACCTTGACGTTTACGATCACAAATTACACCACTCCTCAGACCGTAACCATTTCGGCGGGGGAGGACGATAATTCTGAAGATGAGTCTGAAACTATCACCTTGGCAGCCAGTGGTGGTGGCTATGATAATGCCGTTTTGGATGTACCTGTAAGCGTTAAGGACAACGATTCTGAGTTTGTATCATTGGTGCAGTTAATTCAGAATATTGACGGATTAGATGTTGATGTGTACCTGAATGATGTCAAATATTTAGATGATTTTTCCTTCCGTGAAGAAAAACTATTGCAGGAAATAGAGCCAGGGGAAGTCACATTAAGTGTGGTTGCTGCAAATGCGGAAAACGCGAATAATCCTCTCTACAGTGAGCAAATAGATTTCGTTCTTAATGCTAACTATCAGATCATCTTCATGGGGAAGGGGGAAGATAGTATCTCTGCTTTGGTATTGGAAGATCAAACTCAGGATATTTCAGGGGATGTTGTCGAGATTCGAGCGATCCATAGTGCATCGGATTTGGGACAGGTTAACATTCAGGTAGTGGATTATGAGACAAATCAGGAGGTCGCAGTTCTCGGTATAGATATAAACTATACGGAAGCAGGGGAGATTGTATCGCTTCCTCCAAAGCAGTACAACGTTATAGTTTACGAAAGCTCTAATGGCTCCATCATTGAAGTATTTACCTTGAACTGGTCAGAATCTTCAATGCAGAAAGGGCTACTCATTCTCTCTGGGAGCGGGAAATCAGCAGCCGAAGGCTTGGCTATGATGGGAGTATGGCGGAATGGAGATGTTTATTTCCCCCCCGTGGTAACTTCTTTGGAGAACCTTCCAGGTGAAATAATCTCTATTGAAGGAGGGAACTACCCAAATCCTTTTGCAGAGACAACCTCTTTATGGTTCAATCTGCAGGAAACTGCAGAAGTGAATGTAGAGGTAATGGATATTTTAGGGCGCATCGTTTTCACTCATACCGCGAACAGGATGATAGAAAAGGGACAGCACCGATACGAAATCAATACTGCCGGTTGGCCATCAGGAGTATATTTTTACCGAATTACTACCTCAAGGGATGCTGTCCAAGAAATCTTGACTGGAAAGATGACGAGGGTCAACTAGATACGTGTCTAGTTGAGCAGAGAGACGTTCGTATCCGAGAGGGCAGAGCGTTCGTTTGCTATAGTTTGGAGTAAAGAAGGTGATCGATTCGTGTCAAAGATCCCCATAAAAGTATGCTCAACGGATGCAGATTAGAAATCTGAGCAGGGTCGAGTTACTAGGCATGATTGCGAATGGTGAAAACTCATTCGTTGAGTTCAAGCGAGATGATGTTCGATCGGATTCCATCGTGAAAGAGATGGCGGCACTACTTAATTTGAAGGGGGGCTACATTCTATTGGGGATTGAAGATGATGGAAGGATCGCTGGTATGTCCAGAGGTCGCAAGATGGTAGAAGAATGGATTATTAATATTGCGCGGTAAAACATTTTGTCTGCAGTCGTGCCCATGTTCAACTGCATAAAAACTGGGGACGACAAATTAGTAGGAATTATTGAGCTTCCTCTGGACAGTTTCCGAAAACCCTACAAGGCAAAAAGGCGAAATCTTGGATCATATATGTACGTGTTGGAAGTACTTCCCGTGAAGCAACACGAACGGAAGAAGAAAGATTGTATCAAGATGTCAGAATGGTTAGATATGAGATCAAACCAGTGCCGGATATGAGGTTGTGGGATTTAAAATTCGATCGACTTGAAAATTATTTTCAAGTCATTCTGAAGAGATCAATTCCAGACCGTAAAGACATTGATGGTTAGCAAAGACTTCTTCTGAATTCTGACATTCTCGTAGAGTCTGACGGAGAGATTGTAGTCTCTGCGGCGGGGCTGTTACTCTTTGGTAAGAACCCAAATCGCAGATTGCCTCAGTCAAGCATCAGTGCAGCGGCGTTTCCAGGTACGAAGAAGGATTACAAAATGCTAGATACTGAATTTATCACTGGGCCCATTGGTATCGCGCTTATTTGAGGAGAGACAGGTGATCGATGCTGGGGTTATTGATCTGGCTATATATTTCGTAAAGCGGAATATGAAGGGAATTGCGTGGCTTGAAGGTGCTCAGTGAGTTCAGAAGAAAGCATTCCCAATAGAAGCAGTATGAGAGGCCATCATTAATGCTACGATGCACCGAGATTACTCTCGAGAAGACACAGATATTGAATTATCCTTGTATGCAGATTGTTTAGAGATTATTTCTCCTGTAGGACTTCCCAATGGGGTAACGATTGAAAAGATGAAAATGGGGATAGTCAGAACGATCCGTAACAATCTTCTGAAGAACATTCTTCGGGATTACGGCTATGTCGAGCATCTTGGAATGGGAGTACGTGACAAGATTGTTCGATCAATGCTTCGCCATAGTGGCAGGGAGCCTGAATTTGATGACAAATACGAACGGTTCAAGGTATGCCTCTGGGGCTCGACAGATTTATTTAATCGAGCAGTGGAAAAGAGAATCCTGCACAGACAAAAGGGAGTATACACCATTCCGATCCCATTCATGCGTACCTGGCTGATCTCGAAGTATGCCCGTGAACGAATAGTTCCTCATGCGCCCCAGCTGAGTTCTCCTCTATTCCATGAGCGAAGTTCCGGGATTAAATCAACAGAGCTTTGACGTCTATATCACGTTTGCCGTCAGAGGGGCAGAAAGGGGCCTAAAATCAACAAGTGCTCTGAAAATGGTAACGAAATATATAGTGCCTGTCTAGAAAATTCACAAATAAGCATTTTCTGGATAGACGCTACATTATGAAAAGACATCTGGGAAAACACTGAATTATATGGAATCCTGGTACGAATATCGAAAAACATCCACGCGAGTAGATTAAAGCGAACTCGGTCTGTGTCAGGATATGCTGTAAAGTTCAATTCAATAAACTTCCCGATTCAGAGAAGTATGGCTCTTTCGGCGTGCCGTGATATCACAAATTCAGTTCACGGGCCAAGAAAATGATCATAAGCGGAATTACAAAGAAAATACACGCAAGATATACTGCAGCCCAGGCACGGTTTTTCAAGGTGAGTGTACCTAAATATTCGGCCATCATGACAGGAACCCTCCGTAACCTTTTAATAGGTAGGAAAGCGAGTACACCGCAACAATTAAAGATCAAGTGAGCGAGGGCTACTTGCAAAGAAGCGATTCCTAGTGCATCTCCTCCACTTGATAGAACAAGCGCAGCGAGCAAGGCAGTAATGGTTGTCCCAATATTGGCGCCTAAAACAAAAGGGAAAATCTGAGATACTGTGACAATGCCTGCGCCAACAAGCGGGACCGTAATGGACGTTGTGATAGATGAACTCTGTACCATAATGGTTACAAGTGTACCAAATGCCAAGGCAATGGGAGCAGGTCCAAACAAGTATTTGTTAATCAGACGTTCAGAGCGCCCGAGAAATAGAGAGCGCAGTAGTACAACCAAATAGCGTAACGAGAGGAACAACAAAAGAATCCCAAGAATCAATACGGGTATGCCGGAATCTTGCATCAATCGAACCAATCCATCTACAACCGGGGCAGTCATTTGACCGACAAAATCAAATAATTCTGTTCCACCTACGCCTGTAACCCCTTTTGTGAGCGCGGCAGATGATTTGGATAGAAATCCAAACATCAGTTCCAGAGGAAAAAAGATGGTAACCGCCAACAGGTTAAAGAAGTCATGGACTGTAGCAGCTCCCATGGCACGACCAAATTCTTCTTTTCTTCCAATATGCCCCAGAGAGACAATCGTATTTGTCACACTGGTGCCAACATTTGCCCCCAAAACGATTGGAATTGCCCCGGCCACAGTAAGTCCTCCACCTGCCACAGCAGACACAGCGAGAGATGTTACCGTTGATGAGCTTTGGACGAGAGATGTAGCAAGAATTCCAATAAACAATGCTACGAAAGGGTTGCTCGTTGTTTCGATCAATTGCGTTGCAAACCCTTTACCCAGGAGCTTCATGGAAGTCCCCATAAGCTCCAGGCTGACAAAAAAGCAGAATAGAACTCCGAGCAGTCCCAGCAAAGGTAAAAATGGAGCAAGGCGGCGGATTCCTGACGATTCCTGATTTGCTAAAGCCATGGGGAAATGGAATAGAAACGAAAATGCCGGACTCCTCATGCGGGAGAAACCCGGCATTTTCTGTGTACATAGAGAGTTTACCTACTTAATAAGCGTCATCTTACGGGTCAGTACTTGGTTCTCTGTTCGTAACTGATAGATGTATAATCCACTTGCGAGTTGATTTCCGTCAAACATGACACGATAAGTGCCTACTGTTTTTGGAGCGTTGATTAGTTGAGCTACCTGGCGGCCTGTGAGGTCGTATACTCCCAAAGTAACATGTTGCGTCCGATCAAGGCTAAATTCAATCATGGTACTGGGATTGAAGGGGTTCGGGTAGTTCTGTCCCAAAACAATTTCGGAGGGAATTTCGGTGCCAACCTGCTCAATTGAAGTCGCAATATCACCTACGTATCCGAGTTCATCAAGGGCAGTCCATCCAACCAGCCAGTTTGTACGACCAAATGCTCCAATGTAGTTGGTTACAGTGAAGAAGGGGTCATCTGTGGAGTCAGCTCTGGCATTTGTAAATGCGGGGCTCCCGGTGTGTGGTCTTGGGTCAAGCGTACCTGTGCCCGTCGTTCCACGCTCAATTCCGCGAAGTTGAGGGTCCACTGTATCATTTTCGTTGGCCAGAAGATAGTCCAATATGGAGGTCACAAAGCCTAGATCACTTCCTGCAATCCAAGTTTGAGGGTTCACGCCTGCACCGAAGTCCCACCAAATATTGTGGGTCAGGCCGAGATCTCCGGCTTCAAATCGCTGGCGGCTATCTTCGGTTTTGGCTCCAGTGTTATCGATGTCTTCAATCTGGATTGCATGCCCTCCTTCACCCGTATTGAACTGGGTAAAGATCGAGTTATGATAGAATCCGCCTGTATTGTCCCGGAACATGAGCATTTCTCCGCGATCTGATTCAGGAGAGGCATTTGATCCCGCACCTACATAGGTAGCATTGTAGATTCTTGGGATCGCATAAGGTTTGAAGTGTTCATCACCTCCTGCACCATCCTGTTCTGCAGCGGCGCCGGCTTTGTCCGGAGCTTGTAATACGAACCAGAATTGCCCTTTTCCACGCCATCCCTGATCCCAGTCCACGGCATCATCAGAGTTGAAGACGCTCACGAAGTACTTCAGGCCAACGGTGCCGCCAAAAAATTCTACGCCATCATCTCCACTGGCATAGACTTCAATATATTCGAGGACGGTGCCATCTCCCACGCCACCTAGAGTTAAGCCCTGTATTTCGTTGCCGTCCGATTCGCCAATATTAATTCCTGTATGACGAATAGAGGCATAGCGAATGACCCCGGAATTATCATTGTCATTACTCCCACCGTATTCTGCACGTGTATCGCCATCGGGGACGAGTTCGTTGACTCCCTCAATCTCCTTGTAGTCACCGGCGGCGTCACCAGGATTATTGGTGGTTGCATGGCCAAGAATAACAATACCTCCCCAGAGTCCTCGATCTTCATAGGTGAGCAAATCATCGCTGGAGATATTGTCCTGAACTGAAGTGAAGATAATGGGCTGGGTCAGTGTACCTTCGGCAAATATTTTTCCGCCACGAGCGATCACGAGTGCGGAAGCATCGGTTCCCGTCCCCTCGTTCGCTTTCACGACAGTACCGGCATCGATACGAAGTTCAGCACCATCTTCAACGATCACGAGCCCATCCAGGATATACACATTATCGGATGTCCAGCGGACCTCATCACCGGTGTTGATGTCACTATCCGTTACCGACACCTCAGGGCGGGCCTCCACATCATCAGATTGTGCTACAACATCCATCGAAATTATAGCATATGAAAAAAATGCTGCTGCGCAGAGAGTAAAAAACTTTAGCATAATGGTTTAGTGTGAATTATAAGTGTTTTAGTTAGTGTAGCCACTTAGAAAAGCGATAGAATTTCCCGCCCGGCTACATGTGAGCATTCGCGTGAGTATGTAAGCCGTATGGGAAAGCTTTGGGCAGATCCACATAATGTGGGATCAGAATTTAGTCAATGATATAGCTGATTCCGATTCCTATCGTCCGGGATCTTGAGTAGGAGATATAGTCGTACACTCGATCTTTGAAAGTTTGAATCTGTCGCACATCTGATTTTAACAAGTTTTTTGCGCTGATTTTCAGTCGCAGATTCGCGGGAAGATCTTGTGAAATAGTTACATCAAGGTCATTTCTGGCTTTTTCAAATACGTCAGGAGTGGCACCTTCTGTGACAGATAAAAGTCGATCTCCAAAGACAGTATAGTAGAGCCCAATAACAGTCCCTGAGGTATAGTTTTCGTAACTGGTACTTAGGTTCAATAAGAAGGGAGATTGTCCTTCCAGTGAGCGGGAACTACTGGCATTGGGAGCGGATGCGCGAATAATGACCATCTCTTCTTCAGGTATATCTACTTGAGAACGTACCAATGAAAAATTGCCACCAACGGAAAGATTTTTAAGGACTGGTAATGAGGTCCAGGCAGATAATCGTTTTCGGGCTTCAACCTCGGCACCAAATACCTTGGCATGATCCACATTCTGGAACGATACGAAGCGCCCTTCTCCCACGTTACGCAGGACGCGTTCAATCGGATCTTTAAAAATTTTGTAGAATGCACTCAGGGCAACAATTTCCCCGGCACGGGCAAACATTTCCCAGCGAACATCATAATTGCTAATGAGCGTTCGAGTCAGAAGCGGATTACCTTCCTGAACATCTCCCCCGACAAAATTGAAACTCTGAAACGGGGCAAGTTCTCGATATGTGGGACGAGCTATCGTTCTTGTGGCGGCCAAGCGGAAGTTCATGTTTTCACTTAAGGCATATACCACGTTAATCGACGGAAGCCAGTCCTGATTATCCAGTTCACCTACTCGTAATGAATCTGGGAGAGTTTGATCATGACTTTCAGATGTGATCTGAGTTGATTCCAGTCTGGCGCCCCCGATGATTTTTAATTTGCGAGTAAGAGGCAGTTCGAGCATCAAGTACCCGGCTGTGATATCACGGGTCGCATCGTAATTGGAGCGGGCTGGAGAATTCTCTTGGATATAGAGCCCGGCGTTATAGGCCACAATATCACCTACATGGAGAGTATCTAGGACGCCAACATTGCGATCAGAGAAATAGGCCTGTGCATCTCCTCTGAAGTATCTATAGTCAATCTCTCGGCCTTCGTGATATTCAAATCGTCGTTGTCGGAATCCGCGCTCAGAAAAATCATAGCGTCCTCCCAGCTTCACGCGAGTTGCGAGGCCAGACCATTGACGGAATGGAATCGTAATATCCAATACGGCACCGTGGCTATCTTCATTCAGATCACGAAAATAGCGTTGAGGAGGTGGGGCATTTCCGCCTCCTAGTGAATAGGTTGTATCAATTTTGCTAGCACTTTCCCGGACATTTTGTGTACCGGAAAAGAAGCGTAAATCAGGCTCTTCCTGTGAATTATTTGCAAGGGATGTTTTCCATTCAATTTGTAGAGGGCCAAGTATATGCTCACCTCTTAATTGAAGGCTATACAAAGAACGTTCTTGATAACTCAGTGTCCGTGTTACAAATGTTGTACCACCCGTTTGATCGCGGAATCCCCCCAGTGAGGTAGAATTACTTGAACCGCTTTGAGTACGGAGAACAGTTGCAACGATTTCGTGATTGTCACGGGGTTGGAAGGCTATCGTAGCCGAAGTTCCCCAATTGACTTCGTCACTACTTTGAATATTCTCAAAAGAAGGTGCTTCTTTTGGATCGGCCCGCGTAATTAAATCAAGATCGGGGTTTGGGCCAAAATATGTTGTACTAGACAGGTTTTCAGTGGAGGCTACATCTCCCCCTACCAAGCGCCATTGACTGAACACACCATCATCATAGTAGCTATAGCTCCTGCCATAGGTTAAGCTGCCTGTTATTCCAAGTGGTCGACCAAATAAATTCATTTTACCCCCAGCGGCTGCAGAAAAGCTATGGTTGACTGGTGTAGAAGTAAGTGCTGGTGTCATAATGCCGTTGAATGCCCGAGAAAAAGCGTTCAGAGAATCCGCCCTATTTGCCCTGATCTCGTTGGTCACTCCCCTGCGCAAATCACGAAGATCTGATTCTCGAGGTAATTGATCCTCTGGGTTTTTGTTTTCCAAAACATCGGGTAATGCACGAAGGCCATCATCGTAACCTAACCAATCAGTGCTACTGCCTGGATAAGAAAGAAAATTGTCAATCCTGCTTGATTGATCGTCATAGGTGAGAGACGCAGACAGTTGCAACGTGAAAGACTCAGGAAAAGCTTTGGTCGCCACATCCACCAATCCACCACTAAAATCACCAGGTTTATCAGGTGTAAATGTTTTGAGTGTCACAATATTGTCCAGCAATGCTGCGGGAAAAAGGTCCAGTTGAAATGCCTTACGATCCGGGTCAGCACTTGGTAGCGTAGATCCATTGAGAGTCGTGTTGGCATATCGATCCCCCAAGCCCCGTATATATACGTAGCGACCTCCAACTACGGAAGCTCCGGTGACCTTGCTCATAGCAGCGGCGGCATCGCCAGATCCCGACCTGCTGATGGCTTCTGCGCTGATGGCATCACTGACGGCGACAGACCGGGCACGTTCACGTAACAATCCTGCTTCAGATCCTTCAATTACATCTGCGGCTACAATAACTTCTCCATAGGAGATTGCTTCGGGGAGAAGCTCGATCTCAAGTCTGGTGATTTCTCCCGAGACAACCACTACATTCTTCACTGTAACTGTCGAGAAGCCTATGTAAGAGAATTTCATTGTATACGTTCCAGGCTCGGCGGCAAATTCGTATCTCCCGTTCAGGTCGGTAGCATCGCCAAGAGTGGAGCCATCAATCGCAGCTGTAGCTCCAATGAGGTTCTCGCCGTTTTCGCCATCAACAATGATGCCCGAAATCGTGCCCACTTGGGCGTTGACTTGTGAGGAGATCAGCAGAAGGAAGATCGGTGCAATGCCAATCAAGCGGAAACTACCGATAAAGGGCATGATTAAAATTAAGGATAGAAAGGAGTGCTTATGGAGAGTTTTAATTCAATGGAACGCGATTTGATGTTAACTGTATGTTAATAGATCTATAAATTTGTGTTACTCATTATCTGTCGTATTTATTTGCTACAAGATTTTGTAGATTTTTTCAATAATCAAGAAGTTGGACTAGAAACATGAGTGAAGAAACTGCTACCGAGAATACCCTATCACATGTGGCGGATCTCAAAGATCCAGCACTGTACAATAACCGGGAACTCAGCTTACTGGATTTTCAATATCGCGTTTTCGAGGAAGCCAAGGACGAAGCTAATCCATTATTGGAGCGACTGAAATTTCTTTCGATTGTCGGATCCAATCTCGACGAGTTTTATATGGTGCGTATCGGAGGGCTCAAGAAGCAGGTTGCCAGTGGTACGACAGATCTATCGATTGATGGGCAAACCCCAACTGAAATTCTTCTAGCTGTGCGAGAGGGTGCAAACGCGCTTATGAAGGAAGCCCATGAATACCTTCTGTCAACCATGATTCCCGAGCTGTCGGCGGCAGGGATTCAAATTTTGAACTATTCTGATTTAACAGATTCTCAAAAGGAGGAAGTAACAAGGAAGTATAAGCGAACCATATTTCCTGTTCTGACCCCACTTGCAGTAGATCCATCCCACCCTTTTCCGCATATTTCAAACCTGAGTCTCAATTTGGCAGTTACTGTAAAGGATGAGCTTGGAGGCGAGCGTTTTGCCCGAGTTAAGGTTCCGAGACCGATTGATCGGCTTATGTCTGTCATTTCTGAGCCATGGACTACTTCGGTCGATGGAAGTATACGGAGAATTTTTTCGTTTGTATGGGTAGAGGAGGTGATTGCAGCAAACTTGCAATCGCTTTTTCCCGGCATGAAAGTGGAGGCTGCATATCCCTTCAGAGTAACACGAAATGCGGATATGACCATTCAGGAATTGGAGGCAGATGATTTGCTGGAAACCATGGAGCAAGGAGTGCGTCAACGTCGACTTGGCTCTGTATTGAGACTCACAGTCAATGCAGATATGCCTGATCATGTGCTCAAGATTTTGATCGAAAACATGGGAGCCGGAGAAGAAGATGTGGTTGTTGTGAATGGCCCCCTGGGGCTTGAAAGTCTGATGGATGCGGCATCAGGAATTGATCGCTTTGATCTCAAATATTCCCCGTTTATACCATTTACCCCTTTAAGGCTCAAGCCTGAAACACGTGATGGAGATTTTTTCAAAGCAGTCAGAACCCAGAATCATTTAGTACATCATCCCTATGATTCATTCTCACCTGTGATTGAATTTCTGGAAGCCGCTGCTTCTGATCCTAATGTGCTTGCAATCAAGATGACATTGTATCGCGTAGGCCCTCAATCTCCGATTGTAAGCGCTCTTATGAAAGCAAGAGAGAACGGGAAACAGGTTGCAGTATTGGTTGAACTGAAAGCTCGTTTTGATGAAGCGAGCAATATTGGTTGGGCAAGAATTTTGGAGCGAGAAGGTGTTCATGTAATCTATGGCTTGATCGGGCTCAAGACACACTCAAAAATTGCTCTGGTGATTCGCAAGGAAGCGGGCTATATCCGGCGGTATGTACATCTTTCCACGGGGAATTACAACAGTATTACCGCACATGTATATGAGGACCTAGGCTTCTTTACTGTTGATCCGAAGATCGGGGAAGATGTTTCTGATTTGTTTAATTTTTTAACAGGTTACTCTGAGAAGCGAAATTATCAAAAACTATTAGTTGCTCCAATAAATCTCCGGAAGCGTTTCACCGAATTGATTCACAGAGAGATCGAGCATCAGAAGTCAGGTCGAGAGGCATATTTGATTTTCAAGACCAATGCCCTCACGGATGAGAAGATGATTCGTTTGCTTTATGAGGCATCGCAGGCAGGAGTCAAGATAGATCTTCTTGTTCGCGGAATATGTTGCCTGAAGCCGGGAATTCCGGGATTAAGTGAGAACATCCGGATCATCAGTATTGTCAGTCGCTTCCTGGAGCATAGTCGCATCTACTATTTTGGTAATGGGGGGAATGAGGAGATTTATTTAGGGAGTGCAGACCTAATGCCTCGAAATCTCAATCGAAGGGTAGAAGTCCTGTTTCCTATTCAGGACAGGGAATATGTACGCTATCTGCGAGATATCGTACTGGAATCGTATCTCCGGGATTCCGTTAAAGCCAGATATCTCACGAAAGAAGGCAATTACATGAGACCTGAGCCCGTAGACAACACTCTTTCAGTACAGGAAAAACTGCTGAACGTACGTGCCGACTGGTTAGAAGAAGAGAAAGCACATCCCTGGGAACTCTTTTAGTTCTGTCCGTTGGGTGCAGCCTCTTCCGATTCATATACAATTAGGGAAAGAGCAGGTGACTCTTCCAATCGCCGGAAGGTTGTTTCGTGAACACAAGGCGTTCATGCAAACGGCTTTCTCTACCTTGCCAGAACTCGATTCTTTCAGGAATGACTCGAAATCCTCCCCAGTGTGCAGGCAAGTCAACCTCTTGGTCGGAATATTCTTCTTCGTAGTAGCGAATTCGTTCTTCCAGCTCTGAACGATCACCTAATTCTCTGCTTTGACGAGATGCCCACGCTCCAATGCGACTGCCTCTCGGGCGAGATTGAAAATAGGTGGCACTTTCCTCTTTGCTAATTCGTTCTACCGTTCCTTCAATTCGAATTTGGCGTTCCAATACGGGCCAATGAAGTACCAGAGCTGCTCGCGGATTTGATTCCAGTTCAACTCCTTTACGGCTCTCATAATTCGTAAAAAACACGAATCCTTTCTGATTTACTTTTTTGAGTAACACGATTCTAGCACTTGGAAAACCATCCTTTGAAGTCGTTGCCAAGGTCATGGCCTCTGCTAGATAGATGTTTGCAGTACGCGCAAGCTGGAACCACTCCTCAAATTGTGTAATAGGGTCTTTATCTGGACTTGCTGCTGGCAAGTCACTAAAAAGTTCGCCCGGGGTAAACATCATGAAGCATCTCGGTCAGTGGAGAGTCTAACATTAAAGGTCGGAGTTGTTCAGTCTCTCAGGTATAGCGGCAAAATTTATTTCGTATGGGAATAGTATATTCCCCTAAACTTCTATAGATCAAATGCGAAAATTCTGGATGAGTTTCTTGGCCGTTGTTGTAGGCTATCTTGGGACAGCACTCATTGTTATGGTCACCTTCAGTTTGGCCTACCTCATTTTAGGTGCCGAGGGATCATATCAACCTGATTCATGGAATGTTTCCATGACTTGGGTAGTTTTGAGTATTGTAGTTGGACTTGGAGCTGCCTGGACTGGAGGTAGAATATGTATCTGGATTGCAGGCAATCATGTGGCTCCAAAGTATCTGGTTGCGCTCATTGTTGTTTTAGGGGTTGTTTCTGCAATGATGACCAACCAAGGGGATGTGGATACGATTCGTACAGTTACCCCATCGATTATGGAGGCAATGAGTTATAGTGTTCAGCCTGCATGGCTCACATGGCTAAACCCTGTACTTGGGGGGGTAGGGGTTGCCATGGGGAGCGGTCTTCTTTTTGGTTCAGATCGTGGAAGATGATCTTCGCACATGCCAAGATTGTACCTATGAATCGCTGATATTAAGTATTGGTGGCTATTTACTGAATGAGGTTCATGGAGCCCCCGTTACCACAAATAAAGAATTTTGTGTTAAGTGGGGTCTATGAAACTCAAGTCTCCTCTTCTCTGGGTTGATCCTGAATGGCAAAACGATCTGGCACGATTCGTTGAGTGTCTATCGCTGGACGAACGTAGTTTTCGTGAATTTGCAGTGGAGGCAGGCTCACCTTGGCAGGCTCAATTCGTTCGTGGGGAATGTGGTTGAGGAGATGGTGAATACAGTTAAGGCGAGCACGTTTCTTATCGTTCGCTTCAATGACCCACCAAGGAGAGTCTGGGAGATCTGTATTCAGGAACATCTGATCTTTTGCTTTGGAGTAATCAACCCATCGAGCTCTTGACTCAAGGTCCATTGGGCTGATTTTCCATCTTCGTGTAGGATCATCAATTCGGCGCTGGAATCTGCGCTCCTGTTCCTGAGCACTCACGGAAAACCAGTACTTGATAAGGATGATGCCACTTTCAATCAACATTCGTTCGAACATGGGGCATTGCCGAAGGAAATCCCAATATTGTTTTTCGGAGCAGTAACCCATGACACGTTCCACACCGGCACGGTTATACCAACTCCGGTCAAAGAGTACCATTTCCCCTCCAGCGGGTAGATGAGTAATATATCTCTGAAAGTACCATTGAGAAGCTTCCCTCTCTGTGGGCTTTGTAAGAGCTACTACGCGACAGACCCGGGGATTTAGAGGAGCAGTGATTCGTTTAATGGTTCCACCTTTACCGGCAGCATCTCGGCCTTCAAACAACACGACAATGCGCAATTTATTAATACGAATGTAGCGCTGGAGTCTGGCGAGTTGTACGTGTAGCTTGGCGAGCTCTTCTTCGTAGAATTTCCGAGTTAGCTTCCCGTTCGATCGTAACATGGTTATAAATTTTGAATTCCTAATTTATTGAAGGGATGATTAGATGATTTGCTTGGACAACGAGTGGGATAGTAAGATATGAGGCTTCTGTTATTTATTGTGAAGGAAGCCTATTTCAGCCACTTCCTGGATAGAGATCCAGGTTAGTTGGGGAAAGTAGGTTAGTAGATTAGAGGAGTAGTTAATTGATTGTTTCGGTACCACAAATCACAAAATACATACTACATATGCAGCGAGGTTTTTGTTCGGATATTCCGAACAAAAAATATCGGGAAGAAGAGGTCACAAGGCAACTCTGCAGTTTGTGTATTTCGGCCAAAGGAGAAAGATGTTTTACGGGAACTTCTATGTGTACAAGCATCTAACTCTATTATTTACTCGGAGCATTGGTCATGTTTCACACAAAGAAAGTGAATTGAATGATTGAGCCAGCCAATTTTATTTGATGCTTTCATTGATTGAATAGGGGAAACACTTAACTCTCACTTGTTCTATTGAATTAGGAATGAAGGCACTCACCGACAACACACAAGATTGGGCAGGACTTAGTGATCGACTCGTCGCTGCACTCAAGCCGTTTGTACCGCCATTGGCAATTATATTTTACGGACATGGTCAATCCTCTTCTGCTCCTCGAGTTGAAGTAAATTATCCACCGCCAAACGATCATGGTCGCACCGGTCAAGTTCCCGCTGGCTGTGTCTTCTGGATCCAAGGCGCTACCGATACTTTTGCTACCGAAGCAGCAGATCATGCCAACTGTAGTGTTGGTAGCTATACACATGGATTCATTATACTGGAAGAGGCGGCGGGGAAAGATGACGTCGGAGCGGTTCTTGAATCTGGGTGGGTAGATCAAACGGCGGTAATGAAACTTCCGCATGTCGCCGATCGCCCAGAATCGGTGGTATATGGACCTCTTTCCCACTGCTCGAACTCACAGATATCGTTCTATTGCGAATCAACGGCCTTGGGCTGATGACGATGAAAGATGCCTTCCCAGAGATGATTATTGAAGGTAAGCCTCAGTGCCACATTGTATCCTTAGCGAAGGATCAGAATATGGTGGCGGCCAGCGTTGGGTGTGCTCTCAGCCGTTCACGTACAGGCATGCGTCCAGAGGAGATGACATGCGTGATTCCAGGGAAGAAGCTGGCAGATGCGGTCGAGACGCTTGAATCGACCGTTGGGCTTGATCGTGCTATGGCACGTTACGCTTCAGCTGATTCAAAACGGTTCGTGTGACGGATACGAAGAAACGGTTCTCGAGAGAGTAGTGAGAAGTTGAATGCTAATGTGTTTCGATAAAGTATGAGTTGATTGGATAATTTTCTGCCCATTGATCTTTCTTTGGGGTTTATCCATAATTTTCTTCATCGAATTGAATAATATTTCGCAGCCTCAATATCGATTAAAAAAGGTTAAATCATAGCGGTAAAAGCACTTTCTGGTAAATCTCCCCAAAATATTACTTGCAGGTGTCAATTCTGAACCTGAAAGAGGGCTAATCTTAATCTGAATATAAACCTTTAGAGCAGTGAAAAAATACCAAGATCCATTTTTGTCTGGCCAAATTTTGGAGTTTGCCAGATCAGTTGCAATTGTGGGATTATCAACAAATCCAAACAAGGATAGTCATGTTGTAGCAAAATTTCTGCAGAATAAAGGATTAAAAATCATTCCCGTCCATCCCAAAGCTGATCAACTTCTGGGAGAAAAGGTGTATAAACAGGTAGCAGATGTTACGGAACAGGTGGATATTGTGAATGTATTCAGACCATCACACGAATGCCCTGAATACGCAAGGCAGGCGGTTCAGATTGATGCAAAAGTACTCTGGTTGCAACTCAACATTTCCAGCGAACAGGCTGCAATGATTGCAGCGGCAGCAGGCATCCACGTCATTATGAATTTGTGTATCAAGATTGAATACAACCGCCACTACCCATCGCCCATTATTCCTCATAACAGAGAATAATGGACACAAACGACGATGTTGTGAAGGGTTCCTCGTTCAGGGATTACCAAGGTTGTGAGAGCCCCTTAAACTAAATCGTTATCGGATTAGGGAGCTTCTTCGGGGAGCTTGAATCGCGGCGAAACGAGTGAGTTATCGTCCAAGAGAGTAGTAATCTGAACGATTCGTGCGAGGCTAGGACTGTAGACCGTTACAGTTTTTTCTGCCGCATGTTCTTCATCATGTGCAGTCGTAGGATGATCTACAATATCCATCACATCAACGTTGATTTCATCTAGAGTTTCCAGGTAGCGTAATTTCCCATAGGGCACAGAGCTGGACAGTACTACTCGACCACCGGTAGTTGCAATTTCTATTTCTGCAATAGGGGTTGTCTTGACAATTCGCTGTAGATGGCTATTTGTTTTTGCAACAGACCATCCTGCAGCTTCGGTAACACTCAATAGTGCATCAATAAGGCCGGCTTGAACTACCATTTGTTTTGTCAATACGGCATCAAAGACCGATCTGACTTCGGCTACACGCGATGTATAGCGAGATGAAAGTAACTCAACTTCGCCGAATGCAGCCAAAGCTGCCGTCATAACAGGCGAAGCATAGCTATTATTCAATAGCCCTTGTTCCTCAAATGCGAGTGCATTACCAACCTGAACAATCCGAGGCTTATCAATTCCACTCACTCCCACATATTTGAATATATCCCAGTCAATTTCGCGTGTTTGAGCAATCTGTGTAATACACTCATCACTGTCAACTCCGGCGGAAAGCAACGGAAAGAAGGCGGAAGCCTGGGGTTGAATATTGGAATCCTCGGAAAACTTGAATTTTTTCGGGGTTCCATCATCATCTCGAACTGTTGTTAGGTATACATCTCCTTCCGAATCTGTCACCCAGAGTTCATCCAAGACAGTTTTTTTTCGGATTTTTTCAAAAATGGAGATAATTTCTTCGGGAGAATGGCCATGATCTTCAGCAGCAGCGACCAAATGTGCAGCGATTCGAGCTTGGCCCGTCATCTGTTCATCCAGAAGGCGGTCTAGTCCTGTTGCAATAACCGAGAGTGAAAGCTGGCTCATAGGCTCGAGGCAAGTGTTTAATTGTTAAAGTTAAGTTGGAGAGTAAAAAAATTGTGGGTTCAGATTTTTACAGCATGCTAAATTTACGACATGAAGATCACAATGCAATCAATTTATTTGTTATGAAAGATCAGTTGGCAGGAGAAAACTAATGAATAGGCTGATCCGAGTGCAAATTTTTAACTCAACTACGTGACGCTAGTAGAATCTATCTGCCGTGATATTGTATATTCAAATAAACTGGGTAGAGTCTGATTAATGAAAAATCGACGAATAATCTTTCATTAGCCTGAATACTGATCAGGGGTATGACTTGTTCAGTTTATGTGACGAGGTTCTTGCAAAACCTCACTCATAAAAGAATTGATGGCCAATCAAAAGACTGAAAGCCAGATCATTTTAACGGCAAAATCAATTCACGTTCAACAGACTCTTTTGTCTCTTGGAGTAGATTTTCAGGTTAGACAACTCAATGAATCCACCCGAACCGCAAAGGAAGCAGCGGATGCATTGGGTTGTAATCTTGGTCAGATTGTTAAATCTCTGGTATTTCGCGCGGGTGAGACCCCAATATTAGTGCTCGTTAGTGGGAGCAACCGCGTACACGAAAATCTATTGGAAGATCTCATAGGTCATCCGATCAAGCGTGCTCAGGCTGATTTTGTACGGCAGTATACCGGTTACTCCATAGGTGGAGTTGCTCCAGTTGGTCACCCCAATCCCTTACCGACCTTTGTAGATGAGGATTTACTGAGGTATGAAGAGGTGTGGGCCGCGGCAGGAGGCCCTTTTGCAGTATTTGGGTGTCCACCTACGTTTCTGGCCACCCTGGGAACCGTGACTACGATTTGCTAGATTCGGTATTGAGTTGCATCAGCAGTTTAATACCATGAAGAACAAGATCTCGATTCAATTGAACTCCGGGTATTTTATCTGCCAGTAGTTGATGCCAGCCACCAGTGAGTGTAATGACTGGAGAAGAATCAAGAGATTCTCGTATGCGTGAGACAATACCAAGAACTCCATCAATCAGGCCATTGATCAGGCCGTGTTGAATTGCTTCAGCGGTAGAACTTCCTATGACCCCATTTGGAGAATGCAGTGATACCTTCGGCAAATTTGCGGTGTAGTCAGCCAAGGCACGTCTTGTCAGTGAGGGGCCAGGCATGATTACGCCACCCATAAAAACTCCATCAGCACTTACAACATCTATTGTAATTGCGGTCCCGGCATCAATGATAATCTGAGAAATTCCTCCGGGGTGCCAAGCGCTGCATGCTGCAGCTAATCGGTCAGCGCCTAAGCTCTCGGGGGGCGTATATCTGACTTGAAGTGGGAGGGTCGAATGACTATTCATTTCAAATATCGGAACGTTCCCGAATTGGCGAATTTTTGATATGACTAATTCCGAGTTTTGAGGGACCACGCTACATAATCCGATTCTCTCAAATGGCGTTTTGGAATTCCATGTAGCAATCAGTTCCGATACCTCTTCGATAGCTTGCAGGTTACTGGTTTGTATTAACTGGTCTCCCAAAAACAAGCCAGCTTTGAGGGCACTGTTACCAATATCAATTGTCAGCCACGCGGAGCGAGACATTGCCTGCATAAATTTTCTTGATTCCAATATTTGTTTCCAGGAGCAATGCTCCAGATTCTGCAATTCCAAGGAGTATACCGTTCACATCCTGATTCAGTCCGGTCACACTACAGTTTTCGCCGAGCCAAATTAATCTCTCCATATACAGTTTCCGTATGGCGGATGCCTGGTTAAGCAATTGATCTATCCTTTTTTCCAGGTTCAGTAAGACAGATGCCATAAGTGGTGCTCGATCAATTGGTTGTCCAGTAGAGAGAAGTAAAGATGTTGCATATTTTTCAAGGTCATCAGGAAATTTAGATTGATTCACATTCAGTCCGATTCCCAAGACAACTTTTGTGATAGCTTGGTTGGCAGTTTGGAGGAGCATTCCACATATTTTTCGGTCATTTAGCACCACATCGTTGGGCCATTTGAATTGAAGCTTATTCGGTGAAACAGTGTCAGATATGGCGTCAGCAACCCCTAGGCACGCCGCCATAGGAGTCATTCCGATTACAGCCCTGGAAACAGGAAGATCTAGGATAATACTGAATATCAGGTTCAGGCCTTTATCCGCAATCCAGGAACTGCCTTGTCGGCCACGACCATGTGTCTGATAATCTGTTGCAAATACAGTTCCATGAATTGCTCCCTTTTGTGAAGCTTCCAATGCAAGTATATTCGTTGAGGTAGTGGCTTCCATGAAATGCAGTGGACGCCCCAACACTTTGGTGCTCAACAATGTGCTAACCTGTTGGCCGAGCGATGTAGTTGTAGAAGGTAACATTCCGGGCAAATACCTGTTGCTGTCCAAAAGGAAGCCTAAGGGTAACATGCATGTTGAGGCGATAAGGAACCCAAGCAGTGCCTGTAGGGCGAAGCTGTATCTGATAATAAGATAGTTCTTCAAATAAAATTGTACTGCTGTACGTATGAAAGCTAGCAGAAATCAGTTTTCGGGAAGCCGCGTCATAAACATAAGATGCAGTTACAATATCCTGAGTACTTCCGGGTCTACCTTTGATTATGATTTTGTGAGCAGGATATGACCAGTAGCTGGTATCTTCATTCATGTGATAGGAGAAATCATCTTTGAATCGTTCCATTAGATGGGGGGATTCTTCAGGCATAATTGCTTCAACGATACTGGATAAATTTGTGACAGCTGCCGTGTCAGGGCCTAAGGTCATGACTGATAAGCCTTCAGAATCAACATTTATCAAGTATTTAGATGATTCATATTGACGAGCACTTCTGTTTTGTATGTGATCATGTCTGGTGTATGCCCAATTGGATAGTTCGTTGAAGGCATTCAGAATTTCATTCACCTGGACACCGGAAAGGGTTTCGAGAGCGGCATCGGCAATCTCTTGCTCAGCTTCACTTGGTGGTGGTAGGGGAGAGGAGCAGGATGCCCAGAACCAAAGAATCAAAATCGCTTTCAACCTGAGGTCAAATTGAATCTGAGGTAGTACGAAGCGCATTACAAGTTGAGCGTCAGTTTGCGGGAGGCTTCTTACTTCTAGTACTTGTTGATTCGTTCCGACAGGTCTATGGTCAAGGCCTTCGGATTAAATTGGACACCGAACAATCGGGCGGGTATAAACGTAATTGTTTATTTTTTGATGCGTGAGCAACGAAGCCGTCCTTTTGATCCTCTCCATCTTCACGTAAGAGAAGGCTGATAAATAGTCTTAGCCTATCCTGAGGCAGAGATGAACCTTGTTGATAGTTCAGACTAAAATTAACATGCGTTTAATCCTTGTGCTCAGAAGTGAATAAAAATTAGATAAAATCTGAAGTGATTATTCAGCGTCTATTGTGAGTCAGTATTTAAAAAAAAATAAAACAATTAATTATTGGTGTAGATTGACAGAAATGGATCACTCTGGATTATTGAAAGGAAAAAAGGGGGTAATCTTTGGTGCGTTGAATGAGACCAGTCTCGCGTGGTCAATCGCAAAAGCGGCGTATAGGGAAGGTGCTAGGTTCGTACTCTCGAATGCTCCGGTGGCTAAACGACTTGGAACACTGGAAAACTTGGCTGAAACCGTCGAGAGCACTGTGATCTGGGCAGATGCGACAAAGAGCAGTGATTTGGAGTCGCTGTTCAATCAGATTAAAGATTATTATGGGCAGATAGACTTTATTGTTCACGCGATTGGTATGGGAGTCAATGTACGCAAACGCAGACCATACGAAAAATTGAACTATGACTGGTATGCCAAGACATTGGATATTTCTGCGGTCAGTTTACATCGAATTGTTCAGCATGCAATGGACGGTGATTCTATGAAAAATGGAGGATCTATCCTGACGATTTCCTATATCGGAGCGCAACGTTCGTTTTCTCACTACTCCGAAATGGGAGATGCCAAAGCTCTGCTTGAAAGCATTGTCCGCACCTGGGGAGCACGCCTCGGTGAACGCGGTATTCGGATCAATGCGATCTCCCAAAGCCCCACACGAACTACAGCGGGGCAGGGGATATCAGGATTTGATGCAATGTTTGAATTCGGAGATAAAATGTCTCCATTAGGTAATGCCGATGCGGACAGTTGCGGAGACTATGCTGTCACACTTCTTAGTGATCTGACACGCATGGTTACGATGCAAACGTTGTACCACGATGGGGGCTTCAGCAGTATCGGAATTGCAAATGCCATGGTTGAGCCTATGATGGAGATGCTGAATAATGAACAGCAAAAATCTGATCAGAGTTGACGTAGCACATGCTAGCTGAAAAATCTGCATTGTATAAACTGTCAATTTGTATCGTGACAGTATTGGGTTTTTCAGTTGCAAACACATCTGCATTGCAGTCGACTCCGGATAAAGCCCAAGATTTGTTTTATGTCACCGGTCGAGGGGTTAGCCTGTATCGGGATGCAGAGCAGATAAAATCTTATTTGCGACTCAGTTTCAGAGAGCCAGTCACAGTTTTAAAGACTGAGGGAGAAGTCTGGAAAGTGCAGACAATGGATGGCGCTGTGGGATATGTCAGTTCAGACGAACTCTCGAACATCTGGATTCTTGTATCCAAGCGTCGAAAGAGGCTAATACTTCACCAAGGTATGGAAGTCATTTCCACATTCAGGGCAGATTTTGGCTACAATGCATACTCCGATAAGACGATTCGCGGCTCCGAAAAAAAACCTGATCAATGGCGTACGCCAGAGGGTGTTTTTTATGTGGTAAAGAAAAACCCCTATAGCAAGTTTTATCGAGCTTTTCTATTGAATTATCCTAATGCAGAGGATGCCAGACGGGGATTTGAGAATGGGCTAATTAGCCAGAAAGAATATGATGCCATCATGTTGGCTGAAAAAAGAGGAACCGTCCCGCCTATGGGAACGATTCTTGGCGGAATGATAGAAATTCATGGTAATGGGACTGGTCTGGCTTCAAACTGGACTCAAGGATGTGTGGCAGTTCGTGACTCGGATATGGATTTTATGTGGTCTCATGTTCAGGAAGGAACACCGGTTGTTATAGAAAAATAGCCATACGGAGAATGCGAATGCACAAAATCTCAGTTCAACCTTTGTAAAAGATTTTTTCTATTTCGTAAATTCAAGAGGATATGAAAACGCTTCCAGCCGAATTGGCGGTGCGCTCCTCGAATTTGATTTAGGATATTTGATATTTCTGGAAAACACCTCTGAGCTTCACATGTCTTTTAACATTCGGATGGCCAGCTTCCCATGTTCGTTTGAATCCTTACGTTCAATTGAGACGTAAATGAGATATAAAGTAGGGGGATATTCTATGAGAAACGTGAGCAGGTTCCTTAGATCGACATTATTCGCTCTTGTTCTGTTCGTCCCAGCCACGCTAGCGCAGGAACGTACGCCTAAACCACTGGTACTGAATTCCGATAGTGCCGCAGGCCCGGTGTTTGTAGTTCCTGTGAATGGGATGATTGATAATGGTCTTGCCCGTTATATCGATCGGGCGGTAAATGATGCAACCAACCGTGATGCCGTACTTACAGTCTTTGAGGTAGATACATTTGGTGGTCTTGTAGAT
Source organism: Bacteroidota bacterium (assembly GCA_026709335.1). Lineage (GTDB taxonomy): Bacteria > Bacteroidota > Rhodothermia > Rhodothermales > Bin80 > Bin80. Next base: position 28,043 of record JAPOTE010000112.1, on the reverse strand, counting down.
GCAGCTGACAAGATCCGAAAAACCTTGCTGGATGCCGAAATGCCCACAGTTGCATTCATTGATAAAAATGCAGCTTCTGCGGGGGCATTGATTTCATACGCCGCTGATCGCATTGTAATGGTGCCTGGTGCTTCAATTGGAGCGGCTACAGTAGTACAAGGTACGAGCGGAGAAGAGGCACCAGATAAGTACCAGAGTTACATGCGTGGACTCATGCGAGCAACAGCGGAAGCTAACGGTCGAGATCCACAGATTGCCGAGTCTATGGTGGACCCGTCTCTTGAAGTCGAGGGAATCTCTGAGAAAGGGAAAGTGCTGACACTTAGCGCTACCGAAGCTCTTGAGTTAGGAGTAGCTGATGAAATTCTGGAAACAACCGATGATGTCATTTCTGCGTTTGGATTGGATGCACCCACTTTGGTTGCACATCGTGAGACTACTGCGGAGAGAGCACTCAGGTTTTTAGGGTCTCCCGTAGTTCAATCTATACTCATGCTCATGATGCTTGGGGGGCTTTACTTTGAGCTTCAGAGCCCTGGTGTGGGGTTTCCGGGGGCTATTGCCCTCCTGGGAATAGCATTATTTTTTGCTCCCCATTACTTACTGGGACTTGTTGAAGTATGGGAAATTCTTCTGTTTATTCTTGGAATTGGACTGATCCTGTTAGAACTATTTCTGTTTCCTGGGTTCGGAATTGCAGGAATATCAGGCTTGATTCTGGTATTATTCTCCTTAGTGGCGGCCCTTGTAGGAAACGTGGGGTTTTCTTTTCCCCCATTTGACGCAATGATGCCAGGTGTGTATACACTGGCGGTAACAATGGTACTTTTGGTTGCTACTGCGGTAATGACTGGAAGAATGTTTCCTGCTTCTTCCCCCTCGAATGTGTTTGTTTTAACTCCAGAACTCAGGAGTAGTGAAGGATATACGACGGCGTCAACTCACTCCGAGTATATAGGCAAGACCGGACCGACTTTGACCGCTCTCAGGCCATCTGGTGCCATGTTGATTGATAAGGAACGGGTTGATGTCATTACTGCTGGCGAATATATTGATCAGGGTGTGGAGGTTGAAGTCATTCGTGTCAGTGGAACCCGAGTTGAAGTAAGAACTAACCAAACTTAGACGTGGAAGCACTCATTCCCATAGTCTGCATTTTAGCAGGCCTCTTGCTGATAGCAGTAGAGGTTTATTTGATCCCTGGATTCAATGTCATCGGAATCCTTGGGGCTATGCTAATTATTTTTGCGGTAGGATATGCCTACAGTGAATCTGGTATATTTGGAGGAACGATTGCTTTATCCGGGACATTGGCCAGTGGTATTCTGCTTTTCATGATGCTTTGGCGCTCGGGTGCATGGGACCGATTCATCCTTTCCACTACACTAAAAACAGAGGCTGACGCGGCCAGTCGACGAAGTGATGCACGGGCTCAGTACTTGGGAAAAGCGGGGGTTGCAATTACGCCGCTTCGCCCCACAGGTATTGCAGAGATTGATGGTCAACGAGTTGAAGTTTCTACAGAAGGAGAATTCATTGCCGTTGGAAGTAAGATTCGCATCGTGGCAATGGATCGACGCAGATTTTTTGCCCGTCTCGAAACTGCGTGACGTTGCCTTGAGTTACCAGTGAAGTTGAGCGGAGAGGGTAAAGGCCCGCCCAATAAGGTAGCTGGTTTCGTCTGTAAGAATTCTGATATCTGATCCAAATTGAGGCCGTTCCCGCAGATATCGATGCGCAGGATTATTTCTACCAAGAGCATTGAGCAGGTCAATTCGAACTTGTAGCTTGCGAGCAGATTGATTCTGCAAGATAAATGCAAATCCCAAATCCAACTGGCTGAATGGTGCCAGTAGGTGCCCGTCTGCCGTGGGATCCACGAAGGAATAGCCCTCAAAGCTTGCGGCATATTCAATATCAGATCCCAACAGATCATAGTATGCACGCTTATAGGCCCATTTTCGTCCCCAAGCGCCATACCATCGTACAGATCCTTCTAGTTCAGGAATTGGCTTGAAGATTCCCCTAACCTGAAATTGCTGTGGTACATTCCAAGGGACCGGCAAAAGGGTTGCCTCATTGCCACGGAAGATGTATTTTCGCTTTGATTCACTGCGTTCAAATCGTAGTGCTAATTGAAATTTTTCCCCGCTGCGGCGTAATTCAACAGATGTTCCATAGACATAACCGTCTGTCTCCGTTACGAATTCGTCAATGTTACCAATGACCGTAGAGTCAACCTCTTGACTCCATAGCTTGGGGTAATCAACCCTGTAGAGGCGGCGCTGATTTTTGTAGTAATATTCAAACCCAAGTTGCCAGTCTGTCCACAGTTGCGCCGAAAGATCAATGGTGTAATGATCAGAAAGAGGTGCCGCAAGAGTTTCGTCAACAGGAAGCCAAAATCGGGTAGAAGGTACGATACTACTGGGGCTGATTGTGGCAATTTCAAACTGATTCAAAAACTGGTAATAAATACCGGTTGCAAACCTGGCGGAAATTCCATATCCCCCTCTGTAAGGCGATTTAAGCAGTAGAGATGCGCGTGGTTCAAAGTGAGCTCTATCCTGTGCTCGAAGCCAGGTTAAACGAAGCCCTGAAGTCAGTTCTATCCAGGATCGAGGGCTCCAGATCTGTTGAACATATCCTGATGAACTGAAAGAAGTACGCTCATGCTCAAGGACACGCGGGAAAATATGCTGGATTATGAAGTGATGCTGAATCCAGGAAAGGCCAAGCCCCGCTTGCAGTTGGCCTTGGGAAAATTGGTGATTAACCGACAGATCAAGGTCCTTATTTGAAAGACTATTTTCATCGCTGGTCTCCACGGAATTATATCGATACAGGTTGAAAGCTGCATGGACACTATTCTGGCGGTCAAGCCCCCCGTAGTTATGTGAGAAAAAATATTCCCCCTGTCTCCAAGAGATCCTCCAATTGAAATTATCTGTCGGATTTTGCTTCCAGTATATACGCATACTCCGATTCATCCATGCATGACGGTCCGGCGGAATAGTTCTTGGAGCAGGGTCAACTGCCGCAGAGAGAAGTCGGCCAGCAAGATCACTATTACCCGTGTAAACGGAAGCTCCAATTTCACTTCCTCGTTCCAGCTCAAGTTTTGCTGCGCCATGGATATCATTGAAGTTGATGTCAGGAAGGGAAGGGAAAGGCGCTCTTTGCAGTCGATCAACAAGATTATAGTACCCCTGCTGGAACACTCGTTTAAGCGGGTAAATACTTGCAACCATCAGGAATTCATCAGGTCTATTCCATTCCCGTAGCAAGTCATTCACACTCTCGCTACGCAAGCTACTCCACCAATGATCCCAGATACTGGTTCTGAATGCGCCCATCATATATAGGTTGCCTGATCCAGAGCTCATCTGATTCGTAATGCGAGCGTTAAATGAAATAGGATCGACTTGCACTTCCATGGCATTATCGGAAGTAAGGGAGTGCTCAACATCTACGATTCCAGCTAGGAAGCTTCCATGCTCCGCACCAAATCCTGCCTTTCTTACCGTAATCTTGTCAATCGCAAAGGGGTTGAAGATTCCAAACAGACCCAAATGAACAGGTTCAAAAATAGCACTACCATCCAGTTGGAATTGATGTTCTCCAAGTCCGCTGCCTTGTATGTGAATGTCACTAGTTGCTAAATCAACATAGACGCCTGCGACATCTCTCAGGTTACGAACAGCATCGGAGGTTCCCAGCCCGGTAATTTGTATTAGTTCATCTGTTCCTCGGATGTCCATCGTATATGGACGACTACTGATCAAATAGGGAAAGTCACTCGGCAGAGCAGAGGCGGTGATTTCCAGAGGGCGTCCTTGAAGAGCCCATTCGGATAGCCAAAAATCCAAGTTCAAAGTTGAGTCGGCATATAGCTCCACGGTGAGGTCTTCTGACAGGTATCCCACGTGGCTGACACGTATTTTCGCGGAGCTGTTGGGAGCGGTGGTCAAACTAAATCTTCCATTGAGGTCAGAAGTTGTCCCTTCCGGCGTTCCAACAAGAACAATATGAGCACCTCGTAGGGGGGAGGTGGTTTCTATGGAATAAACACCGCCCGTGAGGATCGAATTTTGTTCTTCAAGGATCTGGAGGAAGAATGTGCCACTTGTTTGTCGAAAGAAAGTGACTCCGGTTCCGTCCAGCAAATACTCCAAGTCGGTCTCAGCGTCCGTAGCTACAGGATTAGTCCATTCTGTAGATTTATCCTTTAGAGTGGTGGATGCATAGGAAATATCAACCCCCCAAACGGCTTGGAAGTGTTTGACAGCATCAAGAAGAGGGCGGGGAGATTGCGCAAGCAGGTCCGATAAACTTCCCAACGATGCGGCAGTCAGGACAGCCACGCAACAAATCAGAGTGCGCACGAAATAAGTAAAAAGCCAACTATTGTAAGAAGGTTTTCGTGCGTTTCAGGTGAAGCGGCTAGCGTGGAGTAAGCAGAAAACCATCCTGAGTTACACGATAATTGCAATTTAACTCACAAATATCGGAAATGATTTCTTCCGCGCTCTCAGGGGATTCCTTGAGGACACCAACTAACACGGATGCAAGTTCCGGGGATGAAAATTCGATCTCCACATTATAGCGCCGTTCAATCTCTTTTGCTATATTCCCAATGGATTGCTCGGAGAACTTGAATGCACCATTAATCCAGGTGAGGTTCTCAGAAGAAGTTTCAGGAGCTTCTTCGACCAACGGTTTTTGGTTATTAGGTTGAGTTTTTGCAGACTGTCCGGCAGTCAGAGTAACCGCCAAATCCGAGGCTCCTGCGGGAATCACTTGTACTTTACCAGATTCAACGGTAACATCCGTTGCAGCATTGATCTCGTCAGGCCAAGAACGAACATTAAACGAGGTGCCCAGAACTTTCGTCTCCGCATCAAAGGATTTTACGACAAACGGGATAGTACCATGCTCTACATTCAGATAAACCTCTCCTTCGTGCAAGTCCAACTGTCGTGCAGAATCTCCAAAGCTTTTGCTGTATTTGATTCGAGTTCCGCTGTTGAGAACGACCGTGCTTCCGTCAGGCAATTCATGTGTAATCTGTTCTCCAAACGGAGCGAATACGGAAGTAGGTTGTTGGGTAAGTGTGATTCCTACGGATAGAATCAGGGCAATACATGCGGCCAACGCAGCGACGCCTCGCCAAGTTACCACATCCCTCAATGGTGCATTTTTTAATGGAATCACCCGTGTCAACGGAGCCCAAATACCCCGCTGAGATCGGGTAGCATGCTCAATTGATGGCCACATATCCTTACTGATTTGCTCAAACTCTTCCGTAGAAGGCTCTGAAGAATAATATCCTGCAGAGAGTTCCCACACCCTTTGCGTGTCGGGAATTTCCGAGAAATCCAAATGGTCCAGAATACTGTCTGGGAGAGAAGGATTAGGATCTGTGCGCATGGGTGTGAGAATCTTTATGCAACGCCTGCAACTTGAGACGCAGGTCTCTTAGAGCAAGCATCACATGCGTATTAACGGTTCGCGGCGTAAGGTTCATGATTTCTGCAATTTCCGCATGTGTAAGGCCTTCGAAACGGCTAAGTTTGAAGGCTTGTCGACGGCGGGGAGGGAGATCATCAATCCATTTCCTGACGTTTCCTTCAAGCATGTCAAAATCAACCTGATCATCGGGTCCAGGGGTATGTTCAATGATAACCTCATCTGCATCTACGCCATCCGAGTAATGAGAATCGCGAGACAGGTTGAGCGCTCTGTTCCGCACCATGGTGTACATGAGTGCGAGAAGCGATCTATCTGGATCCAAGGTATCTCTCTTGTCCCATATCTTGACGAACACATCCTGTACAATATCCTGCGATGCCTCATTATCTTTTGTAAATCTCCAACAAAATCGAATCAAAATCACATTTACTTCTTCAAACAACTCCCGAAAAGCATCCCGATCTGATTGTGCCAAACGTCTGCTGATCTGCGATAACTTAGCCGTTAGACTGGTCGATCGCTTTTCTTTTGAATTCAGTTCAGGTTCAGGTTTTGCTCTTTGCATCAAGTACACAAAATTTTTGATGAATGATGAATAGCGGTTAGCAAAAAATCACTAAAATCTTCACTATACAGTAATGATTATTTTCGATAAAATCGTATTTGTCCCTAATGTATTAGGAGTTGTAATTGCAAAGTTAAAATTTAAGTTTAAGTTAACAATTACAATCCCAAGCACTCAGGCCATGACACCTGCCAGGGTTGCAGTCATCAGATTTGCAAGTGTTCCTGCAATGACCGCCTTGATTCCCAGTTCTGCAATGAGGGGACGTTGATTTGGGGCAAGCGGTCCAATCCCTCCGATTTGAATTGCGATGGATGAAAAATTGGCAAAGCCACATAATGCGAACGTTGCCATCGTGATTGATTTCTGTGAAATAATTCCGGCTTGCATAGTATCTGCAAGCTGCAAATAAGCGACAAATTCATTGGCCACGATTTTGTATCCCAGCATTGAACCCACCTCCACAATATCAGTGGTGGGAATACCAATCAGCCATGCAATTGGAGCAAGTCCCCAACCTAATATTTTACCTAGTGTTAAGTCTGCTCCAAACAGGCCTCCGCCCCATTCCAGTAAAAAATCTATCATTGCTAGCAATGCAATAAATGCCAACAAAATCGCTGAGATATTCAGAACTAACTGAAGTCCATCTCGGGCACCGGTTGCGGCTGCATCTATGGCATTTTTGGATTCAATTATTTTTGGAAGTTCAACCCTTCCGAGGGTAAGTGGTTGACCGGTTTCGGGGATAATGATCTTGCTCAATATGATAGCAGCTGGGGCGGCCATCAGACTGGCTCCAAGAAGATGTTCAGCAAATTTAAGTTGAGCCATGTCAAGAGGAATTCCCTGCATCGCGGCATAGGGAACGGCTAAAAAAGCAATATATGCGGCCATGACTCCTCCGGCCATCGTAGACATACCAGCGCTCATTAAAGTCATGACTTCTGAGCGGGTCATTTTTTCTAAGTAGGGTCGAATAACAAGGGGAGCTTCTGTCTGACCGACGAAAACGTTGGCAGCAACAGAAAGGGATTCTGCGCCGCTGGATCTGAGCAGTTTTACTGCAACGCGTGCCATCGTTTTTACCACCCACTGCATGATGCCCAAGTGGTACAGAATGGCCATGAATGATGCGAAGAAAATAATCGTCGGAAGAACCTGGAAAGCGATGGCAGTTCCCCAGCTTTGACCAATCACCAAAGGAGTGCCGGGATCCATGCTTCCGTTCGGAGGCAGAGCAATATCTCCAAGTACAAATTGAGCTCCTTCGGTGGTAAACTGTAAGATTTTTACGAAAAAAGAACTGATCCAGGAAAACAACAACTTGGGCCAGCCCAGCGGAGCAAAGTATTGTCCTAAAGCATCCCCTTGGAGGACCAATAGAGCGATTAAGATCTGTGCCATAACTCCAATCATGATGAGGCGCCAATTTGCTTTACGGCGGTCCTCAGAAAAGAGTAATGCAATTCCAATTATGGCAGAAAGTCCGATGAGTGCACGGACGAGCGAAACAGCAAATTCCATCGGATGGCTGTTATTGAGGAATAGAGAGATTTATGATAGAAAAATCTTAACCTTCGACGATATAGTAATTACCCTGCGGTTCATGAACACCATGGGGATCGCTTTGGGTTTAGAGCTGGATGACTGTTGTTGATTATGTATTGGTAAGGAAGTTCAACAATGAATGCTGCCCTAGGATCAACCATTTGTTTTCAGGCGCCTATCGAGGTGGTCAGCATAGTTCATACGGGCGAGAAAGAATATAAGGATAGACGATCAACAAAACGAGGAGCATACAGGTTGCTATGTTTGGGATTTCTATATTTGGGGGGATTTCCTTCTCATCAGGTGAATCATGGCAGATGAGGAGGCTGCTGGTTAATATGCACGAGTTCGCTTCATCTTGAGTTAGATCTCGAGTGCGATTCTGATAAACCAGAAAAATCACCAGTCATACAGACAAAACGACGCGAACTCACGCTCCACAGGACAAACTCACATTGTGTTGCGTAAATCATATATCATAATCACTCAGTGTCCAATATATAAATATACTTCAACATGCTCGAGATTGATACAGCGCCGATTCTGGCCGAACTGAATGATAGGCAAAAAGAGGCTGTTCAGGCTACGGATGGTCCTGTGCTGGTCGTCGCCGGGCCAGGGTCCGGCAAGACCCGTGTACTTACATGCAGAATTGCATGGCTTCTCGCTACACAGGAAGCTCTTCCTTATCAGGTACTGGCGCTCACATTTACGAATAAGGCAGCACAGGAAATGCGTGAGCGAGTCCAGAAGCTTCTTCCCGAAGGAATGACTAAGGGAATGTGGGTGGGCACATTCCATGCACTGATGGCTCGTTTGTTAAGGGCGGAAGCAACACATTTGGGATTTACGTCAGATTTTGCCATCTACGATCCCGATGATGCCGAACGAATCATCAAGCGAATGATTGAAGAGTACGACTATGATGTGAAGGTCATCAAGCCGCGTGTAATCCGAAATCACATTTCTGATGCAAAAAACGTTCGGAAATCCGCGGAACAAATGAAGTTGTCTGCCCGATCCCGACAGGCGGAAGTAGCCGCTCAATTGTACGATCCCTATAACGCAGCCCTCCGTACGGCGAATGCTTTTGATTTTGATGATCTGTTGTTGAAACCACTGGAGTTGTTTGATCAAAATCCGGAGATTCTTCAAAAATATCAACGAAAATGGTCACACGTTCTGATTGATGAATATCAGGATACAAATCATGTACAATATCTATTGGCGTACGCGCTCTCTGAAATCCATCGCAACTTATGTGTAGTTGGCGATGATGCGCAGAGCATCTATTCATTCAGGGGGGCGGATATCCAGAATATCTTTTCGTTTGAGCGAGATTTCAAGGAGGCGAAGGTAGTACGTCTTGAGCAGAATTATCGATCTACTTCGGCGATTCTTACTGCAGCAGATGCAGTGATTTCCAACAACACCGAACAGATCAAGAAAACACTTTGGACTGAAAATGAGAGTGGTCAGCCGATCTCGATTGTCGAAAGCAGTAATGATCGAGAAGAAGCAAATCGAGCGGCTAGAACCATAAGAAGGGAGTGTCTCAGTAACGGCCTCAGGTGGCAGGATTGTGCAATTCTATATCGGACAAATGTCCAGAGTCGCACCTTTGAGGAAGCATTGCGTAAAGGAGGTATCCCATATAGAATCATTGGAGGGATTTCATTCTATCAGCGAAAAGAAATCAAGGACGCCATTGCATACCTGCGTCTTTTGGTAAATCCCAATGATATATCTAGTTTCCAGCGTGTGGTGAACTATCCTTCAAGAGGGATTGGTGTCAAGTCTCAACAAAAAATTACAGAGCACGCATTTCAGGAAGGGTATGACCTGAGTCGTACTCTCCGCGAAATCGAAGATTTGTCGATACCTCCCCGCGCCAGAGGGGCCTTAAAGCGATTTGTAGATTTGATTGAAACTCATGCTGCAGATGCTATATCGGGGAAGGCAGTCAGTGATATTGCTACCTCTCTCTTTCGTGAATCGGGACTCTTTAATGAGTTGAGTCTAGATGATACACCTACTGGCCAGAACAGAATAGAGAATTTGAATGAACTTCTTCGGGCAATTCAGGATTATGCTCCCGAGGATGACTCTCCAACACTCAGCAGTTACTTACAGAGTGTGACACTTATGACTGATGCCGATACAGATGAGCCTAATCTGGATCGGGTTGTGCTCATGACACTTCATGCTTCCAAGGGCTTGGAATTTCCTGTGGTTTTTATCGGAGGATTGGAAGAGAAGTTATTACCGCTCTACCACGGCGAGGAGGATATTGATCCAAAATCTCTTGAGGAGGAACGGCGTCTGCTATATGTTGGGATTACAAGAGCGGAGTCCCGCCTGTATTTAGGATGGGCAAGAGTACGTTCAAGGTATGGACGTGCAGAATATTCCCAGCCAAGTCGGTTCATTCAGGAACTGATTCCGAAAGGCTCAGGCAATCATGGCAAACCCTCTAAATGGAGAACGAAATCTGGATATTCAAAACCTATTTCTGAAAGTAACCACAAAAAATTGGGTGGATTTGAACGTATAAACTCTGAAAGGAAACGAACCAGTAACCCTGCGGGCTCGGGTTATTCTCGTATGCCAAAACAAAATCCTATACCTAAGATTCACACAGGTTTTAAGATCGGCACCCGGGTAAGACACAAAAAATATGGATTGGGGGAAGTTGTGATGGTAGAAGGATACAGAGGTGATACAATTGTGACGGTGCATTTTGATCAGTATGGAAGCAAGCGTCTGGCTGTTTCATTTTCTCCCATGGAAGTGATAGAACCGTGAAATAGGAAGTTTCATTTAACTGTGAGGGTGAATCAATCCCATGTTATTTATGCAAAGAATGCTAAAAATATGCACCAGCCAAATACGTCAATCAGAAACAGAAAGCAGTTTCGGGATTCGCAGGAAAGTATTTTACATAAAAGATGCTCTCACTGAAAAAGTGACAATCCCCGAGTAGTAAAATTATTTCATCCAATTTTGATGTGACACGTTGACTTCTGAACTTAAAAGAGTTTCTAACATACGGTCGGAAGAATTCCTATAAGGAACCCGCTTTGTATTCGCTTGTTTAGTGCATTCATTCACCTCGAACCTTACCCAATCATGTCAGATACAGTTACAATTGCTCGCAAATTGAAATCCGGTGGAGTTGAGTGGGAAGAAGCTCAAATACATGCGGAGGCGATCACGGCTGCTGTAGATGATGCTCTAGGCAAGGTCGCAACCAAGGCCTTCGTTGTCAGTCAAGTTGCAGAACTGCGTGCGGAAAATGCAGAATTACGTGGGGAAATGCAAACGGGATTTGCAGAATTACGTGGGGAAAATGCAGAATTACGTGGGGAAATGCAAACAGGATTTGCAGAATTACGTGGGGAAATGCAAACGGGATTTGCAGAACTACGCGCGGAGAATGCAGAGCAACGCGTGGAGGATAAAGCTTCTCAGTTGAACCAACTCCGCTGGATTGTCGGCACTATTGCTGCAATTGGAAGCCTTATCATCGCTACTGAATTCTTTGCATAAGTACAGGGGGACATCATTCATGATGCACCCTTCTCCTGAATAGTTTCCAGGCTTCAGTTCTACCCAAAAGGGAAAGAAATTGTCTCGATGAATTCTACAGAATCATTCACCGAGCCCATTTTATTTGACTCCTCCCCTTCTGCCCCTATATCAAAGAGAGCACATGAAGTTACATTTATCAATGTTCCTGCAATGAGCTTATTCCCGAAATTCCCTGTACCTCCCACAGATTACCGAGAAGAATGATTCTTTGATACAAAGTTGTGAGATGGAAAAACTATCCGTTATGGCTACGAATGATATGTTGCGTTTGTTTGATGTAGCTGTGACAGAACTACAAGAATCAGATACTTCCTAAATTTATATCACTGTTGTTGGTCATCTTGAGGGAGTGCTAGGTTGCCTATTATGCAATCCAATGAAGTGTCTTGCAAAACTCCCGAGATTGGGCACAAAATTTGTGCTGAGAGTATCTTCGGAAATTCTTTTTGCCCGGAATGGGAGTTTTTCAAGAGCCTCTGATTACAAGATCTGATGAACCCTGAGATGAACACGATATCCACTTCGTGCAGGAGGCATTTCATAGGATTTCCGTACGGATGCAGTAAATTGGAGATCATCATGTATAAACATCTTTGTTTGATCATCCAGCAGTTCATTCGAGCTTCATCGCTTGATGATATTTCTGTATCACGTATTCACCTCATTGCAGGAAAGGGGAATCTATTTCTGATATCGTTAGCAGTATTCAGCAGTTTATTATGTGGTTTTACCTCTACGAATCGAGCAAATGCTCAACCTGTTGAACTTCAAGAAATTCTATCGATAGATGGTTTTTTGAGTATTGCTGATGTTGCCGTGGGAGATGATGGTAGCATTTATGTTGGTGATCAACGCAACGTTGCACTAAGCAAACATGATTCATTGGGAAAATTAATACGGCAAGTCGGAGGCCAGGGTAGGGCGCCAGGAGAATTTATCAATGGCCCCCATCATCTTGTGCTAATTGAAAATACGCTGATTGTTTCGGATCAAAAAGGTGATGGAGTTCTGCATTATTTCGATCCGGACCTCAATTATATCGGATCTGCTCAAATTAGCACTCTGATGGACATGGATGTTGCCTCCGACAAACAACTATATTTGGGGATCACTGACAACACAACGCTCAGTAGGTATGTGTCTATGTATACGCCGGCGGAAGATCAGGAGATAATATTTGAGATCAGAGATGTATATAAGCACAATCTTGAGAACTATTTTTTGTTACTTGCAGGGCACCCCGAAAAGATCATTGTCGTTTTTCAATTCGTAAACCGTATTGATCTCTACGATCTATCTGGACGTATTCTAAATCGCCTATCTGTTAGTGAGTTATCATCTCGTTATCAGGGGCGTTTCATGGACATGGGAAAGCAATCAAACTTGCCAGATCATATCAGAGAATCTGCTAGCTACGTACCTGGAGGTCCTATGTTTACGAGCGCAGTTCTAGATCACAGAGGAAATTTGTTTCTGGAACATGGAGATAAGATCGGAGATATGCCATCAAGGAGATCAGTGTATGTCATGACCCTCGAGGGAAATGAGAAAGGGAAGTTTGAAATGCCCCCTCGCACAAGTCTCCGTTACATAGACACAACAGGATATGCGTATGCCGCAGAAACTATGATGGAGTCAACAATGCTAAAAAATATAAAATCGAATATATAAGCCTCTAATTTTCAGCTGACCAGTTGTCGTGCAATTTGAATTGCTATATGGAGGCACTTTCTGTGTCTGTACGACTCATTTTAATTAATTCCAAGACCTTGAAAACACACAGTATATAGTACCAATGCATGAATCTAAATCTGATCATACATCACCTTCCGCACTCTATTCACCTCCGATGGAGTTCAGCAACAAGTCACACCTGGGTAGCAAAGATGAATATGTAACTAAATACAGGAAATCCATTGCAGATCCGGTAGGGTTTTGGAGCAGGGAAGCGAAAGAACGAATCCATTGGTTCAAACCATTTACTCGTATCCGGAATGTCTCCTACGAATCTTCAAACGTCCAAATTCGTTGGTTTGAAGACGGGGAACTGAATGCGTCATATAACTGCCTGGATCGCCACCTTGCCGAATTGGGAGATCAGACTGCATTGATTTGGGAGCCAGATAATCCGAAGGAATCAGCGCGTCATATATCGTACCGTGAGCTTCATACGGAAGTATGTCAACTCAGTAATGTGCTTGAAGCTCTTGGCGTTCGACGAGGGGATCGTGTAACGATTTACATGCCAATGATCCCCGAAGCTGCAGTTGCCATGTTGGCGTGCAGTAGAATTGGAGCTGTCCACTCGGTTGTTTTTGCGGGATTTTCGCCGGATTCTCTCGCGAATCGGATTCTGGATTGTGATTCAACCTTTGTGATTACCGCAGATGAAGGTCTTCGAGGAGGGAAAAGAGTTCCTCTGAAAAAAAATGTAGACGCAGCAATAGAACGTTGCCCTGATGTGAAATCAGTGTTGGTTGTTCAACGAACGGGGGAGGAGATTCCGTGGAATACGGAAAGGGATAATTGGTATCATGAACATGTACCATCGGCAGATACTGACTATGCTGCGCAGTCAATGAACGCGGAAGATCCGTTGTTTATCTTGTACACATCGGGATCAACGGGCAAACCCAAAGGCCTCTTGCATACGACTGGTGGATATTTGGTATATACATCCATGACTCATGAAAGTGTCTTTGATTATCATCTAGGCGATGTTTTCTGGTGTACGGCTGATGTTGGATGGATTACAGGCCACTCATATATCGTGTACGGGCCTCTACTCAATGGAGCGACGCAGGTTTTTTTTGAGGGCATACCGACGTATCCAGATGCTTCTCGATTCTGGCAGGTAGTAGATAAGCATCAGGTCAACCAATTTTATACGGCTCCAACTGCAATCCGAGCATTGATGAGTAAGGGAGATTCGTTTGTGAAGGAAACGAGTCGGGCATCTTTGCGCCTTTTGGGCTCAGTCGGTGAACCAATTAATCCCGAGGCTTGGCGATGGTATCACGAGGTCGTTGGTAATGGACAGTGCCCCATCGTAGATACTTGGTGGCAGACCGAAACCGGTGGAATCCTGATTACGCCAATCCCTGGTGCAATCGCTACAAAACCGGGTTCGGCCACATTACCCTTCTTTGGGATACAGCCGGAAATTTTGGATAATTCCGGGAACATTTTATCCGGCGAAGCAGAGGGAGTTCTCGCTATTAGGGATTCATGGCCAAGTCAGGCCCGCACGGTATTCAGAGATCATGAACGATTTGTAAATACCTATTTTACTGCATTTGAAGGGAAATATTTTACAGGAGACGGATGCCGTCGTGATTCGGATGGATATTACTGGATTACCGGCCGAATTGATGATGTACTGAATGTGAGCGGGCACCGCATGGGGACAGCGGAGATTGAAAGTGCCCTGGTTGCATATCAGGCTGTGGCGGAAGCGGCCGTAGTTGGCTTTCCGCATGCAATCAAGGGGCAAGGGATTTATGCCTATGTTACATTGAATGCGGATGAATTTCCGTCGGATGCATTGCGCAAGGAGTTAATTGAGCATGTTCGGGCGCAGATCGGACCAATTGCAAAACCTGATTTTATACAGTTTGCCCCCTCGTTACCCAAGACGAGGAGCGGTAAGATCATGCGGCGCATCCTTCGTAAAATTGCTGAAAACAGCTATGATCAACTAGGTGATACCTCCACACTTGCAGATCCTACAGTCGTTGAATCTCTGATTGAGCAGCGGCAGAATCGGTAAACTGCCGTATCGCGAGGTGAGCCGCTCCCTCTGCTGGTGTAGCCAAAGGAGCCATGAAAACTCCGGCTGACCAAATCGTATTCATTGCTTCAGACAGGCTGTTAACATAGTATTGGTTGTTGCTTAAACCTCCAATGATGGTGAATCTCGGGGGTAGATCAGGGAATCGGCTCAGAATCCATTTCGATTGACCTGCGAGCAGCATCGTTTCTTCCCGTACGATAGAAGCTGCGACCTCGTCTCCCCCGGTAGCAAATTCCAGTATTTCGGGGGCCAGATCCTGGAATTTCCAATCTGGATGTGAGATAGCCGCCAGCAAGGATGGACGATCAAATATCGACAGCTTGGACTCAGCAAAGTGGGTCATAGATGTAGATGGCCCACCATCGAGTGCCTGTGCAATTGCAGTGATTGCTCGTTTACCGAGAGAATATCCGCTCCCTTCATCTCCAATTACGTATCCCCAGCCTCCCACATGTAGGATATCCGAGATATTCGGTCCAGTTTTTGCGATCACCCCGCTTCCTGTACCGGCAATAAAAAGCAGGCCTGATTCTCCCGAGAAAGCTCCCTCAATTGCGGTCACTCCATCATTCGAGATACTAATCGGAAAGGAATAATTCAGGTTTACCAGAGAAGAGATTCGGGTTGACAGGTATGTTGTTGCACTCGGTACACTGACACCTGCTACACCAATGTGCACAGCACGCAGGGCTCCTTGAGGCAAGTTTAACAAAGCGTCCTTGATCAGATTCGATAAATTGGACGCTACCCGTTTCCTTCCTTGCCGAAACACATTGGCAGGACCTCCGAACAATTGAAAGCACTGACCTATTCCCGAACGGGCGAAGAGCCGTGTTTTAGTCCCGCCAGCATCGAGTCCGAAAAACCAATCATTAGAAGTCATTTTGTTACCATGAGAGTCGTTTTGAAATATGGAGTGGGTAGTGAGAATACAGTACTCCCTCTTTTGCCAGAAATATATCGACCAAGTGGCTGGCGAAAATCGATACTCCATCTACGGATACTATGGGATCCTCCGGGTTCAATCCATGTCCACATTTCCCATATGCTGGGGGCCGCAGTAGCGCGGAATCCTCCCCAGATCATCGTGGACTCGTGTCCCACAATAGGAGATATAAAGGGTTGAAAAATCTCGTGGTCTGAGGCGCCTCCAAATGTGACCCAGCTCGTGTCTATGTGTACACGTGCCCACAACCATTCGCTAGGATTAGGCCCATATTTTTGAGCCAACTCGTCAACTGCATTGTAAAAGGCATCTTCGGGAGCTTCTCCATCGGCAATCATCCATTCATGATAGATTGTCGCGCCAATACTCTTCTCACCAAAATCATAATCCCAGTTTCTGAGGTAGGCAAGGGCAGATCGAATCATTGCTGTTGAATTCATAGGTATACGAAGAGAGTCTAACTTCGGAGGCAATGTTTCAGCTATCCAAGGGCTATATGTATCTGTAATCCAACTCAAGGGATCATCAAAATCCGGGTTCAGTCTGTCCAGATAATGCACGTCGTAATATATCAGAGAATCATTGCTGATAACTAAGCCTGAATGATTGGTCACAGATACGAATTCCGGGTCTCCGAGAATTACATGTGGTGTATCAGGCCGAATGAGGAGGCCGTCTCCGCGCCAGATTTGAAAAGGGAGGGAACGGTTATGCAGAAGAGCAAACCAAGCCCGGGTATCGGTTTCAGTTCCAAATCCATCCCAGAACAATTCAGTCTTGGATTCAGGAACATTGAATGTGCTATCTGAGCGTTTATAGTGAACGAGCTCTTCCCTATCAGGAAATCTGAGTCGCACCGTACGCATGGAAGTGGAGTGAGTAGGCCTACTTGTTTTAGGGGAGTGCAACAGGATTGACCAAGCCTGTTCGTTGGTTTTGCCCGTTGGAAAGAAGGGGGTTCCAAGAAGGGACGCGCCATGAAGTTCGAGCTCGTCGGATACTCTGAGCACAACCTCCTGAAAAGCGGGCGATCTTGATTTCCCGAGTATATGCCGCTGGTAAAGCAAGGGGGATCTTGCTGTAGAAATAACCCATGTGCTGCTTGATTCAAAACCGTCCAAAAGAAGTATGGAGCGAAGATTTTCCATCCCAGAGCAAATGGAGGTTCCGAGGTTGCATACAGGTTCAGAAGTACTGCTCATCCAAGCGATTAATCGCTCAATTGCGAACGTGTGCCATGGTTCCCAGGGATCTGGTACGATATCTTGTAGGACAAACTCATGCATACGATCAGTTTCTTCCAATGCGAGTCGAATTCCTTCTCCGAATGATGCAATCAAGCGAGTTTCATCCGGGTTCAGGCGAGAATATGATGCTTGTGCAATTTCGGATAATTCCAGTTTTCTGACTAATCGGTCTGCTTCAAAAACCTCAGATCCATACCATTCGTGCAGTTTTCCTAATGCAGCTTGCCGCCATAGAGCTATTGTCCAGCCATTGAGCTGTCCCTGCACATAGCCGAGCCCGAACAGTGCATCGGAAAAGGAGTTTGCCTGAATTTCAGCTGTGTTCGCTTCACCCCAGTGAATTTTCACGAGAGACGTGATATGTTCTGTCTTCAAGCGTTCTGGAAGGCGGGAATGCCAATCATATGCGATTCGCCACATCCCAACGGCAATTATAATGCAGATGATGATGCTCGAGAAAATAAAACTGCGTATTTTCATGCCGAACATGTTAAATTTTTACGAATCGGATCCATTATTTTACGCAACAGTTGTATAGACAGTTGTGCAGATCACTCGCTATTTTATACACGGAGAACTTATTATGCGCACAAAAATAATATTTGGTGTGTTAATACTCACGGTCGGCGTGCTTTTGGGCATGCAATTGGAATCTGCTTTGACAGATGATACGAGGGAGGCATTGAAAAAATTGGAAAATGCATTCCTTGTAATCAGTCAACGATATGTAGAAGAGGTCGACTCGGGAGTGCTCGCTGAGCATGCTCTGGAAGGAATGCTGGAAGAATTGGATCCACATTCTGTCTATATAGACGCGGAAACCATGCGTCGGGTAGAAGAGGATTTCAGTGGTGGTTTTGAAGGAATTGGCATTTCATTTGAATTTGTTGAGGGGGTAGAAGGGCAGGATACACTGGCAGTATTGAGTGTGATTCCAGGTGGACCAAGTGAAGAGGTCGGTCTTCACGCCGGTGACCGAATCGTGGAAGTGGATCGTCAAAGCACTATTGGATACAAGACGGAGGACGTTCAGAGAACGCTGAAAGGTCCGCGAGGTACTTCGGTGGATATTGTTGTGATTCGGCCGGGGTATGCCAATCCAATCAATTTTACCATTGTGCGTGATCGCATTCCGTTGTATGCAGTCGATGTCGCCTACATGATTGATGAAATAACTGGATTCATCAAGGTGAATCGTTTTTCCGGAACAACGCATAGAGAATTCAAGAGCGCGGTAGAGCGCCTCAAATCTCAAGGGATGCAACGCCTGATGTTGGATCTAAGAGGAAATTCTGGGGGATACATGGAAATGGCGGTTCAGCTCTCGGATGAATTTCTCCCTGAGGATGCATTGATTGTGTCTCAGAAAGGGCGAATTCGAGACGCCAATCGTCCATTTGTGGGTACCAGCGAGGGACTTCTCGAGAATGAGCCGATTATAGTATTGGTGAATGAATCATCTGCGTCTGCGAGTGAAATTGTTTCAGGAGCTTTGCAAGATCATGATCGTGGGCTGATTGTTGGACGTAGGACCTTTGGTAAAGGACTTGTACAGCAGCAATACCTTTTGCCTGACAAGAGTGCGTTGCGAGTGACGATTGCTCGGTACTATACTCCCTCAGGAAGATTAATTCAAACTCCCTATGAAAACGGTGACCGAGAAGACTATTACATTTCAAAACGAGAACTGCAGACGAATTCGGCTTTGCTGAGTGCGCAGGAAATCATAGAAAGTATTCCTGATTCACTTCACTATAAAACCGAAGGAGGACGCACTGTCATAGGCGGGGGAGGGATTCTGCCCGACTTTATAGTAGATGTTGACTCAGCATCCATGTTTCTTCGTGAGGTGTTTAGCCGTGATCTTGCCAATACGTATGCCCGTATGTGGTATGATCGGGAGGGGGCTTCGCTCACAGCCACCTGGAGAGATCGCAGGGATGATTTTTTTGACTCTTTTGAAGTAGAGGAGATAGAATTTCAGCGCTTCTTGGAGTATGCACGTGTGCGTGGAATTCGGTTTGGTACTGAGGCTGATGCATTCAGTGAAGAAGAAGTAGAGGCAGATAGATCCTATCTCAAGGCACGGATTAAGGCTAGACTCGCAGTACGTTTGTATGATCTTGAAGCATTCTATCCGATCATGCATCCGGAGGATCATACGCTGCAGGAGGCCCTCAAGCTTTGGCCTGAAGCGGAGAAATTAGCAGAAAAATAGTTTGTATTTTTACGTTGCAGTTTTAGTTGAAAAACATTATCTTAGAGGGATTTTGAGGCTATGCAGTTCTTAAAGCCGTTTGGCAGGATTCTTTTTGGATAGTATATTTGGGCTGTATTAGTATTCTTTAACCTTAATTAATTTTTCTGGAGGACTTGTCCATGAAGCTTTTCGGGAACGTCATGCAGGATGCAGCTGCTGCAGATCAAGGCATGATCAATGTACTGGTAAATTATTTCAATCAAGGCGGTGAGTTTATGTGGCCCGTATTGATTATTCTGATCATTGGCCTCGCCATCGCATTTGAGCGCGTGATTCAGTTGATTTTAGCTGATGTAAACACACGTAAATTTATCGTGCGTGTCAAGGAGGCTCTTCAAGAGGGTGGGGTATCTGCCGCCGAAGAGGTCTGCTCTTCAACACGTGGGCCAGTTGCAGCCGTTTTTCAAGCCGGTTTAATGCGCTCCGAGGAGGGGATTGAGGCTGTCGAAAAGGCTGTAGTTGCATATGGTTCTATTGAAATGAGTTTCCTTGAACGTGGACTCGTATGGTTATCTCTCTTCATTGCACTGGCTCCAATGTTTGGATTCCTTGGAACTGTGATTGGTATGGTTGCAGCCTTTGATGCAATTGAAGCAGCGGGGGATATTTCTCCGAGTTTGGTGGCGCGTGGTATTAAAATCGCACTTTTGACTACGGTGTTTGGTCTGATTGTTGCCATCATCCTGCAGTTCTTCTACAACTATGCAGTTTCCAAAATTGACCGGATTGTTGTGGAGATGGAAGAGGCTTCAATCGAGTTAATTGATTCGCTCGTCATGAAGGAAGCTGGATCAACCTCTTGAGGGGCAACTGATTAATCAGGGATCATATCCCAATAAACCACGATTGTTATGCTTCTCAATATTTTTCTATACATCGTTATTTCACTGATAGGCCTTGCCTTGTTAGTGATGGTCGCTTCGGGTGTTCGTAGCCTTCTATTTGGCAAAATCAAGACCATTTCGATTGCATTCATGGCCGTTCCTCCAGTATTATTTTTGATCTTGGGGCTTGCATTGCCAACCTGGACGGATGCTGGCATCATGACAATTGTCATTTCTTTGGTGCTAACACTTCTTGCACTTCTTGTGTCAGGTATCAAAAACCTTGTTTCCTGACCGCATCTCTTCTACCGTAATGAGTATACTTGCCAAGAAAAAGAAACGTGAAGGAGCAGAAATCCCGACATCCTCGATGGCGGACATTGCATTTTTGCTATTGATCTTCTTCCTGGTTACCACTACAATTGATGTGGACACCGGGATTGGAATGACATTGCCGCCGGAGCCTGATGAGACTACACCTCCGCCTCCTGTGAGTGATCGTAATATGCTCAAGATCCTCATCAATGCTCAGGGACAGGTTCTCCTTGAAGACTTGCCGTCTTCAGTGGCGCAGATCCGTAGTGAGGTTCTCACTCATGTTCAGAATAATGGTGCAGATGCTCGTTATTCTGACTCTCCTTCCAAGGCGGTTGTATCCATCAAGACGGATCGTCTAACTCCGTACAATCTTTATATTCAGACACTCGATGAGGTATGGATGGCGTATTTTGAGATTTGGGATACGGAGGCGCGATCTTTGGGGCATGTCAATTATGTCGAATATCGCTCTAATCTGGAAGATGGTGCGGAGAATGAAATTCGCGAGAAATGGCCCGCACAAGTGTCCCTTGCCGAACCTGATCCTGGAAACTGAATCTGACGAATATCATGGCTCACTTTACAAAAAAGTCTAAAGCTAAGCCCGAGATTTCAACGGCATCTCTGCCGGACATCATCTTTATGCTTTTGATCTTTTTCATGGTTACGACTGTGTTGCGAGAGCAGGAGGTACAGGTTCGTACGATTTTGCCACAGGCCGAGGCATTGACCAAGATTGAACAGAAGCGTTATGTCTCTTACGTCTGGATGGGCCCGGAGAAACTACCGGGCAACCGGGTTGGGGAGACAAAAGTGCAGATTGATGATGCAGTCATTGAAGATTTGACCAATGTTCGATCAATTATGTATCGGAAGCTCAGTGAGCAGCCTAGGCTGATTGTATCTCTCAGGGTTGATGAAGAGTCTGAAATGGGGGTTGTGACCGATGTTCAGGGCGAACTTCGAAAAGCGGGGACGCTTCGGATCAGCTATTCATCTAGGCGGGATATTTCAAATATTTGACGAATTCAGGATTAGGCTCTCTTGTACTGATCTGAATTCCCTGTTACCGTTTGACTAACGCCCTCGGGTGGTTGACGTTGAACGACGGCGGCGGAAGTGCTCTAGTTACTCGCCGGTATGTGTTGTTAGAGAACAATATAGCAACATAGCAATAGAGTAGTAAGACAACCCATTCTATTGAATTCAAACCTCCCATGGCAACATAAGTACATGATATTGTCTCAAATTGTTATGGTAGTTGTATTTGTTAATGCTTACTAAATCTGTGTTAGATCCGTTATTCCTGAAACTTATATAAATTCTGGTGCAATGACAGATTCTATAAATTTTCATATAAGTAAGGTGGAGAACAATGGGAGACAGATCACACTAGACGATCAGTCTGTATGGGAGATTTATTTTTTTGATACAATTAAGTCTACTCTCTGGTTACCATATACCCCTATTCTTAAGCTCAACCGGAAGGATGTGACGTCCATGCTAAAGACAAATGCATTTTACCCTTATGAAACGATTTTTGAAAATCTAAATAATGGACAAATGATAGGAGCTAGGCAGATCGAGTAATGGATTTTTCTTCGCATTCAAGGGGAACACATGATTGAAGAGAAGAAATTTTCAGATGCAAATTCTTTGTGGAAATTTCTTAGTACTCACGGTCAGGAATATGATATTGAAAGTGAAATTCTCTACCGAGGGCACGCAAATGTCGAATGGAAACTGGTTCCAATAATTCTACGCCTCAATCATCCAATTTAATTTAGTGCTTCCGCGGCATTAATTTAAGTGTATAAATCCCTATTTTCTGGATCTTCAAGGCATAGGAAGGTCTTCGACTAATCTAGATCTGCCAATCAGAACAAATAATGATGAACATTCCTTCAATCTCAATCTGATGGTGTTTAAGAGATCTCATTTAAGATCAAATGTTCGTCAAGAAATTTGGTTTATTAGCGCGAGTTTCTTGTCGCTATCCATGTGTTTAATTGGAGTTCTTTTTTTTCTTCCGGAAGTTTCTTCTGAAGAATTTCATCCGGTGTCCGAAAAATCAAAACATCTGAAGAATTCACAGGGATATCCAGACAAGTATATAGAATATTTTGAGGCGATCGAGGGACTTGATCAAGGCTACCAGCCCTATCCGCATGGTTCCAGGATAACAGAATTTCAAAAGGCAATCCTGCGAAATACCAAGCAGGGTAAACACTCCGTCCAACTAGACTGGGTGGAACGAGGTCCGGGGAATGTGGGGGGAAGAACACGTGCGGTTGTAATAGATCCATCGGATCCATCCGGTAGTACATGGTATACAGCCTCCGTAGGCGGAGGAGTGTGGAAAGCACATCGATCTGTCGGAATAAGTGGTCAGGAAAACGTGGAATGGACTCCACTTACAGACCATCTTCCCAGCCTTGCTGCGACGACTTTGGATATTTCTCGAAGCAACCCTGAGATCATGTATTTTGGAACGGGAGAAGGATTTTTGGGATGTTCTCGTTATAGTAACGGGGTAGGTATGTTCAAGACCATTGATGGAGGTGAAAGCTGGATTCATTTAGACGCGACTACTATCGTCAAGAACCTCAATTATCCAGACGATGATTGGCGTTGCATAAACCGCTTGGCTGTACACCCAAATAATCCGGATATCGTTGTAGTGGTAACGAACGGCGGGATTTTTCGCACGGAGAACGGTGGAAGATCTTTTAAGAAAACTTACACTTCAGATCATGGGTGGAAAACTAGAGTACAGGACCTAAAAGTAAATCCAGAAAATTTTGATATACAATTTGCTCCGGCTAGATCGGTTCGTTACAATGCAATTCTACGCTCAACAGATGGAGGAAAGACATGGAAAGAGTCGTTTTCATCTTTTGTGTACGGGGCAGGACGAATTGAATTAGCAATTTCGCTGTCACATCCAGAGGTAATCTGGGCTTCTGTTGCTGGTAGCGGAGAAAGAATTTTTGAGCAAGGGGAAGCGAGGTACTCTGTATCGGATCTATATCGCTCTACAGATGGCGGGGATACATGGCGATTTGTTGATCGTACCCCAGATATATTGTCAGCTTTTCTACATGATCAAGGATGGTACGATAACGCGATTATGGTTCATCCATTCTCACCGGATACGGTTTATCTCGGTGGTGTATTTCGTTCAAAAGCGTGGATCGATGGCAACCGAACCACCAGCAGATTAACTGGCAGACTAAAATCTGTGACTCTCCCTGACTTCATGGAGCTTAGTTACCTTCATTATAGAGAGCATTACTGGGCACAGGGGTCAATAAAGCTATTCTTGGGGTATCAACACAATGATCTGAATGATGATTGGGTTATTCGTCAATACGGTGTGGAAGATCTTGATTTGGAAGATATGACTTCGGTAGAGGTTCGATTTGGTTCAGGGTTGACTCAGATGGCACATCGATACACGGTTCCCCCCAGCGGTGGGGATAATGGCGACGGAGGCAGCGGAATCGCTTTTACAGAATATATTTATGAAGATTATGTAGAAGTTCCCTTTCAAGTCTGGGATACCGATAACAACCGCCAGTTGATGGTATCGTTTCGAGATCAGGAAGCGAACGGACGGTGGGAGTTATATCCCCCTATTTTAACTCCTATTGGTGAAGGTTCCTATGCTGTGACATATGAGTCAGAATATGTTTTTATCTCTAAATACGACTATGATGCATCTTCCCCGAAACCCGAAATGGCTGAAAATGGAGGATTCCGAAATGGATTGATGTATTACTATTGGCCATATCTGAAACGTGATTTAGCATCTACTTGGAATCCAAATGACCCACCATCAGGAATCTTGCATATTAATTTTATAAAGGAGAATTTAGTAGAGGAAGCGTATGACATTGAGCTATGGGAAAAGGACTATGTACACGTTGATCATCATGCTCTAATATCCATGCCTGTCGATGAGGGGGCCAATGAATTTTACATCATGAATGGGAATGACGGCGGAGTTGCCTATTCACGGGATAGTGGGGGCAATTGGACTGAGGGAGATGATGTATCTGGGTATGGTGGGTATAATACCTCCCAGTTTTATGATGCAACAAAGAGGCCGGGTGTTGACATGTACATAGGTGGTACCCAAGACAATGGTACTTGGGTCTCCCCTAATGATGCGAATAGTTGGCGAGGATGGAGAGAGGTACTGGGGGGAGATGGGTTTGATGTTATCTGGAAAGGAGCGGATTCACTGATGGGATCCATTCAATATAACAACGTATATCGCTCTCTTGATGGTGGAGAGAATTGGCAGCGAGCTGGCAATATTCGAGATTTTGGCGGACAGTTCTTTACATCTCTTTCATGGACGCCTAGATCAGGAGAGGCAGTCTTCTCCGTATCGCAAGCAGGTCCGCTTCGTTCGCTTGACTTCGGAGAGTCTTGGCACAGAATCATCCCCGAGGAAGAATCTAGTAATTGGTGGTATAATAGCAAAGTTCGTGTTTCCCTTGCAGATCCATCAGTTATTTGGGTAGGTGCCTATTTAAGTGATGCATGGAGTAATTTTTGGGGAGATCATCATCCTGGATTACTTCGTGTTTCCGAGAATGCCTTAGCTCCTCAGGGGGCTGGCGTTAGCAACCCGGTGACGATGCGATCGGTGAACACGCCGGAATTTGCCCCTGCTGTCCAGATCTCCGGTTTGGGCACCCATCCTACTTCCCGGGCCACAGCTTATGTGATGTTTTCTGTATCATGCCATCCTAAACTTTTTCGAACAGAAGATATGGGGCAGACCTGGGAAGACCTTTCTGGGTTTGTAAATAGATTTGGACATAATTGCGAAAGCAGCAATGGATTTCCAAATACTCACGTCTATGATATCGAAGTATTCCCCGACAATCCGCGAGTTATGTGGGTTGGAACTGCTTTAGGGATTTTTGAATCCCGAGATAACGGGGAAACTTGGTCTTATGCGGATTATGGGTTACCCGCGGTCAGCGTTTGGCGGATTCGAATTATTGATGATCAGGTTATTCTTGCAACCCATGGACGTGGAGTCTGGACTCTGGATATTTCACAGGTAAATATAGATATCGAACGGGATATAACTCAAGTAGCTGAATCCTTTGAGCTAGAAGAGAATTATCCAAACCCTTTCAATCCAACCACGAGTATTACCTTTAAAGTTGTATATGACAGCTACATTCGAATCACCGTTTTTGATGTATTGGGGCGTAAAGTTGCCACACTCACAGATCAGTCATACAGCAGCGGCACTCATAAAATTCAGTGGGATGCATCGGCGGTAAGTAGCGGTCAATACATTTATCGGATGGAAGCCGATGGAAAGGTGATTGGGGCAAAATCAATGGTTCTAATCAAATAAATTGGCTAATAACCGATCATTTAGAGTTTCTATTAAGGATCTCAGGTTTTCGTAAGATAGCACTTGGTTGAATCCGTATCTTATTCCCATGTGTGATCCATCATTCTCAATTTTGGCGTGATAAACAAATAATTTCCAAGGGATAATTCCTCTTCCATGGCCAGTGCATCAATAGTCACATGTACACCATTACATTAATTCCCGGAGATGGGATTGGCCCCGAGGTAACCGACGCTGCTTGTAAGGTAATTAATGCTACGGGAGTTAATGTTCAATGGGAACGTTTTGAGGATGTAGGATTCCGTGGAATCGAAAAATTTGGTCATCCTCTGCCAGATGATGTGCTTAGTTCCATCCGAAAAAATCGCATTGCTTTGAAGGGGCCTGTCACCACACCCGTGGGGGAGGGTTTCCGGAGTATCAATGTATCTCTTCGCCAGAAGTTGGATTTGTATGTGAACCTGCGGCCATGCAAACTCTTACCTGGGCTATTGACTCCGTTTACAGGAGTAGACTTGGTCATATTCCGAGAGAATACCGAAGGGCTTTATTCTGGTATTGAGAGCTATGACGAACGTCTTGAAATTGCTGACTCTATTGCCAGAATTACTCGCAAGGGCTCGAGGCGAATTCTTCGCTATGCATTCGAATGGGTTCTTGCCAATCAACGAAAGCGGTTGACTGCTGTACACAAGGCAAACGTTCTGAAGTTGTCCACCGGCCTCTTCTTGGAAGAGGCACTCGCAACTGCAGCAGAATATCCGGATGTCCGATTTGATCAATTTATTGTAGACAATATGGCCATGCAGCTGGTTATCAAACCAGAGCAGTTTGATTGCATTGTGACAACCAATCTTTTTGGAGATATTTTGAGTGACCTATGTGCAGGGTTGGTTGGTGGGCTAGGAATGGTTCCGGGTGCAAATATTGGCGATGACATTGCGGTATTTGAAGCGGTTCATGGGAGCGCACCAGATATTGCGGGAACCTCCAAAGCCAATCCCACTGCACTCATACGTTCTGCTGCACTTCTATTGCATCATATAGGGGAAACCGAAGCATCAGTGCAGATTGAACAGGCCGTTACTCGTGCGTATGAAGAAGGAACGAGCCTAACTCCAGATGTTGGTGGGACTGCGTCCACAGGTGAAATGACTGATGAAATTGTGCACCTGATTACAGACATGTCCAACTGATATAAATCATACTATAACCATGGGATATCTCCATTCTGTTTTTCTTACCTTGGCAGGACTCTCCTATGCACTCTTATTCTTTGGTATAGATACCTCTTTGGGGAATGTCATTCTGATCACCAGATTTTCCTTGGCTCTGATGGCACCGGTACTCTTGGGATGTCTTTTGTTGAGAGGAAAATCGAAGATCCAGCTTCGCTCTCTAAAGATCATCCAGATGGTGATTGTATTATTCTCGGCCTTCTACTATTACTTTTTATGGAGCAGTGGGGCGTTTGACCTTTGGTTTGGCGGTGGAGCTAATTTCTTGGAAATAGCTGTCGTGGGTTTTTCTCCGATTCTAGGGTATGTATTTCTGTCCGGCTCTATTCGTGTATTAGCACGCAAACTTAGGGTTTTAGCTCGGGTTGGCCGTCTGCGTGACTGATTTGAAAGTTGGAAGCGGGTAAGTCGGAGAAGCAACGCCGTCTCTTTAACAGATAGTCCAGAAGAATTCGTCCTGACTTCGGCGGTCATCTTTTGCACAGAGGTATGCAGGCGCGATTTTTAGGAAAACTGAACACCACAAACAGGATCAAGAACAACCCCCTCACAGAAGGCCCTGTAAGCACGTTTTTTAAGAATTAGGCACTTTTAGACCGCCGAAGTCAGGATTCGGCGCCAACAAAATGTACTCATCACAGGGCCGACCGGCGTCGGAAAAAGTTATATTTCCTGCGCATTAGCCCATGATCCTGAAAGAGTCGCTGCATGGGAACAAGGTCTCGTGTAGGCACTTCTGCAAAGCCCCGGAAATGTCGGCATCCCTCTGAGGTCGCTCCCATGCACAGCAGCAACGGATGCCCCCAAACGTGGACTTTATCCATCCATAAGACGACATAGCAATGTTTGTCG
>JAPOTE010000022.1 GCA_026709335.1 Bacteroidota bacterium | reverse complement strand
ATAGTTTTTTCGCCTCGTCTTCATCATACTCTTTCGTAAGTAAAGACAGAATATCTCTGTACTCAGCAGGTTCCTCTTGGGAGCTATTCATGACAGACATTGTCAGGCAACGGATCTGGTCTGGGCGAAATTCGACCACTCGTTGTTCATAGTATGCTTCGCGTCTCTCCATCCCGACTCGAGAGACGGCTTCCAGTCCCGAAGGGGTCATGTGTCCTTGATCTTTTTTGACCTGCTTAGCTGCGGCCTCTCCGTAAATGGTAATATGCTGAGGCCAGCCATGCGTTTTTTGGGTAATCGCATCAATCCATGGAGTCGGGTCTCCCTTGGCACCGCCATTCTTTGTGAGCCAATCATGAATCACCGCACGTTCAGCTTTTTTTCCCAGCGCTCCCAATTCTACGAAGCAGCCTCCCCTGAACCTTGATATTCCCAGTTCACCGAATGTAGCCTTTGTCGGTCCCAGCCCCGCTGCCAGAAGGATGATTGATCTCTTCAATCTACCATTATGGATGTTGTTAAGGACGCTATTGATAATTCTCTTTTGATTAGAGGGGACAACATCTTTTATGCCCAGTGCTTGTGCTTCGTCCAGAACGAGGAGTAGGGGTTTCTCGCCATCTTGGAGTGTTTTCAGTATTGTGGGACGGGCTTGGTTGGATTCAACATTAAGTTTGACGCCAGCTCTAACACCAGCATTAATGCCGATCTCTCCAGATCCACCTGTAAATTGTACATTATCCTCTTTCCCGAGATAGTAGAGCAATTCATCAAGATCCCAAAGAGCAGGCGGATCAATCTCCGTAATTTCCCAGTCTCGTCTTCTAGCAAATTTCTTGCATTCATGGAGCAGGGCTGTTTTTCCCGCGCCTGGAGCACCTTGAATTAGGAAGATTGTCCCTCTCCGTGGGTCCACGGCTGTTTTGGCGAGCTTGCTAAAATTTGCCAAGATTCGCTCACGCCCATGAAAGTGTTCAGCTGGCCCCCTATCAATGACAAAATCTGGTACGTGGGAGGCGTCCGGACGTGGATATTCAGTCATTGCAATAAGGTACCATGTTGGTTATTTGACAGTTTCGTTATCCAAGTGTTCCTGTTTGCAGATTTGCAGGCGGGGAGAAAAAACCAAGCAAAGGCACGTTCATTTCGTCCAAAGTCTGGTTGATTGTATCAGCGCTGGAGGGGCCAGAAGATCGTTCTGCGGTAACCAAAGGGACATCTAAATCTGGGATCCAGGGGAGTAATTGCAATATTCCAGATATCTGCAAGGATCGTCAGATCAGATGCATTAGTGCTTTTAGTTCTGTTAAAATTTCCAGCTTCAGTCGAGATTGTACTCACGATCAAATTACTTTGACACACTCTCGCACGATATTGGTATCCGGATTGGATATGACTAGGATGCAGTCATGCCCCCGGCCAAAGGGTATCTCATCGACATAGATGTGTTCGATCCCTTGCTCTTGCACAAAAACACTCGCTGTACAGCACGTTTCGTGATGTCGGAGATCATTGTCCAACTTACCCGGAATCTCTGGATACCGTTGAAATATTGATCGAGTCTTGCAAACAGTCAATCTCCCTGATCTCAGCTGTTCATCAACTTTCTGGACAAGGCACGGCATGAATATTGCGAGGCATCTCAACGGACTAGTGAAGAATTCCAGAACCTTCAAGTCCAATTCAGAGATCTTATCCACTTAAACAGTGGAAGCTCCTTTTTATATCGTGAGAGGAGTAAGAATAAGGATTGACAAACACTTGAAATTAATTCAGAACACACTTTATGCGTGAGTGCGATCAAGAACAAACTAATTCTCATTTTCGTTCACCCCGGTTCGGAGGGGTGCCGGAGTGGTCGAACGGGGTGGTCTCGAAAACCATTGTAGGCACTGCCTACCGGGGGTTCGAATCCCTCCCCCTCCGCAGAATGCCAAAACTACTGGTCGTCCCGCTTCTGGGTCTCTTCCTATCACCCCCTGTTCTCGGGCAACTGACTCCCTATGTGCCCGTCATACGTCCATCTGGAAGCCATTATCGTGTGCACAAGACACCGCACTTCGAGATCATTTTTGAAGAGGGCAGTGAAATAGAAGCTTGGCAGGCTTCGCTGGTCCTAGAGGGCAAGCTTTCTCAGGCTCAAGCTCTTTCAGGTATAGCAAGACCGATGTGGATGCCTGTTATATTGAATAACTCCAGCGATCGGTCCAACGGGTATGTACATACTCATCCTTTTCGCCAAGAAATTGAAGTTCCCCATATAAAGGGAAATCGACTAGGCACTAGGTCCAGTTCATGGATTGAGGCAATTGCAACACATGAACTCGTACACGCGGCGCAGGCGCAAGCCGGTGGGGCCAGGGGACTGGGAAAAGTAATGCGTTGGTTTGCACCCGATCTTGCGCGTACATTCAATATGGCAATGCCACCTGGATTAGTTGAGGGCGCGGCAATTTATCTTGAAAGTTCGGATAAAAATGGCGCGGGGCGTTTGCATGATGCTCGCTTTCAGATGCAGTATCGAGCGGCTGCAGTTTCCGAAAACCCGTGGAGTATCTCGCAACTTATGGAGCGCTCACAATATGGATTTCATCCAGATCGTCATTATATCGGTGGTGCTCATTTTTTCGCATGGCAGCGGTCACGGGATCAAGGTTTCTTTTTTGAGAGAATGCGAGAGATACGGTACCGCTTTCCAATCCGATCCACCGGGCTGGACTTAAGCCGCACGACCGAGAAACCCTTGAAACAACTGGTAGCAGATTTTCGCCACGAAACGGCTCCGCAGATGCGTGTGGTGTCACAGCCTGCACATATCATTGCAGGGAAGCGCGGGGTGGTACAGCGCTGGCCCCAGTGGTTGAATGATTCAACACTTGTCGTATATCGGAGGGGATTGGATGAAACACCGGGGTTATATAGGATTGATGTAAAAAGTGGAAAGATTAAGCTGCTTCATGCAGTACTGCTTCCCGAAGATGCATGGTTCCGTGTGTCAGATGAAAATACCCTGTTATATTCACGTTATGTTCCTGATAGGTTCTCGACATTGCAATCAACCGCAGATGTGTTTGAGTACAAAATTTCAAAAAAGCGGGAAATACGTCTGACCGAAGAGGCTCGCGCACATATGCCGATTCAAACCTCTTCAGGAGTCTGGGCGTTACGGAATGATGGACAGCGTAATACCTGGGTTGAAATCAGTGGAGATGGTAATATTCGGACAATCAGGGAGCGAAGCCAGGCAGATCTCATTCAAATTGCACCATCCAGTAACGCGATTGCAGTTCTTGTGCGACATGGTGGAGTCCAGGGAATTTATCTTGCTGAACCTGAAGGCGGACTAAAGCCTTGGATTTTTCTGGAGGATGGGACAATACGAGAATTGGCGTGGAGCTCCGATGGACGATATCTCCTGTTTGCAGGGGATGCTGATGGAGTTACCAATATATATTGTCACGATCTTGGAACAGAACGGACACTACAACTCACAGATGTTCCATATGGAGCGCTGGATCCTCTCCTGTCTGACGATAATCACGCACTCGTCTATGTAGATTATCAGCACGAGCGATATAATGTGGTGTCCACAGAATTTCGACCAGAAGATGCTCCGGCCATATCTCTTATGGCGGTAGAAGAGATACCACAAATTCTCCCTCAACTGGAGGTGCCCGCAGATTTTGATCATGAGCCATATTCGGTGAAGCGCAGACTTCGGCCTCGGATGATGCTTCCTGTTGCCTTCTGGCCAACCGAATATCCGGAACGCAAATTAGGTTTCGGTGGTGGGGTAGGCCTATACGGGAGTGATCCACTGCGCCGGATAACCTATGCGACTGAGTTAACTGTACAGTCACAGAAAGTTTGGGGGCGTGCAGAGATTCGTTCTACCCTCGGTCCGGTCATGGCAATCTTTGATGCCTACAATGAGCCTGATGTTGTAATTGCCAGAATTTTTTCATATGATCATTTTGCAGGGGAAATCACCTACGGTACTCAGTCGGTAGGAACCGGGATCAGGCTAGTTCTACCACTCAGGTTTGAGGCTAATGTTCGACACAGTTACGCCAGAATTTCCTTGGGTGTACGAAGTGAGCGGACGCGCTGGTTTAACCTGAATGGGCAGGGGCTTCCCTTTCGCAGAGATACGGGTCAATCTCTGGCTGAATGGCAGAGTTCATCACGGGTTGACGTGAATGGAGTGATCGGGTTTGGCCTACAGCAGAATAGACGGGATCTTTTGCCGAACAGGGGGACAGTCATTGGACTATATACCCGTACGGATATATACAGGGAAGCAGATTCAAGGCATGCGGGTTTACTGGTGCGAGCCAATCAGTATTGGTCATTGTCCAGAACATCGAGTACTGGTTTGATGTTGGGGGCTTCATTGCTGACTCAAAACAATGCTGGTGTATACAGCAATTCATTGATTCTTCCGCGGGGATTTGAAGCATATTTGGGTCAAGGAACACATATCAGGATTGACGCAGAGATTCTACAGCCTGTCTGGTATATCCAGAATGGATTTGTGAAGGTTCCTGTCTATTTCAAAGCTCTCTATTTGTATGGATTTGCACAGAATGTTCTTTTCAGTAGTGATCATGAAGGTGAGTGGGCGGCGGGATTGGGAATGGGATTGAAGTTTCGACTCCTCCACTATCTTGATCTGGAAGTGCGAGCTTCATTCAACCCTATTGATATGGATCAAGGATTCATTACGCTGTTGTGATTTGGATGGAGGATAATCGGTGAATGAACAAATTGGGATAAATGATGTATCCCGCGTCTCGTAATTGAGTGAAGAAAGTGAAAGAAGGCGGATGCCTTTCGTAATTTGGGAGAGTAGCGTGGGGGGCGTGTAGAAATAGTTGATGCGGAATGATAAAAGATATCTGAGTTTAAGTAAAGTGAACAGAGTGTGCTCATACTCTTTTATTTGATGGTCCGTTGCACATTATATAGTACACCCGACCTATTTCAGAATAAAAGAGCCGTACTCAATAGATCATGCGTTTCATAGCACTTTTTTTCTTTGTGGTGGGGTTGGGGTTCTCAGATTCCATGGCACGCGAATTCCAGTGTACTGCTCAAATCAACTACCGGCAACTGGAAGGCTCGGGGTTTTCGTTCCTTGACGATCTCAGGGAGCAGGTTGAAGAGTATATGAATAATAACAACTGGACAGAGGATCGGTTTGAGTTGCATGAACTCATCGAGTGTTCAATCCAGATTATCTTCAAGGAAAGTTTTACGCTTACTTCCTTTGGAGCTCAGATGATTCTCAACAGCACACGTCCAATCTATGGGACAATGGCTAAGACCCCCGTGTTGCAAATCAGTGATGAGGAATGGACTTTCAATTATTCCCAGGGGGCACCTTTGGTATTTGAAATTGAACGGTTTGATGGGTTGACTTCCGTGCTGGATTATTATGCCTATCTAATGTTGGGATATGACTATGATTCATTCAGCGAGTATGGGGGAGAGCAGCATTTTCAGACGGCGAAACGAATCCAGCAGTTGGCCGTCGCCAGTAATGCTGCAGGATGGAGTACCATAGATGTGGATGGACGTGCAGGAATCGTGGACCAAATGACGAGTCCACGTTTACGTCCGCTCCGCCAAGTTTACTATCAGTATCATATTGAAGCGCTGGATTTATTTACCCTGGATCAGAATGCCGCAAGAGAAAAGGTTCTGGAAATTTTGCAGACCATGACGGAATTGTATCAAGATCAATCCAGGCAGTATGTTTTTGACATTTTTTTCGGCACGAAGTATAAGGAGTTAGTCGGGATTTTTGAGGACTCAGATGAGAGCGGACAGGCATATGACTTTCTTGCTGATGTAGATCCGTCCCGTTTGTCGAGTTATAATGCATTAATTGAGTGAGTCAATGAGACAGATAATCCCGATTACTTTTACAGGCCTTGTCTTCTGTACTATTGCAATTGTCGGGTTTGTGTTACGACAAGATAGTCAGGACGAGCAGCCCAAAATGGTGGTTTACAAATCTCCCACATGTGGTTGTTGTGTCAAGTGGGTGGAGCATATGCAAAATGCGGGATTCACGGTTGAATCACGTGATATGCGTGATATGGGTTCAATCAAGAAGCAACTTGGCATTCCTCGTGTGGCGAGTTCATGCCACACAGCAGTTATCGATGGATATGTGATTGAAGGGCATGTACCAGCACAATACGTGCAAAAGCTTCTACGGGAAAGGCCGGATATACCTGGAATTGCTGTGCCAGGGATGCCTATTGGATCACCCGGTATGGAAGGCCCTAATGCCAAACCCTATGAAGTTGTGACATTCAGCAAAGATACACTCACCGGCGTCTTTGCTCGTGTTGATCCGTAGAGTTCATGGCCATACGCCCGATTCGCCTGTATGGTGACCCTGTTCTTCGTCAGCGAACCAAACGTGTTGAATCTGTCGACGCCGAGTTGCGGACATTGATAGATGACATGATTGACACGATGCGTAACGCCGAAGGGATTGGCCTTGCCGCTCCGCAGATTGGACGTTTGGAACGCATCTTTGTAGTGGATGTCTCTCCCATGAAAGAAGAGATGGAAGAGGAGTTTCAAGATATTCTTCCTCAGCAGCCTATGGTATTGGTTAATCCTGAGCTCACATGGGAGTCAGAATTGGAAGAAAAATTTGAAGAGGGATGTCTGTCAATCCCAGATCTTCGAGAGCTTGTAGTCCGACCGGAGTCGATAGAAATCGCGTATCAGGATGTAACGATGCAGAAACACTCCCATGCAGTTGGAGGAATTCTCGCACGTGTTTTTCAGCATGAATATGATCACCTAGAAGGAGTTCTATTTACAGATCACATCAGCCCCTTTCGACGTAGTCTTCTGAAGCGAAAGCTGACGGAAATCTCCCAAGGGGATATTCAGGTGAACTATCCAGTGCAATCGGTATAAATGATTGGTCAGGTGTATAACCCCTGTGAGGGGTAGGATGAGAAATTCAATGTTCAGAAATTGAGATTACCAATGCAGTTTTTTCTGAAAAAGCAGGTTGTGACTGGGTTAGTTTGTATGGTGATTGGTCTGTCGGGTGTTACTTGTCCCGTAGGGATGGCCCAGACTCTCCCCGAAGTCCCAATTGTACTACCTACCGAGAATGACGCTCTTTTCCGGGGTGGGGGCCCGGAATTCTATATGAAGACTTATCGTCCGCCCCGTCCAAATGAGAGGCCTGACTGGACCGGAGGCCAGTATGGGTTTGTGCGGAATGTGCGACATACAAGTGAAGGTGTGATTTATAGCCGGTTTCATGAGGGAATTGATATTCGACCATTGCAGCGATCATCAAGGGGGGAACCATTGGATGAAGTTTCAACGATTGCAGACGGGCAAGTTGTGCATGTGAATAATGTAGAGGGGCGTTCAAACTATGGATTATATGTTGTTGTTGAGCACTGGTGGGGAGATTCGCCGTACTACAGCCTTTATGCCCATTTGAAGAGCACTTCTGTAGAAGTTGGAGAAAATGTTGAGCAGGGGGCAGTCATTGGTATCATGGGTTATTCAGGCCGGGGAGTCAATCGTGACCGAGCACATTTACATCTGGAAATCAACCTTATGCTCAGTGAAGCCTTCAATTACTGGTATGATGATCATCTCGGAAAAACAGCTCCTAATTACCATAAACTGTATAATGGTCTCAATTTAGTGGGAATAGATGTTGCAGGATTGTATTTGGAACTAAGAAAAAACCCGGATTTAACTATACCAGAATTCCTAAAACAAATGCCTCCTTCCTTTGAGGTTATAATTCCGGCAGGCCCCACACTGCCGGATATGCTATGGCGGTATCCATGGCTATGTGATGAACTCAAAGATTGGGCTCCCGAATATGGCCCTCCTATTGAGCTTGGGAGTTCATGGAAAATCATTTTTGATGCTTCCGGATTGCCACTCAGCTTTGAACCATCTGACGAAGTCGTCGATGAGCCAAAGCTGAAAGTTCTTGAGAAATCAGTCGTGCCATATCAGTATCTTACAAATGGCTTGGTGCGGGGCAGGGGTAATGATTATTCCCTATCGAGAAGTGGCTTACGTCGTATTGACTTGATATCGCGTTCGATCGCAGATCTACATAACGTTGAGTGGGAGTGAGTGTATTGTGACAAGGAGCGTGGATGATTGATGAAAATTATGGGATTATATACGTAATTACGCAAATTATTTTCACAAATTTAACTTTGTTTTTTCTTTGGCTGACGGGGCTGGGGAGGCATGTTGAACAGCGTCTTTGCCAGTATGTCGGCTTTTGCCTCAATTTGATCTTTAATCCCGATTAAATATTATGGGACGCTCCAAAAACAAGCAGCGTGAAATAGAACACTATACGCATCAGGGAAAAGAACGTGTAAATAACCCACCTGTCGGTCTGGTTACTCCAGAAACTGATGGTGCCGAGGACAGGAAGACGTATAGTCATGATCCGCACATTGATCCAGAGCTTGAGTGGGCTGGCAAGAAAGAACGCACATCTTTCGAAATTCCTACGGTTTCACTTCATGTGCATGAGCGCATAGATCCCCACACGATTATTGATACTGTTCGGAAACGATCTGATGATAGTCAGCAGCTCTCTCTCTTTGATACCCCCGAAGAAAACCGACCGATTCGCCAAGCGATTGAGTTTTACAAACATCGCCAGAATTGGACGAACAGGTTAATTGCGGGGGATAGTTTGTTGGTGATGAACAGTTTATTAGAGAAGGAAGGATTGGGAGGCAAAGTCCAAACCATTTATCTTGATCCACCCTACGGGATTACCTATCGTTCAAATTTTCAGCCGTTTGTAAGCCAGCAAAGCCCAACTGGTGGAGATAAGGATTTAAATTTGACATCTGAGCCAGAGCAGATTCTGGCGTTTCGTGATACATGGGAATTAGGGATTCATTCCTATCTCACCTATCTTCGCGATCGTCTACTTTTAGCCAGAGATCTATTGCATGAAAGTGGAAGCTGTTTCGTGCAGATTGGTGATGAAAATGTCCACCGCGTTGGAATGATCTTGGATGAGATTTTTGGGGCTGAGAATCGAGTTGCAACCATCACATATACTACTAAGAGCGGTAGTTCTGCAAACACTCTTCCTGAGGTCGCAGATTATCTTATTTGGTATGCTAAAGATATTCAAAAGATTAAATATAGACAGTTATATGAGTCAATGGATCGCAAGGGTATAATT
>JAPOTE010000030.1 GCA_026709335.1 Bacteroidota bacterium | reverse complement strand
TAACCTCAATTTATTAGTAAAATGATTATCTTACATGGGATTTTCGTATGCATACGAATTTTCAACTAATCTGACGGATACTCATGATTGGTTCGAGCACACAAGGTACAGCATTAAACTGAGTTATACGAAAATTCAGGTCAGCTTGACACGAAGAATATCCTTCAAGTCAAGTTTCGCCAGCGCGTTTTTTAGTTTATCAAATTTATCAGCATTGCTATAGTTTGTTACCAGAAAGTAACCGTTCATGAGGGGTACAGAATTCAAGTTTTCAGGTTCAAATTGCCGAACAGGATTACCCTTTATATTAAGTACTTGCTCCTTATCTTTCTGAAAAAGATATTCAAAGACAGTAACAAACATATTTGTTACTGAGCCCGTATGTTTTTTGTCATTGAAGATATAGTACTCAAGTTTTTTCTTCGTAGGATTATCACTATCAAAAATACTGACAGCAGGAAGTTGTATTGGTTCATTGTCATCCTCTGATCCCTCATCTGCTCCATTATTTATTGTATTCTTTGATCCGAAGGATAACTCCTCAAAGATTGAAGGAAGGAAAGATTCAATTTCATCTCTGACTGCTTTCTTTGTCTCTCCAACAGCATTTTTGGTAATGAATTTTACCAGATTATCACTGGGATTATTGATCTCACGTTTGAGGTATTCCAGTGTTTTTGAGCGGTACAACAGTTTCAAAGCAAAAGAACGAAGCTCAACAACATCAAAGTTTTGTCGCGAGAACTTTGATAAACAGTCTAAGTATTTGCTCGC
Organism: Bacteroidota bacterium; assembly: GCA_026709335.1. Taxonomy (GTDB): domain Bacteria; phylum Bacteroidota; class Rhodothermia; order Rhodothermales; family Bin80; genus Bin80. The sequence continues at coordinate 9,120 of JAPOTE010000030.1, read as the reverse complement.
GTCGGTCTCTAGGGTAAATGACAAAAACGGCTGTTTATCCAGCACATTTTCACGATCTAAATCGGTGTAAAACCGATATTCATAACCATTGGTAAGGAGAGCAAATTTGACCAATGGTGAACTATTGAAGTAATTTTTTAGCTGAGCGTAGTGCGAATCAAGTGGCTCACGGAGACGTTTGCACTCAACAAAAATTATGGGCTTTCGGTTTTCGCCAAGAATAGCATAATCCACTTGCCACGTTTTCTTATAGTCTGGATCTGCGGCGTAACGTGATTTAATTCTGTTTGGGTCGCTATGGTCATAACCCAAATAGCCAAGAAATGGTAGAATAAAAAAATTCTCCGTGTCTTTCTCATTTAGCGAAGAATTCAAATTCTTATATTTTCTTATCAACTTATTTAAGTTAGATTCCAAGTTCATAACTCACATCCAAGATTTATAAACTCTACAGTTCCGGCTTGAGAAATACATTGGGATCTTGGAGATATTTTGGAACGACATTTGTTGATTGTAAAAATAATATGTGGGTACGATACTCTGGTCAACATTTATTTTACCGACTCAAATGTAAGAAAGAAATGGGAATAGGCTGTATGGAAGCGTAAATCATAGGTATATAGTTTTGCAGGCCAGAGATTGAATGTATGAGAATTTTCGGACAAACCTACCTCGGGAGTGATGACGCTTGCGGTTAAGGAACTATAATTAGACGAGAGTGCAATATTCAATCCTTTATCTCTATTTGATAAATCATGAGATAGTTTGTGTTATCTAAATGATTTAGTATTCGCGCTTTTGACATAATGTCAGGGCTATGTGTAAATAATTTCGGGTTCTACCGCAATTGTTGTGGGTAAAGGTCTAGGTCACCGCAGTAGCCTCAATCAGTTCGGAATTATTCGCCGGTGACTTTAATTTGCTCTGCAGTTGGGAAATTCTCCGGTACAGGTATTGTCACAGCATTCGTGGCTAGCCATTCTGCACTGCGCTGAAGCAGAGTTTGAAACCCCACACATCGGAGTGCACGGTCATCCTCCTGATCTCCCCACAGATGACCGGGCAGGAAAGTTAAGATTTTACCTTCCCCAAATTGTGTCCACCAGATCATGAGTTCGTGCCTTCCCGTCCCTCCAAATTCTAGATCACTCCATGCAGTTGCCAGCACATTCAAACCTTGTGCCGGACCGCGCTGACCATGATAGAGCTCATCATGAGGGTGCAACCATGATTTCGGAATTCCTGTCATAATTGGATGTTCGAGATCTCGGGTAGTAATGGTCCAATCATGTAATGGGCCGTGTCCAGCGCCTTGATCTTCACCGGGAGAGATTCGCATCAACCCATCCTTTTCATCCCAGTAGGCTCCATAACCTGCATCTGCATTTCGCCATAATAGCCCGACCATTTCCTCATAGGCTTCCCATCCCGGGAAGGGGTTATTTGCTGCATGCTGGACAAGAACATGTCCGCCTCCAGAAACATATGCTTCAAAGTGCGTACGTATTCGCTCAGGCCACAACTCTCCATTATAAACCAGCAGAATCACATCGTAGGCGTCAAACTCTGGATTCCAATCATCCCATGCTTTCTGATCAGCTTCCTTTTCAGGCGTCAAGGATATATTAACAGAAAATATATTTGCATCCAGAAGTATGCGCTCAATGTGCTCCACAGTACGCACCCAGTCGTGATTATTTTGCCCGGACACGATCAGTACTGACGACTGATCAGGAGTTCCAAAAATCAGTGATAGGTTGAAAAGCAGTTGTAATGCAGAAATCATGTGTATTTTTTTGGATGATAAGATATACGGCCTTCAGTATACGAATTTACCGATTCAGATTTCCAAGCCAGGAAGTATTGATGGCTTTGATCCGACTGTTGATGCCATCTGCCGGGTCAATCTGAGCGAGATCGATGGAATCTTTGAATTCCTGAACAAATATGCAATCTGGTTTATTTAGACTAGTACAATGTACTTTGTCAGGGATTATTTTGGTGGATATGCGAATCAACTGATGCTCTTGGAAGTTGCATGGAATGCGCCGAAATGTGCCGAATTATGGATAATTTTTTCGTGAGCTTATACTATAAGGTTTAATAAAATGAATTTGACTGGCCTGCAGCCAGAGATGATACGGAGTGAGCTCACGGAAATCGTGGGAGATTCGTATGTTTCGACTGACGACTCCGACCGGCTCGTGTATTCTACGGATTGGTTTTGGTTGCCTCAGATGTGGCTTGATCGAGGTGAGGTTCCTCGTAAACCGGATTACATTGTTCGCCCGAAGAATGCTGAAGAGGTTTCGGCAATTCTCAAGATTGCCAATAGTTACCGCATTCCAGTCATTCCATGGGGGGGTGGATCAGGATCTCAAGGTGGAGCCTTACCTGTGTTTGGGGGAATCATTCTTGATACAAAAAGAATGAACCGGATTCTCGAGATTGATGAAAAATCGCTCACGGTCACGGCAGAGGCTGGTATCAATGGCAAGCAGCTGGAATGGGCGGTAAACGAGAAGGGACTAATGCTTCCTCACTATCCGGCATCTGCAAATTGTGCAACGCTTGGAGGGTATCTCGCTCCGCGTGGCACAGGAACGATCAGCAACAAATATGGAAAGGCAGAAGATCTTGTGTTGCGTATGCAGGTAGTTCTGCCGGATGGTCACATTCTACGCACGCCGATAGTACCGCAACATGCCTCCGGGCCAGATTTTTATCGTCTGTTTCTGGGTGCTGAGGGGACTTTTGGGGTGATCACCGAGGCGACGATGCAATTGGATTATCTGCCCGAATGTCGTTTACTTCGCGCAGTACTCTTTGATGATTTAACGAACGCACTTGAAGCAGGTCGTCAAATTATGACGCGCCGGCTGGATCCCTTCGTGATTCGATTGTATGATCCTCGCTCAACTGCTTCGCGAGTCAAGAAAATTCTAGGATACGAGCTAGAAGGTGCTTATATGGTCTTGGGCTTTGATGGTGATGAAGAAATTGCTATCTTGCAGGAGCGGAAGGCAATGGAGATTATTGGTCAATTCGGAGCGCAAGATCTTGGACGTGAACCTGGAGAAGCTTGGTGGAATCACCGATATGATTTCTATTATCCACCTCAAAGCCTTAAGCTTCCCTGGATGTACGGGACTACTGAAACTGTCACGACCTACGATAAAATCGAAAAACTGTATTTCGCAGAAAAGAAAGCCGTTGAAGAGGGGTATAAAGAATGGGATGTAGATTTTATAGGACACTTTTCCCACTGGTTTCATTGGGGTGTAATGGTATATACGCGATTTATCATCCAGAATCCTCCGGATGATGCCAGAGAAGCAGTCAGGCTGCATAATCGAATATGGAATACAGCCATGACTGCAGTCCTCGAGAATGGTGGAATGGTCAATGAGCATCATGGAGTTGGGCTTAAGCTTTCTCGTTTCATGCGCCGTCAATACGGAGACGCGTGGCCATTATTGGAGCGGATCAAAAAAACATTGGATCCGAACGGAATTATGAATCCGGGCAAAGTTGGATTTGGGCATTAGTGTGAGCGAATGAATACGAATATCATTGATGCCATAGAGAATTGTCGCTTTTGCTTGATGTGCAGGCATGTGGCTCCTGTAGGTCATGTGACACACAATGAATCTGTTACTCCCCATGGTATTGCCTTAGTCGCTTCTATGCAACGCCAAGGAACTCTGACATGGACTCCCAGTGCTCTCCAAGTGCTTTACGCAGAACCCGACGGGGGAAACTGTCGAGCACATTGTGTTACCGATCAACCGCTACCAGCTGCTATTGCTGCGATTCGTGCAGAGGTTGCAGCGGAAGGGCTTGCCCCCTCTGAGGTATCTCAGGTGAATGATCAAATCCTCAGCAATCAGTCTATATTTGGATCCTATAAACCTACCAGTGTACAAGGTGAATGGGGGCTTTTCGTTGGAGACGCTGGATTTAATCTTTCCTCCAGTACCATGCAGGCAGCATTACAGTTACTTAGTATCTGCGGAATAGAAGCTGTTCCCGTAGGCTGCGGGCTGGATAGCGGATTTATTCCCTGCTCCCTAGGATACCCGGATACAGCACGGATGCAGGCAAAGTTATGCATAGACGAGATTCAGCGAGTTGGCGTAAAAAAACTTTTAGTACTTTCTCCGCAAGATTTATTTGCCTTCGGCCAAATGTATGAGGAGCGCCTTGGAGTAACCTGGCCTGATGAGGTGGTGCTAATAGACCTGGTTGAGTTTATGGCAGATCGGGTCCAGGCAGAGCATTATAAGGGGGCGATATCCACAGAAAAAACGAATGATTTCATCGCATATGTTGATCCCACACATGCGGTTCGACTTCCTGCTCGTCTTGATGCTGCCCGGACGCTTTGCAAAGTTGCTTTGGGTGTTGCTCCGATGGAGTTGTTCTGGAGGCGGGAACGTGCACATCCAGTTGGAAGTACTGCAATTCAGTTTACTCGGCCCGATATAGGCATCAAATTAACCGAATCGCGGATACAGGATGCTATGGATCAAGGAGCACAGGCCCTTTTGTGCGATGATCCAGCAACTCTCCATGAACTTCATCTTCGAAATCAATCCCCTATGCGCGTGCAGGGATTGTATGAACTTTTAATTGAACAATTAGGCAAAAAGTAATTATGGCCAAGACCGTCGTACTGATTGGAACCCTAGACACCAAAGGTCCGGAAATTGCCTATCTGAGAGACCGTCTTCAGGAGTTTGGATTATCTACGATTGTCATTGATTCAGGCATTCTCGGAGAGCCGTTGGAAATCCTGCCAGATATTCCTCATGAACAATCTGCCACCTATGCAGGCTCCAGCCTTGAAGCCATGCGCTCAGCGGGTAGTCGGGGAAAAGCCGTCGGGATGATGCGAGAATCACTTCAAAACCTGGCATTGAAGCTCTATCAAGAGGGCCGACTAGATGCTGCCGTAAGCATGGGTGGAGCAGAAGGTGCAATCATGGGGGCTGCGGCTATGATGGTTCTTCCGGTCGGGGTGCCAAAGGTACTGGTTTCTCCGATCGCATCAGGACACCATTATTTCGCGCCGCTGGTTGGTACAAAAGATATGATGGTTGTCCATTCTGTGGTAGATATTCTGGGGCTTAACTCTATTGCCTGCAGCGTTTTTGACAATGTAGCTGCAGCGCTCAGTGGGATGGTTGAGCATGGACATGGGCTACCAGAGCCAAAGAAACGCAATGTGGCAATCACGATGTTGGGAAATACCACGATTGCGGTCATGGAGGTAAAAAAACGTCTGGAAAATGCAGGGTATGAGGCAGTAATTTTTCACTCCAATGGCGTAGGCGGTCCAGCCATGGAAGAACTGGCGGAGCAGGGACAATTCGTTGGTATCATCGATTACACGACCAATGAGGTGTATGACCCACTTGTGGGAGGCATTCATGACGGAGGGCCTGACCGGTTAGAAGTGGCTGGCCGTCTTGGCTTGCCCCAGGTAGTTCTCCCGGGATGCATTGATTTTAGTGTCTGGAATACAGGAACAGTTCCGGAAAGCTTACGTGATCGTCCCATGTATGATCATAATCCTGAGTATGTTCTTGTTCGAGCTTCAGGTGATGAAATGGAAGAACTGGGAAGAATTTTTGCTAGAAAACTAAACCAAGCCAAGGGAGATGTAGTGGTAATGGTTCCCACCGAGGGGCTTTCTATTCCCAATACGCCCGGAGGAGTGTTTTGGGATCCAGATGCTGACAGCAGATTTTTAGGCGCGCTAAAACAGAATCTCCGCACGAATATTAGTGTAGACATTTATGACTGCAATGTGAATGATCCTCTTTTCGGGGAAGCGGTTGCAGATGTATTTATTCAACTTATGGACAACCAGAAAACATGATTGCCTCATCATCCAACGATCTTAGCCATCTACCCAAACTGACCGAAGGAGACGACGATTTCCGGGCACAATTCCTGTCATGGGATCTCGGGGACCTGACGATTACGGATATCAGGAATTACCTTAAAAGCAAGGATATAATTCTGGTCCCGATTGCCAGTCTCGAGCAGCATGGAGCACATTTGCCGCTATATACTGATACGGTCACGGCGGTTCATATCTCTGAGCGTATCGCACATTTAATTGGCGTTTTGTATTCACCCCCGATTTGGATGGGGTATTCTCCCCAGCATATGCATGAGCCGGGAGAAGGTCGAGGCACTATCACAGTTCGTAGCACAACGCTCTTGGCTGTGATGCACGATGTTGCTCGCAGTCTGATCCATCATGGATTCAATCGGATCATTTTCATTAACGGGCATGGTTCAAACATTAAGGTGGTTGATCCTGTATTGAGAAAACTTCGTTACGAAACCGGGGCTCTCATCAGCTTTGTGAAACCATATATGGAACGATACACCGGTATTCTGAAAGGATTGATGGAGAACCCGCCCGAAGAGACACCGGGCTGGCATGCAAGTGAGCTAGAAACCTCCCAAGATCTCGCATGGAACGAAGATCTGGTACGTATGGACCGTGCGGAGTTCACCAAAGCTCATATTCCCGATTTTTTACCAAAATCTTTTGCCAAAAAAGACGGGATGCCGGATGTGGAATTTGAGGGATATACGTACTTCAACTTTCCTATGGACCATCATGAGTTTATCGAGAGCGGAGTAATCGGCAACCCGCTCCGTGCAACCAAAGAAAAGGGAGAGGAAGCGTTTCGGCGACTGTCTGAACATGTCGCCCGCGGGATTCTGGAGCTTATGAAAATCACAGTTTCTGTCCATATCCGCGAATTAGTATATCGGGTAATGTGATGATAAGGGGTTGCTTCAGGCGAGGCAACCAAGGTACCCGAAAATAGATTCACGGTTTACACCTGATTATGAGATCAGCGGGAGCAATGTCTCCGCAGAGTGTTGAACATGTAGTTCATAAAAGTCCGTGCTGAACACGCTACTACCGTGATCTTCCAGAAACTTTCGTTCTGACTCCGAGATTCCCTCCGGATTGAGGTCAACACTGTCAGGAAAACGGTTTGCCGGAGTTCGGTCCAGAGGGGGACAGAATTCAACTGAAAGAGCCCCATCATAGCCAACTTCCTTGAGGGCCCGGATAATTGCTGGCCAATCGAAAAATCCCATGCCACACGCCATGCGATTGTTATCTGCAACATGAAAATTTACCAGGCGAGCACCTGCCTCATGGATAGCAGCGACTGGATCATTTTCTTCCAGGTTCATATGAAAAATGTCTAGACAGACGCCACAGTCCGGTGCTACTGCTTCGGCGAGGGCTAATGCCTGGGCTCCACGGTTTATGAAATAGGTTTCGAACCGGTTGATGGGTTCAATACCAATCTTTACCTTGCACTCTCTTGCATAGTCGTTGATTTCTTTCAGGGCGATAACACACCAGTCCCATTCTTTTTCCGGGGTGGAATCAGGGACAAGCTTCCCGACAGTGCCCGGGACTACTGAAATCACCTCTCCGCCCAATGCACTCACCATCTGGATACAATCTTTTACATAGGCTACGGACTTTGCTCGTTGCTTTTCGTCTTTTGCGAGCAAATTGCGTTCATCCAGCATCAGAGTCACACTCCCCCAGCATCGAACGCCATGATCTTTAAGCAATTTTGTGACCTGATCCGTGTCATATTTAGAGGGTTCGCCTTGGATTTCCAAGGCCTGATAACCATATTTGGCTAATCGCTGAACGGTCACTTCAAGTGGTTCAGCTTTCATCCAGTTATGAATTGCAAGATACATAGGGGAATTCAGAGAAAAGTTAGGGAATCACATACGTTAGTATCTACAAGGTAGAAATTCTATAAGTTATAAATTAAACATATGAATTCAATAAATGAATATTGACCGGAATGTTGGATAGTAATCCGATCTTTTGTTTACACAGACATTATCTGTAGCAATGCCATGCCCGTGAAGAATTCAAGAAAGAAGGTCAAGAATTGTTCCTGACTGTAGTGTAGGATACAAGTTATTTCCCGGGACACGAGCGAAGGCAAGAAAGCTGCACAGGTTGATTGGAGTATGCGTGGAGGCGGATTCTTGCGAGCTGCAACGAAAAATATCAATAGCCAAAGAATGCAGGTGACAAAGGAATCTTTCCTCTCTTCTCGACGCTTGGCAAGATGTTCTTGAAACTTTATCCATTTACGTCGGCGAGTGTAAAATGAGATCAAAAAAAAACCACTTGGTAGCAGGCTCATTTTGCGGCCAATAGGGTGTGCCGATATCATCCATCCGACGGTACCTGGAGCTTTTGGGCTATGGGCAAAAATCTCGAAACCAGTATGCTGTATTCGGCATGGTACTGATCCCAGTGAACGCCATCATATTCCTCTGGATTGTTCTGAACGCGTCTGCTCACCAGACGCGCACACACCGCGTCAGCCGTGATTTCTGCAACATCACTCTGAAATGTTTTTCATCCTGTCCCTGAAACAGAGGTGCCGATCCCAGATATTGCTTAAGAGCCGGGTGACGAGCGGCTATTTCCAGAACGTTTTGTCACCAACGGTAACGCTGATTGGCAATCCTGGTGTCTTCAAGTTTAATCTTAATGCCAGCTCCGAGCAGCTGAAAAGTGATTAAGTCGGCAGTAGCTTCCTCCTCATCGAGCTTTGCCATAATTAAGCCGTGAGCATCCTCTTTTCCAGATAAGCCAACCCGAATATCACAATGTGCTACGCCCAGATTTTTGTTAGGTAACAGCATTTTGTTACCGGATACCTTGAATCTGCTGTTGTCAACTGAAATATTTAGTGCGGTGGCCTCAGAGGCCAGCGAAAGAGGTGCCAAAACTCGGATGCGTTTGCTCGGGCCGCCCCTCTTGATACGATACCGTGATCTTTGAAAGCAAAGCCCGGGCGTGGGATTGCTCGGGTCAACATCGGCGCGTGCTTCTACGCGCTGATCAAATTGATTCCAGAGTTCATCAATATGATTGCAGGTCAGGCGTCCAAAAAATCGTAGCGCATGCGGATCGGTTTCAAGATCTGGTTCTACTGGGCTTTGTGTGGTTTGAGATCTAGACCTCCGCAGAAGAAGAGAATTGCGACTCTGAAGTTTTCAAACCTTCTGTATCCTCTTCCGATGGTTTTGATC
>JAPOTE010000025.1 GCA_026709335.1 Bacteroidota bacterium | reverse complement strand
CTGGAATATTTGGAAATCCTGTATTAACATGCTCTTCGGACCAGTACTGAAGGAGTTTTATCTGATTGGCCGAGCAACCAATACCTCCCAGGAAGATCACAATAGCTGTATCTGGAAGAGTACCGTCTTGTTCCGATATGGAGGTACGGGAATGTACCTCAAAGGTGGATGAACCGGGAAATTTGAGTCCTTCAAGGGCAGTAGATGCCGATATTTGTGGTAAGTAGTCCTCCTGATGTGAGTTCGTCCAGAATTCTTTGCGCAAGCCGAGGGTTACAATCAGTATCAGTACAAACGGTGTCACAAACCACAAGACGTCTCCCGAGCGATTAGTCATCGATGGTCGGAGGTACAAAACGGTAGCGTAAGATCAGAGGATTCCCTATGTCTCCATCCGGCAGAAGCTCATGGTCACCTTGTGTATATAATAGTCCGCGTCCAGCTCCCATAAAAGAGCCTGAGAATACAGTACTGATGCCGGGATAACTGTTATTGTGATCAACAATAGTGAGTCCTATACCATGCAGCACGTCGCCGCGATGCCGGAGTCTCCTATGGGCAATCATTCGTGTAGTGGCATTAAGTCTATACAGTCCGATCACATCCGATGAATCGAACAATCCTCTCATGTCATGGGGGTTCAGTGTTGGTTTATCGCGCTTTCTAGTTAACAGGAAAGGCGGCTTATACGCTATCGCATTTTCTTGATGTATGACGGGAATTGCATCTGCACTGTAGACGTAGGCGTACCGTACACCATCATCAAAACACTCTAAACTTCGCCCTTCTTTTATCCAAAGAATTCGGGTCAGATTGGGCCACTTATTGATTTCAATCGGGACTTTTTCCTTAAGCTCCAAGCGTCGGGAAAAGAGCTTCACCTCCATCATCTCGGAAAAGGCCAGTGGTTTTGCGTAGATAACGTTTTCGTGGGCACACATCGCCTGTATATTGACCAATTCCTCTGATCTCACGTAATCTGTACAATGCCCGTCGGTATCAAACAGATATGCGGCACTTTTTGCATCCCATGCAATAATTTGCTCATCATCAATGAATCGGGCGTTCCATGGAACAAAATTTGCGCCTGGATGACATTCCATCACCGAAAGTTCGTGTAGAAGCTGTCCAGTAGCGGAAAAATGATATATTGTTCGGGCGCTATTATCCAAAATCAGCATAGTCCCGGAATCACTGATATCCATATCATCGATCCTTCCAATAATCACTGCCGGATCAAATCGTACAGTATCCTGCAAAACAAAGACATCGTCAAAATTCACCAGTTTTGCATCCACTTCACGAGCAGGCTGTGCGAGACAGGTGCTGTTGAAAAGAATTTTTATGATAAACACAGTAGCGAGTATGCAGAGTTCTCTACCGCATAAGAGGTGATTTATGAATTGATTTTTCTTTTCCATCTTTGTTTGGTGTTACAACGTTGTTAGTCGATCAGAAACATTTTATACAACCCGCATCCGTTTCAATACTGCAGCAAACGCTTCCTTCTGTCTCCAGACATTCAGCACCGCACTTTATTCGCATTCCGTTTTCGGGGGAATCGCCACACCCCGATGGGCTACAGTTCGAATCAATCACGTAACCCAAGGCATGTGTCGGAACCTGCGTAGCTGCTACAACCGCTTCTGGTATCGGGGTAACTGCAACGCCTATGAAAATGGCACAAATGACTCCTGTCACAGCATACAAAACACGAATTTTTGTGGCTGATAAACGAAAACTAGAATAAAACATGATTCAGGAAGTTTTTGATGATTATGATTTAGCAGGTCGTGGGCAAAGGCAAATTTTTGTTCACAGAGTGTCTGAAAATGTTCACCCACGATGCTCTCTACCCCAAACGACCGCAAAAACAGTGCCAAAAACCCATGCTTCCAGCTTGTAGCGGTTTAATGAACCATTCCTGTTGTGCCGAATCTCTACGTAGTTATTTGTCTTCCCATTCCCCAGGAAAGCTTGGAGCGAAGTGTTCCAAAATAATCCGCATTCTCAAAACGAACAAGTTGGATGGTATGATCTGCCCGGCATATCATACAGGAGGTATCCTGGCCTGAGATAGGTTGAGTTCTTCCATCCAGAGCAATCGTGCAGTCTGCAGATCCTGGTGCAAGTTGTACAGTGAGATTTGATTGGGCAGGCAATACGATAGGGCGAACGGTCAGGCTGTGAGGAGCGACGGGGCTCACGATGATCACGTTGCTTCCAGGCATCACAATTGGCCCTCCAACAGCCAGCGAGTAGGCTGTTGACCCGGTAGGGGTTGCGATGATCAGGCCATCCCCCCGATAGCGATTCAATTTGGTGCCGTCAACCAATACGTCTATGGCTGCAAGTCCACCTGCAGGTTGCCGCGTAATTACAATATCGTTGAGCGCCCATCCCGTGTGAGCACCAGATAGACTGAGAGCATTCCTTGACTCAATCTCATAGCGGCCAGCGTTGAGCAACCGGAGTGCATGTTGAATGTTGGTTGCTTCGACGTCAGCCAAAAATCCGAGATATCCAATGTTGATTCCGAGAATCGGTATCCCAGATGCGCCAACTTCATATGCTGTATGGAGTAGGGTACCATCTCCTCCGATAGAGAGAATAATTGTACTGGATAGCGCGAGAGTGTCGGATGAGACTTTCTTTGCACAATCGAGAGATATGAGCGATCGTTCCATAAGTCCTTGTGCAACAGGAGTATGAAGTTGATAGTTGATCTCCTCCGCATCCATCCATATTTTCAGTTGGTGGATCAGAGGCCATAATTCATCCTTTGCGGTATTACCAGTAATTCCAAAGGTCATGTTTACCATAAGTTTGAAGGTTAAGGGATTGACGGGTTAAGATTTTAACGTAAATTCTCTCTAGAAATTGGATTTAAAATGGCTAGACATATTGTAATTATTGGAAATGGGATTACGGGGATCACTGCTGCGCGATTTATACGAAAGTTAAGCTCTGATCGCATTACAGTTGTTTCCAGTGAGACCGATCATTTTTATGCGCGAACGGCCCTGATGTATATCTACATGGGGCATATGCGATATCGAGAGACCAAGCCATACGAAGATTACTTCTGGTCCCGGAACAAAATTGAACTTGTTCGGGGGTATGCCTCTCAGATTGATACAGAAGCCAAAGCAGTTCGCATTGCTGACGGGAACGATATTGCCTATGATGCTCTACTATTGGCCACAGGATCACAGTCAAACAAGTTTGGTTGGCCGGGGCAGGATTTACGGGGGGTACAAGGATTATACGGGATGCAGGATCTTGCACTGATGGAACGAAATACACAGGGCATTACCCGAGGGGTAATTGTAGGAGGTGGACTGATTGGCATAGAGATGGCAGAAATGCTTCATACCCGACATATACCAGTCACATTTCTGGTACGGGAGAAGAGTTATATGGAATACCTGTTACCCAAAGAAGAATCTGCACAGATTAATCAAGAAATTCTTGACCATGGCATTGATTTGAGACTCGAAACCGAACTTAAGTCTATTCTTGGTCCAGAAGGATCGGTTGAAGCAGTCGAGACCAATCAAGATGAACGCATTCGTTGTGAGTTTGTGGGACTGACTGCTGGAGTGCATCCCAATATTGATTTGGCAAAAACCTCAGGGATTCAAACGAATAAAGGGATTGTAGTCAATGAGTTCTTTGAAACCAATGTGCCAAACGTTTATGCTGCAGGAGATTGTGCAGAATTCAATGCCGATGGCATTGGGGGGCGTCGAATTGAGCAATTATGGTATACCGGTCGCGCACATGGGAAAACCGTTGCACATACGCTATGTGGACAGCGAACACCATACCGGCGAGGCATTTTCTTTAATTCAGCAAAGTTTTTCACAATGGAATATCAGACATATGGAGATGTACTTCCTCAACCTGAAGCACATGTTCAATCACAGGTTTTTCAGAGGGGTCGGAAACTTCTCCGTGTGAACAGTGACCGAGAAAGCGGCCGCGTTTTAGGGCTTAACGCCTTGGGCCTTCGTCTGCGTCAGGATCAATGTGAAGCATGGATTCGTAGTGGGGCCTCTGTGCAGGAAGTGCTTAAATCTCTAGGAAAGAAAGCTCGGTTTGATGCTGAATTTTATTCGAATGCAATTTATCGTGAAGCCGCTCAGGCATAATTGGGAATTCTCATGAATCATCAGGCAAGCTTACAGCTAACTGCATCAGGATCAAATTATTCTATACGTCAGAAAATTGGTTTAGCACTTATTGGGGTTGGCACACTGACTCTTTTCGTGACGTTCCTTGGTGAGGGCACAATTTCCCCCGTAATCACATTAGGGATTTCTCTCGCAGGGTTTTTGCTGGGGAGCGGGATTCTTTTTTCACGCCTGTTTCATCAGCCACCAGGAGTCAACAATAATGGGGTTTGGTTTTCCGGGGTTACTGCACGAGGAATGATGGGGTGGATTCTGGGAATCGTACTTACCGGATTTTATATCATTCTCTATTGGGCACCGTCCAATTTTGAGCAGTTGGTACGCTCTACTGATTCTCTGAGCATGTTGATACGCGGGGAACCTTCAAACCAGTGGTTTTTGTATGGATTTTTCTATACTCTTGCTGTGCTTGTAATGGGAGCTCGTATGCTGATCAAGTATCGGGATAACCGTTATCAGATTCTCCGCACCATTTCGGTGATGTTTTTTCAGCTGGGATTTGCTTTTTTAATTCCCCAATTATTGGTTTTACTTAATCAACCTGAGTTCTACTTCAGTTATTTTTGGCCACTCAAGTATGATTATCTATGGCCATCTACGTTCAGTTCTCTGAGCGGTCCCGGGCTGGGGATTTTTCTTCTGTTCTGGACCTCCGTGATGACGGTGATCGCGACGCCGATTTTAACCTATTTCTACGGTAAGCGCTGGTATTGTTCGTGGGTATGCGGTTGCGGAGGCCTCGCCGAAACTGCGGGAGATCCATTCCGACATCTGTCAGATAAATCTGTGAAGGCTTGGAAAATTGAGCGCTGGATGGTTCACAGTGTTCTGGTATTTGTAATCGTAACAACACTGATGCTTTGGGGGAATCAGTGGCTGGGCGGAGGCTTGCTGGGGGGGATGTCTCAGGTATTTTCACAATGGTATGGGTTCTTTATAGGGCTGATATTTGCTGGTGTAATTGGGGTTGGATTCTACCCAATCATGGGATCTCGAGTATGGTGTCGCTTTGGCTGCCCGATGGCTGCAGTCCTCGGTTTGTTGCAAAAATATTTTTCCAGATTTCGAATTACCACCAATGGAGGACAATGTATCTCGTGCGGGAATTGCTCTACCTACTGCGAAATGGGCATTGATGTAAGGTGGTATGCACAGAGGGGGCAGAATATCATTCGGGCCTCTTGCGTCGGGTGCGGTATGTGCGCAGCGGTTTGCCCTCGTGGCGTTCTCCGGCTAGAGAATGCTCCGATAAAAGCTCGCTATAACGGCCCGATACTTATTCATCACGATGATGTGTCGGTCCAGTTAAACGACACGTGGCGAGAAAGCCGCCCTCTGATGCCATCGGTTCAGGAAGATTTGCCAATTTTGACTGACAAAGATTTATGATATACATGATTTCAGTCTGGTAGATTATGTAGTTCCTGTTCATCGTGTTCGCAAGTGATGATGGATGTACTGCTTCAGTTTTGAATTATTTCATCGATCGAATCCCCGCAAACTATAACTATCGTCCCGAAATACTGATAATGATCATATCGACGATAAAACATGAATATAGTGATGACCGAATGGTATGATATCAGCCACCTCCTGGAGCTTTCTGCAACCGAAAAAATTCTGGGGTTATGTACTCCTCTGATCGTATATATAGCATTTTTTGTCATCCAGCTCATTTTGCCGGGGAGACGGGTTCCCGGTTATGTCATTAACCCGGAGACGGGGAAACCCCGCAATTATCGATTAAATGGTATCTGGGTGTTTTCAGTTGTGTTGGCGATCTGGTGGTTTGAGTTGACGGGAATGCCGCGGGATTGGTTTTATCGATCTTCAGTTTTTGCCGTGATAGGAGGGACCTTTTTCACGGCAGTTTTTTCTTTCATCACATTTTTTAGTCAGCCGAAAGAAAAACGAAAAAAACCAATTAAGGCATGGTGGACCGGTAGTGCGCAGGAGGTCTCATGGTTCAATGAACGCTTTGATATGAAGATGTACTTCTATGCCGCTGGTGGGACCATATTGGTACTCAATGTAATGTCTGCAACTTGGTACCATTATGAACGCTTTGGCTCAAACTCCAATCCGGGTATGTTTCTGTATATGGCATTCTTCACATTCTACATACTGGATTATTTTGTTTCAGAGCGGGTCACATTGTATACCTATGACATGATGCATGAAGGAGTCGGATTCAAGCTGTTTTGGGGTGGACTTGTTATCTATGGATGGCTATTTCCTCTTCCTATCTGGGGGATGACTGTTCTACCAAATCCCGGGTTTGGAGCGGGTTGGGAAAATTTCTGGCTCATTGGAACAGGCTTGATTTTTTTGATCGGCTGGGCAATTTCACGCGGAAGCAATCTGCAGAAATATACATTCAAGCGGTGGCCTGAACGTAAGTTTCTAGGCATCAAGCCAGAGTATATTGAGGCGGCAGGTGATCGGAAAATTTTATGTAGTGGGTTCTGGGGAGTTGCCCGCCATGTTGGTTATCTGGGGGAGGGACTCATAGGTATTGCCTTTGCCTTGTCCTTCGGTTATTTCTCCAATCCCTGGGCATGGACCTATTTAATTTTTATTGTATCTATGTTTACTCAGCGCCAACTTTCCGATGACAGGCACTGTGCTGAAAAATACGGTCCCGAATATTGGACACAGTATCAGGCACGGGTAAAATACCGCATTTGCCCTGGTATATATTGAGTTTCTCCGGGATTATCTATTTGGGCCCTGAAGGATTCACTCGCCGCTTGAATCCAACTCTATTCATCCCACGATCTGTTCAGTTTCAGAGTTTTGCTATAAAATTATGGGGATCGAACCACCAAGTTGGAATGGTACAAGGATGGTCTTGAACCTATCGGGTAGTCGATATCAAACATGGATCGTAGACGTTAAATTTCGCGGGCGATCTCGTTTGATTGCATGCGCAGTCCTTGAAACTGATCGGGGTTTGACTCTCATTGATCCAGGTCCCTCAACGACCCTTCATACACTGGAGGATAGACTTCAACCATGGGGCGGAATACATGCAGTTCAGAATATCGTCTTGACACATATTCATTTAGATCATGCGGGAGGGGCAGGGCAGCTGGCGGCTTCTTTGCCGGATGCAAAAATTTATGTTCACCCGATCGGTGTCCATCATCTCGTCAATCCCGAAAGATTGATTCAAAGTGCCCGTCGCATCTACGGGGATCGGATGGATCAGTTATGGGGAGAGATTTTGTCAATCCCGGAACGTCAAGTTTATGCCGTCGAGGATGGAGCTTTAGTAGATGTAGGTGGACGAAGATTACGGGCCTGTTATACGCCAGGACACGCATCTCATCATATTGCATGGCTGGAGGATGCAGCAAAATTGGCATTTGTGGGGGATGCAGCAGGAATGAGAATTCAAGGATCCGATTATATTATTCCAGTTGCTCCGCCACCGGATATTGATCTAATTCTTTGGGAGGCGTCACTTCAGAGATTACAAAAAGAAGAGATGTCGAAATTGTTTCTGACCCATTTCGGCGTCGTAGAAAATGTAGATAAACATCTATCCGAAATGAGTAGGCGATTGCATTTCTGGGCGCATGCAGTACAGCAATCATTGAATGATAATTCGGAATCCGATGCGTTGCGTGCAAAAGCTTTCCATGCATCAGAGATGAGGCAGATGCGATCGTTGGTAATTTCGGAGTTCCAGGAACCGTACAATTATATGGGGCAGCCTTCTGAGAGTTGGTATGGACTCGCACGCTACTGGCGCAAGAGGGGTGCTGTTCGCCAGTAGTTTTTCGGCAATTATCCTGATTTTAGCGGGGATCTTCCGTACGAGGGTTCTCAGTAGAGATTTCCGGAAAAACCGAACGCTATCAAGCAATCTTATTCAGGGAGAAATGACGAAGATCAAGGTCGGACGAAAAAACCTGATCAGAAGATTTTTCCTGGTATAGGGTAGAGGGTTCCATTTACGGGCGATATGTAAATCTTTGGTTACACTTTTATATTTCTCCACAGATAGCCACGCAGGAGGAAATCCTGAAAGCGGTGTCTATTCGATTCCCCCGACCGTGTCGTCACTATTGTAAAGCAACGTTGCCACTGCGCTCCTGCCAGCGAGTTCATTTCGGCAATATATTGCAGGCATCGCGGGGGATTTCCAGCGACCAACGGTTTGCATCTGTGCGATGGTTGCCCCTTTTTGCGCCAAGCTCTGTGCAGTTCCCACACGGAAGGAGTGTCCACTAAATCGTCCGCGCAGGCCGGCATCTTTTGTATAGAGATCTATATTTTTTCGTACTGCACGTACACTGATTCCATGAGGCAGAATAATCCCTCCTCGTCGCATAGATCGAAACAGGGGCACGCGCTTATCAACCTCTTCAAATTGTTCATTAAGAAGACACACCCACTCCTGAATATATTTCATAGTTGGTGGGCCGATATAAAGCGTAGCCTCCATCCCTTCCTGGTCCGTTTTACTCTGTGGGAGGCGGAGTCGGCCAGAGCCGTCCGACAGGGATACAATATCTACGGGGCAGACTGCAGTCAACTCACTTATACGTAGCATACAGTCGCTCATCAGTGAGAACATCGCGGCGTCTCTTTTTCCCCGAATTCCATTTTGTGCAATTTGCTGCACCAGTAATTTCACCTCGGAAAACGTAATTCCTGTGACCTGTCCGGCTCCTCGATGTTTTCCTTCCCGCCGAATGCCGGCGAGGGTTCGCTCGGTGAGTACAGCGATCGGAGGGGTTTTTCCAGTAAGTCGTGCAGAAAACCGGACTGCAGCCGGGATCAGTGCGATGGTACTCGGGGCCAAGCCCTGCTCGTGACAGTGAGCGAGGTACTGGGCAAGGAGTGCATCCGTCAACTCTCGTCCAGATAGCCAAGCTTCAAGTTTCTTGAGAGCGCCTGCATAGATTTTTTTTGTGTTTTCACTGAGACTTGACAGGATCAGCTTTTTCGTTGCTTCAGAAAGGGTCGTTGGAGATACTCCCTGAACGGGAAGAGTGGGCATGGGTTTCAAAAATTAGGTGAAGAGGATGGTTGGGTTTGGGAGCTTAACAGAGATAGCCTTCGTCAATCCGCCTGAATCTGTCTGACAAGCCGAAGATTCACTTACACCAACGTTCCGGATCGCGATCTCTTTTTCAGCCGATATCCTCATCCCGGTTTACTCTGTACGCTCCTTCCCTGACATATGAAGTTCTTGCAAAACCTCATGTAAAAGCTGTAAATCACACTTCTGAACCCTCCCAATGATATGTTTGTAACTGGAACAAGAGGGTTCTGCAATAGGCTCATATGTATTCTTTAACCGAATATACAAGGGGAGAAGGTGGAAGAAGTATATTCTTCCCACTTTTTATTATCCACCTCAATAAAAGAAACCTCCTGTGAAAGTATCTGACAGATCTGTGATCAAACGCTGGTGTGACTGTCAGAGCAGAGATACTTTGATGTTTGGTTATCACAATGGTAATGGATTGAATTGTAAATACAGAAATTCTCCTGATATGGCGAGGGAGAAAATGCATTTTGCAATAGGTTCGTAAGTGTGCTTAAAATCATTGAAACGAAGTTTACAGGGAGCAACAGGTAAGTAGGCGATTTCTTCGAGGATAACTGTTTTGATAAAATTTTCAAATTCTAAATAGATTCTGACAATTACAATTGTCGGAACCTATTTATTATCCATGAAAATCATCAATTGAATATCAGGGTGTATTTGCATCCCA
>JAPOTE010000079.1 GCA_026709335.1 Bacteroidota bacterium | reverse complement strand
CAAATCCAGAATGATCACGGAGAGATGACCTCTGAGGGGCTGGAAGTCGTGCACAGACTGGGAACGGAGAGACGTGAAGCGTACTACGAACAACGCGCGGAAAAGATTAGCAGAAAAGAGCGCCATAGTTTGGCGAGGTTGTTCCAAAATATTTCCATAGAAGATGGGCTGGACGAGAAAGATATTGAGGAGTTTCTGTCGCGTGAGTACGGTTCTGCAGAAGCGAAGGATTTATTTAAGAGGGCCGTAGAGCGTGGCATCCTGCACAGTCAAAAGGGAGCCTACACAATTCCAATTCCGTCCATGCACACCTGGTTGATCTCGAACTATGCCCGTGAACGAGTTAAAATTCCCCCCACGCCCCAGTCAATTCTCCCCCCGCCACACGAGCGGAATTCCGGGATGGGATCCAGAGAGCTCTGACATCTATCCCGCAGTTTACCTCAAACGCGCAGATACGGGCCTAAAATCAACGGTCAATCTGAAAGGGGGTAACTTCCGATATAAATCTCCTCAGAAAGCAGTGTTATCAATCGCCGCAACCGCCGGTCACGATGGTTTACACTACGAACCTGACACAGGTTACGGAGGAACTCTGGAGTATTTCGAATCAGAAGGGAGTCGTGTATGCGGCCGATACACTCCGCCCTCGTATGCAAGTCCTTCTGACGCCGTGGATGAACGAAGGATTCTTCGCGGATACAGTCGTACTAGTAGAAGGCGATCGTTCGGCGCTACTTGCCGTTGGAGAATTGGAGGGATATGACATGGAATCGATGGGATCTGCATCGTGCCGTGTGGAGGCAGGCAAAATCTGGACCGCCCAGCCATCGTGTTTCGAAAATTGAGTATTCCCATCTACGTCATCTGGGGCAACGATCATGGTAGTTGTGATGCAAAACCTGAAGACAGCAAGTACCTGCTACGGCTTGTCGAAGCTGAGGAACAAGATTAGCTTGACGGCATCTGGGATATACACGCTGCCTTGGACGGGAATGTTGAGCGTGTACTGAAGCGAGAGATATCATAGTGAAGTCTTTGAAGGGCTACTCAATAATCAAGAGAACAAATTCGGGATGAGGAAAAAGTGGGCGGAGAAAAAACGTTCATTCTGCGTTCAATCGTCAGAGACGCGGACATCAAAGGGCAAGCATACGATGCAGCGCGCTGAGCGACATCGTGAACAAAATCGTCCAAATCCATCCCACATACGAAGAGTGAAGTCGAAATTTAAATATAATAGATTCGCTTAGGTGCGTTTTTAGGTCTGAAGACGAAGAGTCGTACATCGTGCGTCTTTGCGATTGGATCAAACAGATTAATTCAATGTTGAATGGGATTAGGTTGGAAAATCGTTATTCGTGAGAAGCTTGAGAGCTTTGGAGGTAACGTTTCATTGCGAGATTATACCTTAAACTATGGGACCGCAGTGACAATCCATTGAACTTTTCCTTGCTGACTGGCGGATTTCTTCAACCTTTTGAAGAAATATCTGTTAAAATCTTGGATGGGAATTACGCGTAGTTGATGCTTATTGTGTAATTCCCGAAAGAAGTACCGGGGATACCTAAATCGAATTAGGGATACCTATAACCAAAAACAACCGAAATAAGGTATTCCAGTCCACATTTTTAGGTATTCCTATTTACAGTTAGGTAACTCTAATTTTTTCAAAAAATTTTTCAAAAAATATCTTCTTCGTTCCCTGTCCATCCCGTACCCAACCCAACATTAACCCCCCTAATATCCTCATGAAACAACGACTCAAATTCACCCTACTCACCATCCCCCTCCTACTACTTACTATACAAAGTGCACAAGGACAAACTCAACCCCCCACAAACCTCAAAGCTACCGCCATAGGAAATACCGTCACCCTGACCTGGAACGCGTCCACCTCCAACGGCGTCACAGAATACGAAATCCGACGCGCTACCGATGTGAGTGGGGATAACCCCGACTGGACTACGCTTCGTAGCTCTGGTGATGACCCTGAGATTACATTTTCAGGCACTAAAGCAACTAACAACGCAGGTCTAATCCACGCAGAGCGATATTATTATTCAATCAGAGCTCTGAAACCAACCGGGGACGGAAATAGCGCGTGGAGCCCCCATTATCAGATTGTAACCGGACCAGTTGGCCCAGCCGCTTTGGCGGCTGAAGCCGTCGGTGGAACCAAGATTAACCTGAACTGGACAGCACCTGATTTGGGAGACAATGGCATTACCGTTGCTCACTACAAGCTTCAATATGTAAAGAGTACCACTGCTCCCACAGAAAATACTGTTTGGGAAACGATCCCGGATGATATTTCCAAAGATATCTCTGAAGACGATCCCGAATATATACACAAGGAGCTTGACCCCGGAGCTACCTATCATTATCGGGTTCGGGCCATCATTATTGCAGATGATATCAAGGGTGACTGGAGTAGGGGGGATGATCCCGACGATCCCGTTTCTGCCACCACCGGGCCACCCGCACCCATCAACCTGGAAGCTACAGTTACTATCAATGGAGGTTCTGGTGAACCGATTACTAAAGTTGATGTTGTATGGAAATGGGAGAAAGGTCCAAACACACCCGACGGCGCTACGTACGAATTTCAACTCGCGCCTGGGAGAACCGGTGATTGGTTTCCTGACTCCGCAGACAATATTAATGCGTTAGAATATGAGGATCCTGATAATCCTGATGACACATTTGACGATTCTAGCGTTCCTGAGGATTTCAATATCACAGCCGCCGACGTGGAGAGAGAATACAGATTCCGTGTCCGCGCCGTTTCAACAATAGATGGTCGTGAGGTTCCCGGCGATTGGTCCAGCGAAAATGGATATCTATTCAAAATAGAGAAGGAAACTCCCCCTCCTCCTCCCACTGGCGGACGTAATATCTATGTCGATGGGATAGGAAATCCAACCCAGACAGATATCAATAAGTGCACTCACAACGATCCGTGTCATCCAAGAGTGATTGGAGGGAGGGCATTGCTATCCGGGGATCATGTTTTTGTCCGAGTTCGGGTGGCTGGTGATGAAGTGGGTACCCGAGAGGGTATCCCAGGAACTATTACAATACCAGAAGGACATGTCACTTTCTCAACCTTTAGGCGTACTGAAGAGAGATCGGTGCCCGGCACCCTGATCCTGGGTACGGTTAACATCCCCAAAAACGGCACATTCGTGCGAGATAACAATCTTGCGGTTCGAATTAATGTTGTCAATGCTACACACGCCAATATTCCTATTCCATTAGGGCTTCCGGATGATAACTCAGATCCGGATGACGCTCCACAGCCGGATCTGAATTTTGGTTCAGATGGGTTTACAGTTGGGAGTTTGAGAGTGGCAGACGGGACGAGATATGATCACCTGACCGTCAAGCGGGGGCGCCTTCAAGTAGCAGGGACATCTTCAAGTGGTGCTGATCTTACGGTCAAAAATCTCGTGGTTGAGCAGGGGGCAACTTTAGTAGCGGGCAGAGCAGTCTCTCGGACTACTCAGCACCCCCTTATCCTACACGTACCCTTTCCCTCGGAAAAAGAAGATAATATCAAATTTCAAGTGAATGGATTGATCACCATCTCCGGTGGGGGCTCGGGTAGCAGTATACTCATTAGATCTGGTAAGGGAGACAAGGTTTACACGTCTGAGACATATCGAGACAAAGGTGACAAAGATGGAAAGAATTGTGTTCGGATCACGGGTGGTAGTCGGGGCGAGATCGCCGTACCCATCACAGCCGATGCCGCCGGCAACGTCTGCATTGATCTCAATAGAATCTTCAGCCTGACCGTGAACGGAAGTGCTACTCATACCACCGATGTCATTTTCACGAAGGATGTCAGGATTTCGAGAGAGCTGACGCAACGAGACGATACTCGGGTGCACTTTGAGAAGAAGGCCACGATCACTGGCGATGTAAAGCTGGATGGAAACTCGTCGTCGTCTCGGGGCACAACTTGTTCAGGCAAGCCGCATGAATTCCCGGGGATCCAGTTTGCGGATGAAGCCACAATTGGAAAAAGGTTGATCCTGGAACATGGAAATAGTGTCCAGGGATCCGGATGCCAGACCAAGGTTTCCTTCATGAAACCTGCTCTGGATGGCACCGAGGATGTAATTCTAAATTCTAGGGTTCTAGACGATATTGTCGTGGATAAGGATGGACGAATAGAATTAGGAGGAACTGTGTATGAGCGCAGCGTGAGGGAGGATGGAAATGATGAAAAGTATTATTATATTGACAGAGATCTTTCGGATGAGGAAAAGGAGAAGCCAGAAAACGACTTGAAGGCGGCCGATGGCTCAAAAAAAGTTGAGTTTGATCCCGACAACTCTGAATTATCATTGGCTCACAACCTGAGTGTGGGCGATGATATCTATGCGGACGCCTCGAATATCAACATTGACATGAACGGTGCTGCACGCGCCCTGACGGACGCAGAATGCCGTGGAGACAATGATGTTCAACTTGGTGAGGGAACCCGGTTGACACTCGCGGGCGAGAGTCAGACAATCGCGCTGGGACAGGGAGAAAATACGGTGCTGGAAATCAAGACCCTAGTGGCGAACGGAAGAGTTCGCGTGGACGGGAGTGGAATTTTGAAATCCACGACGCTCCAGGTGGGTGAGAAGGGAGAACTGGTCTCCTCTGAGCAAGGGAGTCGCATCCAGGTGGGCCAGAAAAGCAGCGATGATAACGATCCTGGCACTCCCGGGTATCTGTTGCTTCAGGGCGAGGGTTTGGACGGGGAGCTGGGCGAGGACTCCAATGTGCAGTATCTGACCTACGCTGCATCTTCTAACCGGACCGATTTCGTACAATTGGATGGAGCCATTAAAGCCTTGACCTTTAGCGCACCAGCAGGGTCTAGAGCCCTACTCAGAACCCCGACCGAGGTCGAAAAATTGGGATTGTGCAGTGGAGAGCTGATTCTGGTGGACACCCAGGATAAGGATACCCGTACGCTCATAGTGACAGAGCAGATTACGGTTCGAGACGGGAAGTTGGAGAAGGATGAAAATGAACCAGGTGATTTTGCCACGGATTATAACAAGGAGGGCGGCAAACTCGTGCCTGCTGCAACCGACAGCTATCTTCTGAGGTATGTGAATGATGGTGAACACACAGCAGAAATGGAGTGGGATAAGCCGCGGGATGTGGTACTTGGACTGGGCACTGGATCTGACGAGCCAGCCCCGGTGATCACAGTCGAGGAGTCAAAAGAAACAAAGCTCCATGGCAAAGTCCACATCTTCAAAGGAACCCTGCAGGTCAATAGTGATCTGACCGTTGGCGCTTCGACTATCATTCCGGACGCCGGAAGGCTTCTTACAATTCACAATGGTGAGCTTCACTCAAATGGCAACGATGTAGTGGTACATGGTGAGGTCACGGCGGGGGCAAACGAAAGAGAAGTTGCCAAGATCTTGACCGGCGATGGAAATCTGCATGTGCTTGGCAATGATGAGAATGCTGACAAGGATAATCCCAGCACCGATGATGGTGATGAAGAAACTCATCATGATGACGAAACGAAGTTTGATGATCCCAAGAAAGGGGGTCATTACCAGGCCAACACTGCAAAGGTAACTGTCAGCGCCAAGAGTACGATTGATGTGGGAGATGGTACACTCCAGTTGGGCCCGGCCTATACGGTGAAGAAAGATGATTTGCACGCCAACGAACAAGATGATACAAGGCCTGAAGTATCTTTGTCGGTTGAAAGGCATCGCAGTAATGTGGGGACGGTTAAGGGGATAATTGATGTTCCGAAAGGGAGCAAGCGGACTACAATTACCGGGGAAGCATTTGATACGATCGTCATGGATGGGACAAGAAATGACCGGAAGAGCTCTGGTACGAATACAAACTGGGAAGGACACTTGGATCTCGTTGCATATTCAGGGCAGGATCTAGTGATTGACTCCGTGAGTGCCTCCGATGGTAGCGCGGACTTCCACGCAGACGCGACGAAAAAAGTCACGATCAACAAGAATGTAGTGGTCAGTTCTGCGAGCCTGTATCAGGAGACTCAAACATTGGAATTCAAGAAAGATCTTGCGATCAGTGGAACGGGCGGATTCTCATCCCGTGGTGGAGCCGCAGACGCCAGAAAATCCGTAACTGTCGGAGGAGATTTTTCCCAGGAAACCAGCCAGAAAACAGGTGGAGTCCATAGGGATCACCCCGAAGGAGCGACCTATCTAAGTGGGTTTACCAATTTGACGGTCACGGGAGATTTTACGGTGTCTGGTGAAGGAACGGCACAGAGGTTTGGATCATTCGCAGATACGAAGTTGAACCTGAAGGGTGACTTTGATTTCGGATTGACTGCGGAAGACTATATCCTCAACGCGAATCTTACGTTTTCCGGTAAAGAAACACAGTCTGTCAAGACCGCAGCAATCGATCTGAATCACGTCACGATTGATGGCACAGGAATTTCGCTTGAAAGCGATGTGACACAGTGGGCAGGAAATAGTGTAGAGAACGGGCATTCCAATGGGGCGGACCTGACCTTGATCAAGGGGGTGATCGGCAGTAGCGACGGCAAGTATGCCTGGGTCGTCGAGAACACTGACATTGAGCAGAACCTTGTTGGCCGTACATCTGCGCGCGCGGGAGACAAGACGTGTGGACCTGAAGAAGCTCGCGTAGAATGCACATCCACCATTATTCGGGGCTCCCGTCAATCATATGCCTCTACGGTATTCGCTCGCCATCTTCTGGAGGGCAATGCTGGAGATGGCGATATTGGTGGCGGATACATCTTCCCGGTTGGCGGAATAGACGGAGATAATTCCTACTACCGCCCGGCGATCGTTCAGTTGCCGGTTGACCTGGCTGATGCTCAGAAGGTGTCTGCATCCATGACGGAGATTCCGGAGGGAGCAACCCCAGCCTGGCCCGATGAGAATCTGCGGGCACAGGGAGCCGGAGGGGATTTCCTTACCCTCGACACCTATGCCAAGATTTTCTGGAAGCTGGATGCAGGAGACGAAGAACTCGCTACCAACGTGAACCTTCGTCTCGCCGCAGCAGGAGTTCCGAATGTGTTTGACCACACAAAACTTCGTATCGTGCAGTGGGATTGTGACTGGACGAATCCACGTGTGGCCGGCCAGTATGACCTCAGCGGTGGAGAAGAGGGATCCTTTGTGGCCAATGATTATGTCAATGGGACTCTGAACTTGACTCAGGAGGGGATTGATATCGGAAGCTGTTCCATCTTTGCGGTGGCTGCGAATCAGTTGGAGAACCCGATCAATCAGCCTGACTTGGCCAGTGGTCGTGCGCGGCTCCAGTTCGTCCACAATGCACAAATTCCGGCTCCGGTAAACGTGAAGCTCGATGGTGACCTTGAAGTCGTCAGTGGTGCAACCTTCCAGAGTGCAACCGGCTATCTGCATGTTGCAGCGGGAGGACACTCAGTCTCCGTTGAAATCGTGGGCGCACCAGAAGCCTCACAGCCGGCTGATATCAGCCTGGGTTCATTGGTAAACAATCGTAGCTATGCGGTCGTTGCTCATGGTGGAGGCACCAATATCGCGTTCAAACGTCTGGAGACTCGGATGAAGTCACTGTCAGACAGAAGTGTGGATGTGCTCTTGGTGCATGGATCTGCAGATTTGGGAAGTGTGAGACTGCAAACGATCAACATTCTGGATGATCCGCGTACGGCGACTCCGACGAGACTGCTTGCGAACAACTTCTCGTTTGATCAAGCAACCAACTACATCCAAATGGATCCTGATTACTACCGGATTGAGGCGATCTCTGGAGATGACAAGGTGGCGGTGTTTGATCTGAACCTGTCCGGGTATCAGGGACAGACATTGATTGCAAACCTATCGGGTTCCAGGGCCACCAATAACCTAGATCTCTACGTAGTGGATCAAAACGGAAGCAGAGTAAACGCCGATGTTGTAACGGGCACCGAATCCGAAATCACCGAGATTCCGACCGAGTTTGCGTTGCATGGCAACTATCCGAATCCGTTCAATCCGTCCACACGGATCCAATTTGATCTTCCGGAATCTGCACAGGTGACGGTACAGATTGTAGACATGCTGGGACGTGAAGTGATGGCGCTGCCGGCGAAAGAGTTTGCAGCGGGAGCCAATCGCAGCATTGAGCTGAACGCAATCAACCTTGCCAGTGGCACCTATCTCTACCGGATGATTGCAACCGGAGCGGAGAACCGCTACGTGAAAACCGGTCGCATGACACTGGTGAAATAACCAATATGGAATAGCTCATAAGAGCTGATTCCAGTACAACGAAGCGCCCCGGTACTGAAAAGTATCGGGGCGCTTTGCTTTATTAGCGGAGTTTCTTGTAAAACCCGCAAGATTGGATACAAATATTGCTCTGAGAGCACTTGCGGGGATCTTTTCCCTCCGAAGTTTTGCAAGAGCTTCAGTGGTATGAAGTGTGTGATTGATGGGGGGATCTAGTATCCATCAGAATATACAAAGGTAGAATGAAAATTACTTTCCAGCCAAAAAGATATTGAACTCATTTTGGGATGAACGCACGGTATTTTGCTCTCAGGAAAAGTGGCGAGAGTGGTTCAGTTGCGAAATATTTGCTTTTTTGATTCAAAGCTCTTGATCTGACTTGATCTTAAGTGGCTGTAATTTCGGAACCTTTGGAATCTCGAATATGTCCAACAGCCTTCCGGATAATATTTCTTTCATAATGTCTTCCGATTTCTCCCACATATCAAATATTGTCGCTGACCGAGGACCCGCGAAATATTTTCATGGGCGAACCCAGATCTTGCATGACTTCAAAGACCTTATGAAACTTGCAATGACGGAAAGGATTGGCAGAACAACCATGCTGATTCAGGGGGCACCAGGCGCGGGGAAGACGGCCCTATTGGAAGAAATGGCCTTAGATGCATTGGAACATCGGTGGGATATCGTAAAAATCAATTTAGATGACTTGTATAACCCCGTTCATATGGCGCAAACCCTTGGCAAACCTTACGTTTCCCGCAAGCAAACCGCCGTAAAAACTGATGTAAAATTGTTGGGTGCAGAGTATGTTAATGAAGTTGCAGGGGATTCGAGCGTATCCCGTGTACTTGAGAAGATGACCCCGAACCGGGGGGTGCTTTTAATTCTTGATGAAGCCCAACGAGTTACTGTTTTTTCCGACACCCCCGATAAGAAGATTCAAGTGATGGCGACCTTAGACAAGCTCCACAATGGTGAATTGCCTCATCCCGTCATCCTACTCGCGGCAGGATTAGGGATGTCAAAAGCATCTTTCGGGGATTTGGGGATTTCGAGATTTAAGGGAGGGTGTTTCATAGAATTGGGGGCATTGGGCAAAGATTCTGAACGGGCAGTCATTCATGATTGGCTCGTCAAAGAAGGAGGCGCGAAGGGGGATCCTGGTCCTTGGATTGATGCGATTGCGCAAAAAACACATGGCTGGCCTCAGCATATTTCGGCGTATGGAGACGCCGCGGCGAAGCAAATCCAGAATGATCATGGAGAGATGAGTTCTGCGGGGTTGGACATCGTATATAAATTGGGGGCGGAGAGACGTGAGAAGTATTACGAACAACGTACAGAAGAAATTAGCAGAAAAGAACGCTGTAGTTTGGCGAGAATGATCCAAAATATTTCCATAGAAGATGGGCTGGACGAGAAAGATATTGAGGAGTTTCTATCGCGTGAGTACGGTTCTGCAGAAGCGAAGGATTTATTCAAGAGGGCCGTAAAGCGTGGCATTCTGCACAGTCAAAAGGGAGTCTATACGATCCCGATTCCATCCATGCGTACCTGGCTGATCTCGAACTATGCCCGTGAGCGAATGGAAATCCCCCACGCACCCCAATCGATTTCCCCCTTATCACACGGGCAGAATTCCAAGATTGAATCCAGAGAACTCTGACATCTATTCCGAAATTGATCTTAAACGCGCAGAAACAGGCCTAAAATCAACGATCTCTCGAAAAAGTTCTTGGCCAC
>JAPOTE010000082.1 GCA_026709335.1 Bacteroidota bacterium | reverse complement strand
GGGAGTTTACAGTGTTGCTGTGAATGTGGGGGGAGATATTGCCCTAGGTAACGCGCCACCTGATACAGATGGCTGGAGTATTAAAGTGTTTCACGGGGAGTCAGGAACAGAAAATATGATCTTGGCAAATTGCGGGATAGCGGTTTCGGGGGACACATATAAGTATTTGGAATATCAGGGAATGAGATATTCTCATATTGTTGACCCGCAATCAGGATATGGAATAACCCACAAGAGAAAAGTTGCTGTGATTGCTTCCAGTGCAATGATGGCCGATGCATGGGCTTCTGCATACAGCGTAATGGACTGGCAAGAAGTTGTTACAAGTGCGCAGAATCAGCATAATTTCAGTATTCGGATCGTCGAGTCTGGAATGGAAGATCTGAAACAGCTCAATACAGGGAGATTTGAACTCAACAAGTAAGCTATAAAGATCGATTATCATTATATTCATAAATAAAGATGTTTCCAAGATTCAATACACGCACATGAAACAGAACGAAATCACCAGAAGAAACTTTGTCAAAGTAACCACTGCAGGCACACTTGGGTTAATGGCTTCCGGAAATTATGCCTATGCAAATGGCAGAGATATGTTACGGGTTGGGGTTGTTGGATGTGGAGGCCGTGGCACGGGAGCCGCAAGAGATGCAGTAGTATCTAGTGAGCGAGTAGAAATTGTTGCAATGGGAGATCTGTTTCAGGATCGCCTGGATGCATCCAGAAAAGCTCTGGCAGACGAGATTGGGGATGCCTACAAGGTAGATGAGAGTCATGCCTTTGTTGGTTTTGATGCATATCAGCATGTCGTAGACAGTGAAATAGATATGGTTATTCTGGCTGCACCTCCCGGGTTTAGGCCAGCCCATTTCACGGCTGCGGTCAATGCAGGTAAGCATGTGTTTATGGAAAAGCCTGTCAGTGTAGATGTGGCAGGGGCAATGGAAATCATGAAGGCAGGAGATACGGCTACACAGAAAGGATTGTCTGTGGTTGCAGGAACTCTTTACCGCCGACAGCCCAGTTTCATGGAAGCCATTAAACGCATCCATGATGGGATGATAGGAGAGATTGTAGGTGCGCAGGAGTACTATTTAACGGGCCCTATCTGGCTTCGGGAACGCAAGGGAGGAATGAGTGATATGGAGTGGCAGTGCCGAAATTGGTACTATTTTACCTGGCTGAGTGGTGACCATATTGTCGAGCAATTTGTCCATAACATTGATGTCATCAACTGGGTGTTCCAAGGGCATCCTGATAGCGCAATCGCCATGGGTGGCAGAATTGCCAGAACAGGTCCGGAGTTTGGACATATTTATGATCACTTCAGTGTGGAGTATATCTATCCCGGAGATATTGTTGTTGAAGCGAAATGCAGACAGTGGCAAGGAACGACCAAGCAGGTCTCCAATCGGGTCATTGGCACAAAAGGAATAGCTGACTTAAATCCTCAAAATTCAATCATTCGGGCACATGGCGGCAATGTTTTATATGAGATGCCCGAGCCGGGAGGGAATGGGTACGTACTAGAGCATACAGATCTGATTCAAGCTATTCGCGAGGGCAAACCTATAAACGAGACACGTCAGATTGCCGAAAGTACACTTACAGCAGTATTAGGGCGTGAGAGTGCCTACACAGGCAACCAGTTAGGTTGGAATGAGCTTATGGAAGCCGGCTTAAATTTAACACAAGAAGACTTAGGCTTTCGACAAGTTCCTCTTCCCGAAGTTCCTGTTCCCGGAATCACCAAGTTATCCCGCTCCATGTAGCTTCGTAACTGTTACCTATAAAATATAAACTGCAGATCTGATGGATAGAAGAAAATTTTTACTCACGGGCTCTATAGGAGCCGTAGGACTCACCCTGAATGCGCGTCACACCTTTGGTCAGGCCCGAAAGGTCTCTGTTCGTAAAGCTGTAAAGTTCGGTATGGTGGAGGCACCGGATCTTACCATTGCTGGAAAATTTCAGTTACTCAAGGATTTGGGTTATGATGGAGTAGAGATGGAAAGTCCTAACGATCTGGACAGAGATGAAGTAATCGCTGCAAGGGATTCCGTGGGATTGCCAATACATGGTGTAGTTGATTCCGTTCACTGGG
This sequence comes from Bacteroidota bacterium, assembly GCA_026709335.1. GTDB lineage: Bacteria > Bacteroidota > Rhodothermia > Rhodothermales > Bin80 > Bin80. The sequence goes on along the minus strand of JAPOTE010000082.1, from coordinate 8,509 downwards.
AAAAAACACTTTCGGATCCAGATCCAGCCGTTCGGAAAGCCGGTGTAGATGGGTTGAAGACTGCAATTCAGGATTCTCATGCGTATGGAGGGTCAACGGTTCTGTTGGTACCAGCGGTTGTGAATAAACAGGTATCCTATGCAGATGCCTATTCTCGCTCACAAATGGAGGTGCGCAAAGTTCTTCCTATGGCGACTGAGTACGGAATCAAGATTGCATTTGAAAATGTCTGGAACAGATTTTTGCTCAGCCCTCTTGAGTGTGCCCGATATGTAGATGAATTTGAAAGTGATCATGTGGGCTGGTATTTTGATGTTGGTAACGTGGTAACCTATGGTTGGCCGGAACATTGGATTCGGATTTTGGGATCTCGTATATTGAAACTGGATATCAAGGAGTACAGCCGTGCGAAGGGAGAGAGTGAGGGACCATTTGCTGGTTTTGAGGTACCTTTGGGGGAAGGCGATTGCGATTGGACATCTGTCTATGAAGCTCTGACAGAAATCGGCTTTGAAGGATGGGCGACGGCCGAAGTTCCCGGTGGAGATCGTGCTCGTCTAGAGGAATTGGCCCGACGCATGAATCGTGTTCTGCGTATTCAATAGGATCATTCTGCCTCCTGATCATGAAACGGCGTTCATTTATTGAAACAGGTTTGACGGGGCTCGCAGGTGCGAGTCTGTTGGGCGCAACTCTTCCAGAGTCAACTCTAAAAGGGAGAATCAACCACAGTGTATGTAAGTGGTGCTATCCTGATTATTCAGTTGAAGAACTTGCTGAAGCGGCTGCAACGATGGGACTCATATCTGTGGAGTTGCTTGAGCCGGAAGAATGGCCAGTTCTTGATAAATATGGATTGGTTTGTGCAATGCCTATGGGACCGATCATTGAGGGAAAAGATCGGCTGACCGATGGATTTAACGAACCGGCTAATCATGAATGGCTGGTTCCGATGTATATCGAGCGGATCCAGGAGGTTGCAGAGGCTGGCTATGAGCGAGTGATCTGCTTTTCTGGAAACAGACGTGGTACGGACGCTGCCATTGGACTTGCGCACTGTGTTCAAGGACTCAAGAGTATTATTCCAATCGCAGAGGAGTATGAGATTACTCTGTGTATGGAATTGCTAAATAGCAAGGTGAGTCATCCCGACTACATGTGTGATTACACGTCTTGGGGCGTGGAGCTATGCAAGCAACTTGATTCAGAGCGATTCAAATTGCTCTATGACATTTATCACATGCAGGTAATGGAAGGGGATGTCATTCGCACGATCAGAGATAATCATCAATACATAGGCCATTATCATACGGGTGGAAATCCCGGACGAAACGAAATTGATGAGACCCAGGAATTGAACTATCCTGCAATCATGCGAGCGATTTTGGAAACCGGATATACAGGATATGTTGGTCAGGAATTTATTCCAACCCGAACCCCGTTGATTTCATTGCGCGAGGCGGTACGCCTTTGTGATGTTTGATGTATTGTGCAATCGTTTGAATCATTGTAACCGAATTATGACACGTCGAGAATTTATTCCTTCCGTTTCGCTTGCTGCTACGGCTGCAGCAGGTTTAGGCTATTCCATGATACCTGAAAATCGTAAGAACTTCTCACTGCATTATGCTCCGCATTTTGGAATGTTTAAGCATAGTGCTGGTGAAGATCTTGTAGATCAACTCAACTTCGCGGCGGATCAGGGTTTCACCGCATGGGAAGATAACGGTATGAAAGGCCGCAGCAAAGGCACGCAGGAGCGCATTGCAAACACAATGGTGCAACGCAATATGCGGATGGGGGTTTTCGTAGCGCATACGATTTTCTGGAATAAGCCGAATCTTGCCAGCGGAGATGCAGATCTGAGAGAGCAGTTTCTGAAGGAAATTGAAGAATCCGTTGAGGTTGCAAAGCGAGTGAATGCAACCTGGATGACAGTTGTCCCGGGATTTGTAGATCTTCGACTTGATATGGGATATCAAACGGCCCATGTGATTGAATCTCTACGCCGTGCTTCGGACATTTTGGAGCCGCATGACTTGGTCATGGTTCTGGAACCTCTCAATCCGCATAACCACCCAGGACTCTTTTTAACAAAAATTCCTCAGGCGTACGAGGTCTGTCGCTCTGTAAATAGTCCTGCATGTAAAATCCTGAATGATCTTTATCATCAGCAGATTACGGAAGGAAACCTGATTCCGAATATTAATACTGCATGGGATGAGATTGCCTATTACCAGATCGGAGATAATCCAGGTCGAAAAGAACCGACAACCGGTGAAATCAATTATAAGAATGTTTTTTCTCATATCCGCCAGAAGGGATTTGAGGGAATCTTGGGGATGGAACACGGGAATATGCACCCTGGTCAAGAGGGAGAGAAAGCTTTGATCCAAGCGTATCGGACTGTTGATGGGAGCGGTAGTTAGTTTCTGGTAGATCAAGTCCGAAAGGGGCAAGCATACCTGAGGCTTACTTCGCAGTCTGCCGGTGGACGAGTTGATATTCGATCAGTGCCAAACGTCCGATGATATCTATGATAGTGACTGATGCCTCAACGCCAAACGAATCAATAAGGCGAAGTGGTTTCCCCATCATGAAGTAGACGGGCTGCTTTCTTCCTTCTTCAATTGAAATATTATCGGCGTAGAGGTACATCCGTTCATAGTTATCTTTTCTCGGAGCCACCTGCCCTTTGAGCCCGGGAATTTTTCCGTAAGTATCTGTTAAAATTATTGCGCCACCAGAGTGTAGAGGCACCAGTTCAATGGATAGTTCTCCTCGCTCTGGTGTCCAGTTATGTATTGCGCCAGCAGAATACCCGGGCACTGCGATAAAAACGGACATGGGTAAGCCGGTTGTATGAAGATGGAAGACGGCATTGCCGGACTCATCCGTTGTTACTCGTTGCCATGATTTATTTGGGAAGATGGCTAAAACATCAGCATTAACGATCGGATCACCTTTTGAGGCTACCCTGATCTCAATATCCGCAGGAGTGAGGTGAAGTTGTGCTGCGGGAATAGTCAAAACTAAATTTGACTGATCAACGAGCCTATAAACAGGGTCAATTCCGGCAGTTTCATGAGTTTCTGAGAAGATAATCGAGACGCCATCTCCTCGCTTCTCCATCATGTATACGCGGTGTTCAGATCCTGGAATGTCATCAACCGGGAATCGTCCAAACACGGATGCGAGAACCTCATTGCGTGATGATTGACTCATGTACATGCTATCAATTGTCATTCCGTTAGGAAGCTGACCGGGAGAGTCAACCTCCAGTCGATCCTCAAACATTGACAGCCTGATACACTTGGATGACATTGAATAGTCGCGGTGAATCACCGCATTGACAAGTGCTTCAAACACCGCTCTTTTGCTGTACTGTGGCATATCTTCACGGGCTGGTGTTTTACGAGCTGCGACTCGCATGTTGCGGACAACGAATTTAATTGCATCTGCAATTTGCAGAGGAAGGGGGCCTTTAATCTCTTGTGCATCCAGCTGATCGGAGGCACGGTCCTTGCCATGATACATTGTCGACATGATTGTAGCCTGAGGAAGCCATTCTTGCGGGTACTCAGTGCACAGGAGTATACCAGCTACGGTGGCACGATTTACATCGGACTCGTCAGGTGCAAGCAATCCCAGGTTCTTTAAGGCTGTTTGGGGAGATTTTGCGCCAATCGTGCTGAGTAATGGTGTCCATAATCGTTCGCTCAAAGTGTCAAATCCGGTCTGTGCTACAACTTGTTTATCAAACCAAAGATAGCGGCTCTGAGCACGTTGTTGTGCCAGACGAAGTCTCTCATCGCTATTGAGTTGGCGCTTGGTTGCGCCGACCCGGATAAACGCCTGTCCAGCACGTTCATGCACAGAACTACTTCTAGGTATGTTCACCAGCACAAAATATTTTCCATCTAGTTCTCGATGATGGACATCAATGCGTAATGGGGGCTTTACGGAATCAGTGCTTATCTCAACCAAAGCCTGATTCAGAACTGCCATTTGTTTTGTAGAGGTTTCCTGAAATTTTCCATCATCAGAAACCCCACAAAGGAGTATACCGCCGTTGGAATTGGCGAAAGCGATCAATTCATCCGCAAGGTCATCTCTCCGTGGACTGATAAGATGATTGCCACGGAATTCAATTTGCTTGAACCCCCAACGACTATCTTCGCCAAGCTTCAATCGATGGCGGATCTCCAAATCAGTAATGTTCATTGGAAAAGTTTGATCGACTGTTCTCTTCCTTTTGTATTGTGTGTGACTCACTGTAATTTCTCCAAAATAGAGATCATGTCACAAATTTTTGACAGTCACAGAGTGAATAGGGTGAGGCATTTTCAAATGTCATAAACTTAAAATGCAGCGCTGATCTTGGCAAAGATATAAATACAGTCGAGACAAAAATATCGAAATTCAGAGCAACATTCGTTAGAAGTTTGATTTTATGGGAGGGGTTGAAGTAATCAAAAATTCCGAAATAAAGAACAAATTTCCTCACGAAAGAAACCTTTGAGACGTATGACTGTACCGCGTTGAATACTGTTTGGTGACAGTCATTTTGGCTTCTAAGTGGAGCTCACTTCTTCAAAATATCATCTATGTCTCAGGTTTTTCGTACGCCCGATCCCCCCTCTATAACTGTAGTTAATCAAATTCCCGAAATCCTCCGGCAGGTGGGTGATGCACGTGATGCCAGGCAGGATCATTGTGTCCACCTCCTAGATGGATTAACACCACTCTTGGTGGAGAATAAAATATCTGAGCGTATTCGCAAACGCCTCCGGGCACCTCGGTTTAATCCACTCAAGTACTTTCATGCTTACGAAGACGAGCTTTCAAAACTAATCGCAGACCTGCTCAATCCACTTTCTGAACACGGGCAGAGGGCAAGTTTTTTGGAGGCAATGTTGGAATTTTTCCCTAGGGAGACGAAAGGATGGCCCGATGAATTGCAAGCAGTTGCTGACTCAATTCGTGTTGGGAGAGAGCATTCGACGCCGGAGGGTAGATACATTGACATTATCGTGGACATCCCTTCGCCGACGGAGAATCATCATTATTGTCTTGCGTTTGAAAACAAGCCGTATGCCGACGATGAGGAAGATCAGATTAAAGACTATTTGAAATATCTCAAAAAGAAATATGGCAAACGCTTCTTACTAATTTATCTTCCGCCTGTGTATCGAGAACCCAGCGAATACAGTTGTCCAAAGGAAAAACGTGAAAAGTATAAGGCTAAGGGTAATTTTCGAGTCATGCCGTATGTTGGGGGAGATCTATCACTTACGAAGTGGTTTGCCAAATGCCGCAAAGAGTGCGGTGCCAAGCGAGTTCGCGGATTTCTGAAGGATGCGGAGGGATTCTGTCAACAAAAATTCGGAGAAAATAAAACAACCATGTCCAATAATCCCGATGTGCGTTTCGTACGTGATTATCTGTCCAAAAACCCAGGCCAGCTCCATGCTGCACTTGCTGTGCATGGTGCATGGCCGCTGGTGCGAGACGATATATGCAAGCGGTTTCTGGAGCACCTCTGTAAAGCCGTCAATGATCGATTGCATAAAGACTTGGCACACATTGCACCTGACTGCAATGTATGGTATCACTATGAAGGGGAGAGACGATACTCTAATGTGCTTTCAATCACCAGAGACGATTGGGTGCAGTACGAGGATATTCCTCCCGGCTCGGATAAATGCACCCGTATCAAAATCCAGTCTCATGGCTTGGGGCCAAATGACTGGATTTGGGGAGTCTGTAGCCCAAAGCCTATGGGCAAGATGAACGAGGAAGAGAGAAAGCGCCGTGAAAATCTATCAAGCGCACTGGAGCGACGCGGGCTCCGACTTGCCAAAAATAATGATTGGTGGCCCCAATATGATTATCCTTCAAGGTATCAGAAATGGAACACGATCTCGCCTGAGCTTACCGAAGAATGTGAAAGAGGTGGTGGGCCTATCACGAAGTTCTATGTCGATGGGTTATTTGACATTGCCAGGTTTGCGATTCCGGCGATCAACGAAGTAGAGATTATCGAACAGGCAGATTCTCATGAGTGACGAGGCAGATGGTTCCTAACTTGCTCGCCTTTGCCTCTTACCAAGCACTGCGAGGATATCCTTCAATTTTCAGTGCAATCCAAACTCATAGTGTGGTGTATTTTTGTCGCCGAATGATTATTTGATTCACCTCGTGAATGATCTATCATACATCCGTTTACTATGGTTCAGCGAAGGTAATTTTCGGCAGGATGAACGTAGGATCTGTCGAAAGCGATTCGGTGTCATGTCGTATATTGGAGAGCAAGATGTGTCACTTGAGGGATGGCTGCATAATTTTCGCGATAAGTGTAATTTCGAGTGGATTCGCAGGTTTCTGAGGGGGCAGAGAGGTTTTGTCAACAAAAATTCAAAAAAAAAACAAAAACGATCATGTCCAAAAACCCTGATGTACGTTTCGTACGTGACTATCTGTCCAAAAATCCAGGTCAACTCCACGCTGCACTCGCTGTACATGACGCATGGCCTTTAGTCCGAGACGATATATGCAAGCAGTTCCTGGAGCACCTCTGTAAGGCTGTCGATGATCGGATACATAAGGAAATGGAAGGCAACGCGTCCAACTGGAATGTATATTGTCGTTATGTAGGCGATAAACCATGGGCTACTCAACTCTTTATCAGAAAGGGCGATAGAGCACGGTACGATGATATTGCCGATAACTTGAATAAATACAGTTATGTTGCACTCGCATCTAAAGGGCTTGGGCCAAAGGGCTGGCATTGGGGAGTTGTGACCCCAAAACCCATGAACGAGGAAGAGGAGATGTGCCGTGAAAATCTATCAATTGCACTGAAGCGTCACGGACTTAATCTTGCCAAAAAAAGCGATTCATGGCCACAGTGGGAGTATCTTTCAGACTATCAGACTTGGGACATAATCTTGCCTGAACTTGTCGAAGAATGTAAAAGATGTGATGGATCTGTCACGAAATTCTATGTCGATGGGTTACTTGATATTGCCCGTCGTGCGATTCCTGCAATCAATGAGGTAGAGATGGTGAAAGAAGCCAAGTGACAAAATGTATGATCTCTACCTCTCGTCAAGTACAATAAAGACGCACTCAACTATGAATGTCAAATCATAGTCTGATTGTCCTTACCAGTGAATTATTCCTGATCCATAAACGAGATATAGGAACAGTACCTCCATGTATTTTGCAAGGTACACGAGAGGTTCGAATAAATTGATTCAAGGGGCAGGGGCCTTTTTGATCTTTTTGATCTACTCAGAGAATTATTTTTATACTTTCATTTGAAGGCTGGTAATATGGACGTTTTGACCTTACTTTTAGCATTGGTACTTCAGGTACCATCCACATCTGCTGTTCCTGCTATGGATCCGCCACCAGTACGGATTGGAGTGGTTGGGTTAGTTCATGGGCATGTAGGCTGGATATTGGGACGCGAAGATTTTGGAGATGTAGAAGTCGTGGGCGTTGCAGAACCAGATCATGAGTTGGCCATGCGTATGGCTAAAAGGTTTGGGTTTGATATGGAGATGGTTTATCCATCCGTTGACGAAATGCTTGATGCTACCCAGCCGGAGGCAATCACAGTATTTTCCAATATATATGACCACTTGGCCGCAACCGAAGCTGCGGCTACGCGAGGAGTACATGTAATGGTGGAAAAACCTCTTGCTATCTCTCTTGAACATGCACAGAAAATGAAGTCAGTGGCAGATTCTGCTGGCATTCACTTGTTAACCAACTACGAAACCACTTGGTATCCAAGCGTTCATTATGCCAAAGAATCTCTTGCTTCAATTGGAGAGTTACGAAAAATTGTAGTACGAGATGGCCATCCCGGGCCTATCGAAATCGGTGTTGGTGAAGAATTTTCTTCCTGGCTTCTGACAGAGGAAAAGAATGGCGGAGGCGCAATTACCGATTTTGGTTGTTATGGTGCGAACCTGATTACATGGCTCACCGGTGGTTTAAGACCAACAAGTGTTACGGCGGTTACACAAATTTTCAAGCCGGACCCTCCTTATGGAATGGTTGATGACGAAGCCACAATCATTGTTACGTATCCATTTGCACAGGGAATCATTCAGGCCTCATGGAACTGGCCCTTTAATCGAAAGGATATGGATGTTTATGGTACGGAAGGGTTTGTATATGCAGTGAATCAAACGGATGGAGTTATTCGGCTTCCCGGTACTGAACCTGTTGAATTCAGCCAATTGCCCCAAATGCAAAGCCCTCATCATGATCCATTTGCATTTCTTGCAGCAGTTGTGAGAGGTGATATCGATCCTGAGGGAAGTCTGTCCTCACTTTCCATTAACATGATCGCAATGGAAATTCTGGACGCTGCCATTCGATCTTCCAAGTCAGGGAAGACAATCCATCTTTCACGCTGACGAATGCTACTGATCGGACCAATTCGGCGGGCGATACTCTTTAGGTACCTTGTCGGCAATTCGTTCAAACGCGT
>JAPOTE010000031.1 GCA_026709335.1 Bacteroidota bacterium | reverse complement strand
TTTTTGATAAACTGGATCACTTTCAAGCCATACTGTCTCATCCAAATGATTGTAGTATGTAGGTTCGTGAGTAATAATAAGGTTTATGTTTTGCCTCACCGCATAATCAATGATGCGCTGCGTTGCCAGAAAAGTGGTGATAATCCCCCGTACTGGTTGAGAAGAATCTCCGGATTTAATCGTATCAACCGTTGACTCCCACGGAGCACCCGGGATCTCTTCTGTGATCAAATTGATCACATCCTGAATCGTCAAGATTTTTTTGGGGAGGCCTGCCAATAGAATCCCGCCTCCTGACTGGGCCAAAAACTCTCTCCTGGTAACCATTAATTGATTTATTTTTGTGATGAATAAACGCTTAAAATAATAACTTCGGTAATGACATGATTTTACTATCTTGTATCACTATCAAAATACTATCAACCATGTTACGTACAATTATACTCATACTCGTCACTTCCGGAATCGTATTGACCGGGCAGGCCCAAGAATGGACGATGCTTGTGGAAGGAGATGATCTTTCTGGATGGGAAAAACTCGGCGGGGACGCAAGTTATGTAGCTTCCGATGGCGAAGTTACCGGAACAACATCCGAAAACACCCCTAATACATTTCTGACAACAAAAAAAACTTACGGCGATTTTGCACTCAGTGTCGAACTGTGGGTTGATCCAGAGATCAATTCAGGTATCCAGATTCGCAGCGAATCCAAAGAAGATTATTTGAATGGGCGAGTACACGGGTATCAGATTGAAATTGATCCCAGCACCCGCGCTTGGAGTGGCGGGATTTATGACGAAGCACGGAGAGGCTGGTTGTACCCTTTGTCGGTGAATGAAGACTGCCGCTCTGCGTTCAATACGGAGGGATGGAATCATTACTATGTGGAGGCCATCGGACATTTCATCCGAACATGGGTGAATGATGTTCCCTGTGCCGCATTGTACGATGATATGACTGAATCGGGCTTTATTGGTCTTCAGGTGCATAGTATACCCAATGCGGAGCTTGCAGGACGCCATGTACGCTGGCGTAATATCAGAATCATGGAAGAAAACGTAACCCCGCGTCCCTGGACAAGCAACTATGTCATCAACCTGGTGCCAAATACGCTCAATCAGCAAGAGATTCACCAAGGGTTTTCTCTCCTGTTTGACGGCAATACGACCGAAGGATGGCGGGGAGTCGGTAAAGAAGCCTTTCCTGAGAAAGGATGGAACGTGATGGATGGAATCCTGATGGTTGAAGCCTCAGGGGGTGCTGAAGCAGCCCATGGGGGAGATATTGTCACACTCGATGAATATTCCACTTTCGAATTGAGCTTGGATTTTAAGCTTAGTGAAGGAGCAAACAGTGGTATCAAATATTTCATTACTGAATCGTATGGCAGCGAGGCCTCTGCAATTGGTCTTGAGTTTCAACTCCTTGACGACGAAAAACACCCGGACGCAGCTCAAGGTGCAGCTGGCAATCGAACCTTGGGATCACTCTACGACCTGATTCCGGCGGACGAAGGTAAAACCGTCCGCAAGCCGGGTCAATGGAATCGGGCACGCATCATTGTAACCGGAACTCGGATAGATACACGAGTATCCGGAAGTTCGATGAAGCAATCCGAGTTCAAGGGTGCACATGTAGAACATTGGCTCAATGACCGAAAAGTGCTGGAATATGAGCGTGGGACTCGTGCATTTGATGCATTGGTAGCCCGAAGCAAATATGTTGTCTGGGAGGGATTTGGGCATTGGACTCAAGGACATATCCTGTTGCAGGATCATGGGGACGAGGTTCATTTCCGAAGTATTAAAATTCGAGAGATCGATTAGCACTAAATCTCTGATATCTCAAATCTGAACACCTTTCCGGGAGTCCATACATTTCTATTCAGTGTAGGGATGATTTTGGATTGATCTTGAAGTTGCATCAAATGGATCAAAAACATCTTCGCTGGGGGATCCTTTCGTGTGCCCGCATTGCTCGGGAAAAAGTGATTCCTGCTATACAAAACAGTCAACGAGGCACTGTGGTCGCGATTGCTTCCCGAAACACAGACCTAGCGCACCAGGTTGCCAAGAACTATGAAATTCCTGTAATCAGCCCCACTTACGATGAACTGATCGATCTGAGCTCCATTGATGCAATCTATATACCCTTACCCAATCATCTACATATAGAGTGGGCATCGAGAGCAATTAAAGCAGGGAAGCATGTGCTATGTGAAAAACCATTGGGCCTTAGCAGAATGGATATAAAACATCTAGTTAAGGTATCCGGTGAACACCCTGAGCAGCTTGTTGCCGAGGCATTCATGTATCGATACCATCCTCAATGGATCTATACAAAGGAACTCATTCAATCCGGGAAGATTGGTGAACTGCGGAGTATCCATGTCCATTTTTCCTATGATAACAGGGATCCCAATAATATTCGAAACAGATTGGAGTACGGGGGTGGCGCGCTCATGGACATTGGTTGCTACGGTATTTCTGTGGCCCGCTGGTTGTATGATGCGGAGCCGGTTCGGGTATGCGCACAAGTGGAACGTGATCCTGAATTCAAAACGGATATATCCACTTCCATTCTATTGGATTTTGATCAGGGAAGTGCAACTATAACTTGCGGAACTCAGATGCACCGTTCCCAATATGTCATCCTTACAGGTACTGAGGGCAGACTTGCTTTACACACTCCATTCAATATGTCTCCGAACGAACCCACCTCCGTAGAGCTTCAACAAAATCTTGGAACATATATCCAGAACCTTGAACCCGTCAATCAGTTTTCTGAGCAAAGCGATGCATTTGCTGCGGCTGTATTCGACGAAAAACCATTCTCTACTCCTATCACCGACTCTTTATACAATATGGGTGTAATTGATGCGTGCTTCCAGAGTGGAGAATCAGGCACATGGATCACCTTCTGACTATCTATCACCTCTAACCTTCTTGATCATGAATCGGCGTGACTGGATTCGCCTTAGTGTTGCCGGTAGTGCATTACCACTTCTTCCCAGCTTTAGCCTGGCCTCCTCTGGACTGGAACGCATCCCCATTCGCCTTCACAGTAACGAAAACCCCTATGCCCCAGGAGATGCCGCACGGACGGCAATACTGGATGCGATACAAGAAACAAACCTCTATCCTGCATCCAATTATCGAAGCCTGCAGGCTATGATTGCTGCCCGTGAAGGGCTCGAGCCGGAGCATGTCGTCTTGGGAGCCGGATCCACAGAAATTCTTCGTATGGCTGCCATGGCATATGGATTGAGTGGCGGAGAAATCGTTACAGCTTATCCAACCTATGAAGGGCTGGAAAACTTTGCAAAATCCATTGAAGCACGTGTCCACCGTGTTCCGCTCAATGCAGATAAAAGTATTGATTTGGGACGTATGGAATCCCGCACAACCGAGAATGTAAAACTGGTATTTGTCTGTAATCCAAATAACCCCACAGGAACGATCTGCGATAAAGATGATCTTCAAAGGTTCTGTATCAGAGTTTCTCAGCAGTCTGTTGTGCTGGTTGATGAAGCATACTACGAACTGGTCACTCATCCCCGTTACAACACCATCGTTCCCCTTGTGAAAGCTGGTGCCAACGTGATCGTATCCCGGACTTTCTCGAAAGTCTATGGCCTGGCAGGATTACGAATAGGCTATGCTTTGGCCCGCCCCGATATTGCGGAGAAACTCCGGAACTACTGGACTTCGATGGGTATCAATATTTTGGCAATCCGGGCAGCCATTGCATCTCTGAACGATGATCGATTTTTGAATTATAGTCGAACTCAAATTGAACATACCCGTACTGAAACGACAAATAGATTACGTAACCTTGGATACGAGGTGATCGAATCAAATACCAATTTCCTGCTTTTTCATCTTGATCAACCCGTTGAACGCTTCCAACAATCCATGGCTTCTCACGGCATCCTGGTAGGGCGCCCATTCCCTCCCTATCTGGACTGGTGTCGTCTCAGCATTGGAACTGACAATGAAATGTCTCGGTTTTTTGATGCATTTACAAAAGTGATGAAGATTCCTAATCGTTAAAGTCTGGCAACCATGTTCAATCTTTGGAGAGCGCTTGTGCCTGTGACATTCGTATTCATTAATGCAGCGTGGGGACTTCAGGCAGTTGGACAGGATTCCGGGTTTCAATTTGCACGAGTTTGGTACGAGAGTCATCCTGGGCTCAGAGACAACGCCTGGGCCACAGATTACCCGACCGCAGAGTACAACCTTCATGAAGCAATCAGTCGTACAACGGGGTTATTATTAGAGGGGGCACCGGTTGTTGTTGCGCTGGATTCTCCTCAGATTTTTGAGTTTGCCGTCCTCTATCTGACCGAACCAGGGTACTGGCGTACGAATGAGCAAGAGGTAGAAAACCTGCGGCGCTACCTGAATCGGGGCGGGTTTCTGATTATTGATGACTTCCACGACTATGGCCGTGGGTATACAGGGCCTCAGTGGAATAACATGTACGATAATATCAAGCGAGTCTATCCGAACCGCGAACCGGTTGAATTGACAGCAGATCATCCGATCTGGGATATCTATTATGATATTGACCCTGATGCGGCTATTTCCACCAAGAATGGAGGCTCACGGGGCTGGGGCGGAATGGGTTTCGCTCCCGATGATGACATCTACTATGCTATTTTTGATGATGCAGGCCGACCGATGATCATTATCTGTTATAACCAAGATATTGGCGATGGCTGGGAATGGCCTGGAGGTCGAAATTTGGGATCTGCTTCAACTGTGAGCTTTCAAATGGCTATTAACTTTATCTTTTATGCCCTCACACATTAATCTGACGTGAATTCCAGCTCCCCCCTGATGCCCTCATGATGGTACACGACGAATAGCCGAAACGGCTCTCTGCCTTCCTTCTGATAGGCTGGAAAGATGCAACCCAGACAGTGAAAAACGATCTCTGAACCCAATCAAGAAAAGCTGGGAACGGAGGGCGCTGATCCGAGTTCTTAGTCGATACGAGAAAACCATTAACCAATCCACCTGAAAGCCCAGAAATCCGCGCCAAATCTCCACTAACTTTAGTACACTCCCAGAAGCGTAGATCCATGAATGCCAATCATTAAAAATTTCATACCTTGGGCTTGATAACTAAACCATCCTCTATACCATGCAGTTTTTAATTTCTCTTATTCTTATCCCTGTAGTGACCGTGGGGCTTTATTCTCCTTCGGTTCCCACCCCGAGCAGATCCATATTTTAGACAACTACCCCCTCTGAAGGATTCACTATCCCTATGGAACCTCAATACCCTGTTATACTCCATGACGTTAAGGGAAATGTACTAAGTTCACCAAAAACCTCATGAAATCAATTTCACTCTTATTACTGACTCCGTTCTTGCTTACTCCTGTACTCTCTTTTGCACAAGAGGAGGGGGTAGCTCAATACTCTCACACATTTGAGATCCTTTATGGGAAGGATGGAGCAGATGCAGTTATAGAGATTGTTAAGCGGCAAAACGGAGAAGATCCCCTTCCCCCAGGCCCCGGATTTGCGACTGTGTCCAGAACTCTGACCTTCAATTCTACAACATCTCTTTTCCACACCACTGAGATTCAATCATTTGAAATTGGTGAACGAAGTAACTGGGAATATATTGATACAACGTTTGTGGACTTCAAAAAAGGTGACTACTCACAATGGGTAGAGTTTAATGCGGATGCGTACTTGATTAAAGATCAACTACCTGAATTTTCCTGGCGTCTCACTAACGAAACAAGGACCTATCTGGACTATCGTGTTATGAAGGCAACAGCACTCGTTGACTCTTCTATTGTTGAAGCTTGGTTCACGCCTGATATACCCGTATCCGCCGGCCCTGGACTATACAGCGGCCTCCCCGGCCTCATTCTCATGGCAACTAATGAAGCCACCGGAGAAGTGTATTCGGCAGAATTGGTCGATTTGAAAGCACGCTCCAACATCGCTGCACCATCAACCGGGCGTGCAATATCTGCCAAAAAATATCATCAGATCAAAAAGTCAGAAATGGAGAAAAGCAGACGCATTTATGATAAGTTAATGCGGGAACGAGAAGAAAGAGGTTATGCCCCTTAGGTTTTCACTATCCTTGATCTATATGTCTCGTTACGATCCAAGGACAAGTTCTCGGATGCGAAATAGTGTTCGGCGGAGTTGTGAACCTTCTGTCGATCCACGGTGGTGTTCGGCGGAGTTGTGAACCTTCTGTCGATCCACGGTGACTTACATGAGTCGCTCTTAGATTCTTATACATTTGAGTATGTGCAGATCTGTCTTCCATCATGGTCTTGGCTTCGCAATCCGATCAAGGTTTTCGTGTAATTTCCTGTTACTCGGATCTGTTCTCTTGATAATCTTTCCATGTGGTATGGCAAATGGCCAGGGTTATTCTGTGACCGGTACTGTCACGGATTCCTCCGGTACGGCATTGGGCAAAGCATCCATTGTTGTGATCGCTCAGAGTGACTCCAGTCTGGTTGGGTTCAGTACCTCTATGGAAGATGGCCGTTTTCGTGTCTCCGAACTAAAGTCAAACTCCTATATCCTGCAGGTTTCATTTATTGGATATGAACCTCTGATGCAAGATTTTACGATCATAGATCAAGATATTGATATTGGCTTTGTAAAGCTGACCACACAGATCAATGTACTGGAAGAATTTGTAGTTCAAGAAAATCGCTTACCCTTCGTGATCCGGGGAGACACGATTGAATACCATGCACTGGCCTTTATGATGCGCCCCATGGATATGGTGGAAGACCTGTTGCGCAGATTACCTGGAATTGACGTGGATCGCAGTGGCACAATTACCGCGCATGGTGAAACCGTTGAAAATGTATTGGTGGAAAACAAAGAGTTTTTTAGCAATGATCCAACCATTGCTACGAAAAACCTCCCGGCAGATGCGGTGGATCAGGTACAGGTGTATGATAAACCTTCGGATCTGGCTGAACTGACAGGCGTTCCCGACGGTCAGGAAGAAAAAACCATTAACTTAAAATTGACTGAAGACGCCAAACGCGGCTTTCTAGGACAGACGACGGCTGGGTTGGGCGAAGAACAGACGGAATTTGATCGTTACTTCGGGCAGGGTACCCTATTCAGATTCGCTCCTCGGACTCAATTCGCGTGGATTGGTGGCATTGAGAATATCAGCAAGCCCGTGTTGAGCGGACAGCAACTCAGAGGGCTCGCGGGAGCCAGAAGCTTGCGCATAGGCGAAATTGATGGGTATACCGAATCTCTGGGAACCGGACTCAACATAAGCAGAGATTTTGCAACTCATACTACCGTCAACGTCAGTTACCTGCTCTCAGATGAAGAAAATCGCAGAGAAAATGTGATTCTCCGACAGCAGCTTTTAGGCGACTCGCAAACTGCATTGAGCGACGAATCACGGAGTACGGAAGCCGGCACATTGTCTCACGAAATTGGCCTCAATGCCGAAGTGAACTTGGGCGAAGGAGAGGATGTCGTTGTTCGAGGTAATTTTGAAAAATCTGTTTCTGAAACTCAGCTGAGCAGTACGGAGCGCCTAGAATCCCATTCCGGAATCACACAGAACCTGGCCAGAACCTTCTCGGATCATTCATCTGATCGCTTGCAGGGAAATGGACGCTTGACTTGGCGGAAGAGAATCTCACAGAGTGGGCGAAGCCTGATTGTCGAGACCTCTGCGAGCGTGCGTAACAGCCACGCAGGCAATGATTTGTATACAGGTACCCTTCTTTTTGTGCCAAACGAAATGATGACACAGGAAGAGGTCAACCAATTACAGGAAAGTCACAGCACTTCGTTCCGCCATTCCCAACGTCTAAAATTCCTGCAGCCGTTGCGGTCAGGACGAAATTTTACCGCGTATGTTGAACGGTCATCTCAGAGACAGGACCATGAGAAGCTCTTTTGGAACCTTGATGGGGACCAGCAACAGCTCATCGGACAACTCGGGGACGGGCTTTCAGAGAATCGCACCTATCTGAAATCGGGATTGAACTTTGGCTGGACAGCCTCGGATGATTCCTGGTTTGTCAGTGGTGATCTGAACATGGAGCACGCGAGGCGAAACGGAACAACTATTTTGGAACCTGACCAAAGAGTCAAGACGTCTTATACCTATCTGCTCCCCTACATTCTAGGAAAATATGAATTAAGCCGAGGGGGTGATTTGGATTTATTCTATCAAACACGCATACATGAGCCCACCATCCGCCAACTGCAGCCATTTGTGGATAACAGCAACTCATTACGGATCTATCAGGGAAATCCCGCGCTGACCCCTGAATACCGTCATGACCTGAATCTTCAATATATTCTGTACAAAAGTTATTCTGGTTTAAGCCTCGGTGTAGATACGGGAATCTCCCTGACCCGCAACAAGATTATACGGACTCGCACCATAGATCAAAATCAACTGCAAAGTATCCGTGAAATCAACTCAGGGGATGCATGGAGTAGAGATGCCGGATTCCGCATCGGATCCCTCATTCGCAGTTTAGGAATAGATTGGACGTTGCGCGGAAGAATGAGATTTGACCGGCAACTGGAGCAAATCAATGATGTGGAAAACACAGGAAATATCCAACGCCATAACCTAGGGGTGGATTTGGCATACTACCGGGGTGACATCCTTGAAATCACAACAAGCAGCCGGATCTATTGGAATAGAATCAAATACTCCCTCAATGATGAACTGAACCAGAACTATATGAGTGGCCGATTTTCTGCTTCGTTCAGTGGATATATCCGCAACAGTTGGCAGCTGAATCTTGATTTTCGATACAGGATGTTTGATCAGGATCTATTTCAGAACAGTCAGAATATCGGCCTTTTGCATTTAACCCTGTCCCGCTTCCTGCTAGCGGGGCGTGGAAATTTAAGTGTGGAGGTGCATGATTTGCTGAATCAAAATCGGGGAAATTCATTGATCAATGGTGCCAGCTATATCCAGGAAACCAGAACGGAATCCCTCGGTCGCTATCTGATGCTGAAATTCACCTACAAACCAAAACTGATGTAGCCTCCTTCACAGATCTGATCTCATCATTCAACTCAATCTGCCCGACGCAACTTTGCAATTTGTAGTGAAATTTTTCATGAGTTTTGGTGGTTCCCCTTTTCAGGAAATCTGGCTTGGACACCATTAATTTGGTGTTTTTTCTATATTTGCTCCTCCTTCTATATCGGCCGTTTTGCCTTGATTGTTGCACATTTCTGGCCAATCTTAGCCCCATTACTTGGAAGATTTTTTGTTCAAACGGCTTCAGTTTTGCGTCTTGCTTGAGTAGGACACAGTAGATCTCGTTTTGTGGAAGAACAGTCATCATCCGGTTCTGTGGGATATTGATCTAGATCGTTCTCTAGCTGCTTTAGATTTGATGATCTCGAAGTTTACTCCGAATCAGATGCGCAGTATGAAAGGCGAGAATGCGCAAAAACAGATGCGCCTCCATCCGCAGTTTCTTACGGTGGTAAATCGGACGCAGGCCCAGATCGGATTTCATCGCCCGAAAAGTCTGTTCAATCTCCCCCAATCTCCAGTAGGCCTGGCGCTTTACCCACAACAATCGTAGTAGTACTAAAAGTGTATGATCCTATTTCACGTTGAACTGTCACCTATTTCGATGTGAGGGATTTTATTTCGTGTCTTTGATCTGTATGGTACTTATCTTTGATATACAGAGATTGGTGTCGGGTGATTGGAGTTTCGGAACCATAAAAGCCTAAATTGTGTCTGATGGTATTATAGGTTATATTTTTCCCGCATGGCTAATTCTTCTCATCTACCTGATTATGTTAGTGACCGTGGACCTGCCATATATTTTCACGGGCGGAAACGGATTATAGGTAATTTTGATAAACTTATTCAAGACTCCATGAAGAAACGGAAGGGGGGCAACGTTTCTGATTCAGGGGGCACCAGGTGCTGGCAAGACGGCCTTGTTGGAGGAAATGGCTCTGGATGCCTTAGAAAAACGATGGGGTGTCGTTAGAATAAATTTTGATGACTTGTATAATCCTGTTCATATGACACAAACCCTTGGAAAACCCTATGTTTCAAGCAAGCAGACTTCTATCAAAGCCGATCTCAAGTTGTTGGGTATAGAGCATCTTGAAGAAGTTGCAGGAGAGGCGAGTGTATCCTATGTGCTTGAGAAGATGAATCCTAGAAGGGGAGTGCTTTTAATTCTGGATGAAGCTCAACATGTTGGCGACTTCAAAAATATACCAGATAAGAAGATTCAGGTAACATCAACATTAAAGAGGATCCATAATGGTGAATTTCCTCATCCAGTGATTTTACTCGCTGCAGGATTGGGACAGACAGAAGAATCTTTCCGCTTGCATGGAGTTTCTAGATTTAAGGGAGGATGTTTTGTAGAATTTGGGGACGTTGGATAAAGTGTCAGAGTCTGCGGTCATTAAAGACTGGCTTATTAAAGAGGGGGGGCGCTAAGGGAGACCCTGGTCCATGGATGGATGAGATAGCCCAGAAAACACATGGTTGGCCTCAACATATTACGGCGTATGGAGATGCTGCAGCCAAGCAGATTCAGAATGATCATGGGGAGATGACCATAGAAGGTCTGGACATTGTGAATCAAGTAGGAGAGGAAAGACGGGAGGCGTATTACAAACAGCGTACAAAAGGAATCAGCGAAAAAGAACGCTGTATTTTGGCAAAATTGATCCAAAACATTGTGCCTGAAAAAGGGATTGATAAGGAAGATATTGAG
>JAPOTE010000107.1 GCA_026709335.1 Bacteroidota bacterium | reverse complement strand
TTCTGTGCGAAAGCAACAGAAACTTAGTGATTTATATATAATTAATTATATCGTATAAAACCTTATAAATAAGACATAATGAAATCACTTTCGACCTCAACACTTCCTGTCTCTGCTCGTAAATCCTTAACGAAATTAGGGGCCGACATTACTATTGCGCGCAAAAAGCGGCGTATCACAGCGGCTTCTATGGCAGAACGTGCTTTCTTGAGTCGTAGCACTTTCACTCGAATAGAGAAGGGCGATCCAACGGTTTCGATGGGTGCCTATCTCTCTGTGTTGGCAGTCTTGGGATTGTCCAAAAACCTGGGGCAAATTGCCGATCGAGAGAACGATACACTCGGGCTGGATCTAGATGAAGACAGACTTCCAAGGCGCATCAGACCTGGAAGTCAAATCAGAGTGTGAAACCATGAGTGAAGTCGTTGAAATTCATGTGGAATTTGCTGGGAAGACACATCTTGTAGGGCGCCTCCGATATCTTGCAAAAACACGTCGCCAAAGCTCACTGTTTGAATATTCTGACACATGGATATCGAATCCTGATGCATTTGCACTTGATCCCGCGAACTTGCAACTTCCTATACGACAACATTACTGGACCGCACAAAAGACTGCGTTGCCAGGTGCAATCAGGGACTGTGCACCTGACCGATGGGGGCGACAGCTAATTCGTCGTGCATTTCAGAAAATAGGAGACAAACGAAGACTCTCAGAGGTAGATTATTTGCTGGCACTAAACGATTACACCAGAGTCGGGGCTCTCCGGTTTAGATATGATGGTGAATCTGATTTTCAGAATAATATTGGGCAGCTTACCGTTCCTCCTTTGATCTCGCTTCCTGTTCTCTTAAATGCTGCGATGGCCATTCAAGCAAATACGGAATCGGCTGAAGACCTGAGACTCCTACTCAATGAAGGTTCTCCTCTTGGCGGAGCTCGCCCAAAATCAGCTGTGCTCAACAGTAAGGGAGCGTTGGCCATTGCCAAATTTCCCAAGCCAGGCGATGATTATAGCATTCCACATGGAGAAATTCTTGCCCTTCTGCTCGCAGAGAAAGCAGGAATCAATGCTGCTAAGGGTAACCTTCAAATAGTTGGAGGCCTCCCCGTTGCCCTTATTCAGAGATTTGACCGAGTTCGCGAAGAGCGAATTCCCTTCCTGTCCGCCATGAGCCTATTGGGGCTCCAAGATGGTGACACCGCGGCCTACACAGACATTGCAGAATGCATCCGCATGTATTCTATATCTCCGACAAACGATTTACATGAACTCTGGCGGCGAATTATATTCAACGTAATGGTTAGTAATCTTGATGATCACCTGCGCAATCATGGCTTTCTGTATGCGGATAATAACCAATGGCATTTGTCTCCTGCATATGACCTGAACCCAGTGCCTAGCTACAAAAAAAGCCGTGAGTTGACTACATGGATTTCTGAAGAAGGTCCAGAAGCCGATTTAGAGCTTGCATACAGAGCAGCCCCTTATTTTGCGCTGAAATCGGGTGACGCCAAAAATATCGTGCATGAAGTTGCAGATGCTATAAAAAACTGGCAGGAATTGGCACTAAAACTGGACATGAGTAAAGCTGACATGGAGATCTATGAGACGGCAATCAATATTCAGTAGTTCTTTTCACAGTTCGCCAGATGCCCTCATATCTCATCACATTGCATGTCAGCTACTGAATTTCATTCTTTACTATCGTTGAGATTAACAAATGTGTCCTGTGTAGATATCCGTAATAGTTGTTCCGAAGTCAGAAGAATCATATGATCGGAAACAGCAACAGCAGCAATCAATGGAGCATCAAGCTTTATCATAATCTGACTGGACAGACTTCCCCGCGTACTGTAAATTCGGATTGACTCTGGAAAAATAACCCACAACTCTTCTCCAACCACTGCAATATTGTTTAGGTCTTGACCGGTTTTGATATCCCGCTTGTACCCGCCGAAATAATCATAGATTTTGATCGCACCAAGCGCACGGTCAGCTACATAGAGTGACGTTGCATCTGTTGCAATACTCACAGGTTCTATGAGTTGGCCTGCGCCTGTTCCAAAATCCCCAATCACACGCTCCAACCTCCTACTGGCATCCCATTTCAACACACTTTGAGAAGATGCCTCAATTGCAAATAAATCACCTGATGCACCTATTGCAACGGCGATCGGCTGTCCAAGTGCGACGGAAAACCCGTCCTGCGAATCAAGGCGAGGAGAACGCTCGAGTTCTACATGAATATCCCGTGGCACTCGAATAGTCTCCAAATGCAATAACTCTTTTGAAAATCTGAATAGAGAGCCTTTCTCTTCATCTGCAATGACCCATATCAGTCCATTACCTGGATCAATATCAGAAAGTTCTCCAAATGCCCCCGTACTCGTACCATCCAAACGCGCTCTAATTGTGCCTTGAACGTCAAGCTGAATTAATTCTGATGCCGTTACGACATAAATCAACTCCTCTGAATCAACTGCAAGAGAGTGCGCATCAGAGATATCTGTAATCACCTCAAATCCCGTACGTAACGTGTCCTGAGCCTCTACTTGCCAAGCGAGAAATATCAGCAAAAGCAACAGGTTTATTCGAGTATTTTTCATTCGCGTCATAACGCACGATAACCAATATCTCGCCGTAAATGCTTTCCTTTGAAATCTATCAGACCAGCCGCTAAATAGGCAGATTCAATTGCTTTCGGGAGTGTTGAACTGATTGCTGTCACACCAAGCACACGTCCACCTGCAGTGACAATTTCTTCCCCTTCTAACTTCGTGCCAGCATGAAATACCAAGCACTTCGGCACTTCACTGGCCGCCTTGAGGCCAGTGATTGTAAAACCTTTCTCATAAGACCCGGGGTATCCATCACTGGCCAGAACAACACATGCAGCTGATTTTGAAGGACTGGGTAATCGAAGATTTCCAATCCCACCATTTGCCGAACAGAAAAACGCTTCCACGAGATCTTCTCCCATTAGCGGTAACACGACCTGAGCTTCGGGATCACCAAATCTGCAATTAAATTCAACTACTTTGGGGCCTTGGTCTGTGATCATAAGCCCTGCGTACAAGCATCCTTTGTAGAGTCTCCCCTCACGCGCCATTCCCTCAAGTACTGGTTCAATAATTCTTCTACATGTGGTACTTAACAATTCCGGCGTCATTATCGGAGCAGGAGCATATGCTCCCATTCCACCAGTGTTAGGGCCCTTGTCGTTGTCAAATATGCGTTTATGATCCTGTGCAGGATGTAACAAAACGTAATCATCCCCATCCGTGAGAATGAATACGCTCGCTTCTTCTCCCTCCATCCATTCTTCAATCACGATCTCATTCCCGGCAACCCCAAGGCTTCCCTGAACCATGAACTCATGCAACGCCTTTTCCGAATCGGCGCTGTTTTCACACATGATCGCTCCTTTACCAGCTGCCAGTCCAGAAGCTTTGACAACACATTTTCCCAACTCACGTGCATAAGCCTTTGCATCTTGAAATTGATCAGCATCGTAATATTTCCAACCGGCAGTGGGAATCCCATTGCGCTGCATGAATGATTTTGCAAATGCTTTACTGCTTTCGATTTCAGCGGCAACAGCAGATGGGCCAAAACACGCAACCCCTCCCTCGTCAAGTGCATCGGCGATGCCATCTGCAAGTGGAACTTCGGGTCCCACTACAACTAAGTCAATGTTTTCATCTCGTGCAAATGATACAATGCCTTTGGTGTCAGTTACTTTTAACGGAATATTTTTTCCATATTCCTGGGTTCCCGGGTTTCCTGGGGCAATAAACAAGTGATCCGCATTACGCAGAATCCATGCCAGCGCATGCTCACGTCCACCGCTTCCAATGATGAGGATTCGCATTCTCAGAGTCTGTGTGTTGATCTATAATTTTTTCAATTCGGACAAGAACAATAATGCCTGCATTGGTGTCATTTCATTCGGATCAATTTCCTGCAGTTTATCTCGTAGCGGATCCTGTATTGGTTCATCAAAAAGTGACATCTGAGTAGACTCAGCCATGAGAGGTTTATCCTGAGTAACAGTCTGTTTTGCCTCAAGCTTTTGCAGAATTTTCTTTGCTCGGTGTAGTAGTTTTAAAGGCAATCCGGCCATGCGAGCTACTTCAATCCCATAGGAATGATCTGCGCCACCACGAATCAGTTTACGCAAGAAAATCAATTTGCCTTTGTGTTCCTGAACATGAATTCTGTGATTCTGCACTCTCTCCAATCGTTCCTCCAGCGCATTAAGTTCATGATAGTGAGTTGCAAACAGGGTTCTTGCAGCAATACTGTCATTCTGGTGGATGTACTCTACCAAAGCCCAAGCAATCGAAAGTCCATCAAATGTACTGGTTCCTCGCCCCACCTCATCCAATAGGATCAATGAACTTTGAGTAGCATTATTGAGGATGTTCGCCGTTTCGTTCATCTCCACAAGAAAAGTGCTCTCCCCTGCTGCAAGATTATCCGATGCCCCAACACGAGTGAAAATTCGATCAACTATACCAATTGCAGCTTCTTTTGCTGGCACAAAGCACCCGGCCTGTGCCATTAAAACGATTAGGCCAACTTGGCGAAGAACTACACTTTTACCCGCCATATTCGGGCCCGTAATGATATAGATTTGATTTTTATTCGGGTCCATATCTATCGAATTGGGTACAAATGAGTCAGAGAGCGATTGCTCCACGATAGGATGCCTGCCATCTACAATTTTGAGCAGCCTGGAGTCATTAATTTCAGGTCTTACATACCTCTCTCGAACAGCAACATCGGAGAAAGCAGTCAAACAATCCAGAACTGCAATTATTGCGCCCAGTTCCTGAAGTTGCTCCGATTTGAGAGCCAAATGAGCCCGAAGTATGTGTAACAGTTCATTCTCGAGGATTACGATCTGCTCCTTTGCTCCGAGCACACGCTCTTCGTAGTCCTTTAATTCATCCGTGATGTATCGTTCGGCATTGACTAGAGTCTGTTTACGCACATACTCATGGGGTACTTTGTCCCGATGAACATTGGTGATTTCAAGGTAGTAACCGAACACTTTATTATATCCCACTTTGAGGGATGGAATTCCTGTTCGTTCTATTTCTCGTTTCTGGAGTGTTTCAATGAAATTTTTTCCCGAACTGGAGATTTGCAGGAGCTCGTCGAGTTTTTGATTGTAGCCCGATCGAAATATCTGTTTTCCTGATTCGTCCAAAGCCTGATAGATCTTGGCTTCAACCTCGGGGCAAGGATCCAGAGAGTTGGCCAGTTTATTTAATATCGGGCAGCCGGTTTCATTGAGTTGAGAGATGATTTTTGGTACTTGACGCAGTGCCAGTCCTAGACTAAGTAGTTCTCGTGGAATCGCACGTTGGGTGCATATACGAGCAACGACTCGCTCAATATCACAGATTTGTTTTAGATGCTCACTCAAACTATTTCGAATGTCTGTGCTTTGGACAAGTGTCTGAACTGCATCGAGCCTTTGATTAATCCGCTCAACATCACGCAGTGGCTGGAAGAGCCATCTTCTCAAAGTTCTGGCACCCATGGCAGTACATGTACGATCCAAAAGATCTACCAAGGTAATTGTATTGGAATCGCCGTGAAGCGGGGCAATCAATTCAAGATTTCTGAGTGTTTGAGGGTCAAGGAGCATGGTTCCTTCATTCATCTGCCCCTGGATTTTTTTTATGTGTTCCGGCTTCCCCCGTTGGGTTTCGGTCAAATAATGAAGAACAACCCCGGCTGCAACAATTCCTTCACGAAGATGGGATACTCCAAAGCCCTTCAGGGAATGGGTTCCAAAATGTTCAAGCAGCGTGAGATTGGCAAAATCAGAATCAAAAATCCAATCCTCGCGAGTTGTAACAATATACCCGTGATTTCGGAGGTCATGTATAGAATCACGGGCAGATTTATCAATTAGGATCTCTGAAGGCTCAATACCCTGTAAAAAATTCTTAAGTCGGAGAGACTCTATTTCTGTAACTACAAACTCACCCGTTGAAATATCTGCGTAGGAAACTCCCACCTTTTTCTTCCCAAAATGAACTCCAACCAGGTAGTTGGCCTGCTTGGGGGAAAGAATATTGTCTCTTAGTGAAACTCCAGGAGTGACGACTTCTGTCACATCTCGTTTTACCAGTGACTTGGACTGCTTTGAATCCTCTAACTGTTCACAAATTGCAACCCTGTGTCCGGCCTCAACCAATTTAGGGAGATGATTTTCAAGTGCGTGATGCGGAAATCCTGCCAGAGGTACAGTACTGGCAGCACCATTCGATCGTTTTGTCAAGACAATTCCGAGAACATCACTCGCTTTCACGGCATCATCTTCAAATGTCTCATAAAAATCGCCCATGCGAAATAGCAGCAAAGTTCCCGGATTTTCCCCTTTAATCCGGTAATACTGTTGCATCAGCGGTGTCTGGCCTTTGTTAATTTCCGGCATCAATCAGGATAAACCTCAACGTTGATCATATGAATAGCCCGTCCATAGAGCGAGTGTATCCCTTAAAGATCCAATATATGCATCTTGCTCGCTACTCCATTTAATGATTTGCTCAAAATGATCCGCCCATCCGGGATAGTCCATTTCTTCTCCAATTACATTATGCCATAAAACTACCCCTATTCCACCGAATTTCTTGCACAATTTGAGTAACTCAACACTTCTCTGGACCGCTTCGTCAACATTATATTTCTGTCGATTAAAGAGTGCGCCATCCATAAGTAGAAGAGGTATTTCCCAGAGGTCCAAGACTTTATTCCTAGCGCAATCAAATTTCAAAAACGGAAGGCATGTTCCATTACGAAATCCTGCGCATTCTGCAAATCCAAGAGATGAATCAATTCTGAAACCTGCTCTCATCTGTATCTGCGGAGTAATTGCGGGCTCGTATCGTAGAAAATGTTGGCGAACGCTAACCGGAGATATCCCAACTAATTTTGTAAGAGCATGGCGCTCTTTACGCAAGTACTTAGGATGAGAATAAGCATGATAGCTGGGATGTAGTCCGATTTCAAAATGATCTGATTGCAATTCACGAACAATATTCTGTATAAAAATCTGATCCAGTCTGTAGTTTACATCATTCGGGCCATGAGCGGCTGTCTTCAAAAATACAGTAGCACTCCCATAAGTTCGAATCAATCGATGCATTCTTTTCAACGCTATTTGAAATGCGTCTCCGGGTGTGCAATAACTTCTAATAAATTGAAACAGTCTACGCCATCGCCGACTCATATTCACCTTGCGGTGATTGAGAAGGAAGTAGAGAACTTTTTCCCTGTATATCATCCCCGGCCTCCAGTGCCGGAGATAGTCAACATCAATCGTTGGACAGAATGCCCAGTTTTTTCCTGACCAGGTTCTATGCTCTGTATGGACTTCAGCAACAGCTAGCTTCTCTCGAAGAATGTCTCGATAAAACTCCACAACAGGGAGATGAGTTGTGTTAAGTACTGACTGTAGTGATGCTTTATGAGGAAAACGACCATGCTGATCTCGGCTGTGGACAGTATGCTCCTGCCAACCCGATAACCAATAGAACGCAGAGGCGACGAGGTCTTCTCCCCTTTCAGATGAAAACAGAATTGGAATATTGTAGCCAGAGTAATGTCTCCATTTGACCGAGGTCGGGTTCAAGGATGTGGAGTGATCAAAAAACTCTTCCGCTCTATTTGAAAAGGAGCATACGGTGACTCCTGAATGAAGACCGGCAGGATGATGCCCATAATAGAGTCCTCCACGACTCAGCTCGCTGCGGGACTTAAATATCGGACCCAAACCAAGCGAGCCAAGTAACATGCGGATGCTGTACTCTGCCTTTGGCCGGTAACTCCGACCCACTTCAAGGCATACGGGAATTTTTGAATTCATAGGTTGTCGTTTGCACTGAAGTCCTGCGATCTTTGGATCAAATTAAGCAGTAGTATCTATATGTGAAAGAATCGCTTGAACTCTTCAGCCTATAGGTAATGCCCCAAAATATCATAGTACTTTCAGATCCAGTTCATGGGTTTATCAAAGTACCCCAAAAGATAATTCAACCGCTCTTGGCATCACGTGAAATTCAAAGGCTTCGACAAATTAAACAGTTGGGTATGGGGTACATTGTTTATCCCACAGCTGAGCACAGCCGATTCACTCACGCTTTGGGGGCGATGGCACTCCTCTCGGATGCAATCGAAAGTTTGGAGCTCAAAGGAGTTAATATTGATTCCGATGAAAAGATCGCTGCCTTGGCCGCTATCTTGCTTCATGACATAGGCCATAGCCCTTTCTCGCATACGCTTGAATTTAAATTGATTGAGGAAACAAGTCATGAAGAGATTAGCCTGGCTCTGATTCGACGTCTTAAACTGCATATGGACGGGCCTCTGGATATGGTTATTCAAATGTTGGAAGGAACATATGAGCGTCCATTCTTTTGTGATTTGATCTCAAGTCAACTGGATATGGATCGTCTGGATTATCTACGAAGAGATTCTCATTTTACCGGGGTTGTTGAAGGAAATATCGGTATTGATCGAATTCTGAGAATATTATGTGTTCATCCGAAGGAGGGTGGCGCTGATTCCTGTCTGGCTATTGAATCCAAGGGGGTTTATGCAGTTGAAAATGTGCTCATTGCCAGAAGGCTGATGTACTGGCAAGTATATCTGCACAAGACCGTAATCGCTGCGGATTTTGTTCTTTGTGGGGCCATCAGGCGGGCGCGGGACCTCATTGCTTTGGGGGACGATGTCGCGGTAAGCGGCATTTCTCCGGCACTGCACTGGTTTCTGAAGCGAGAAATAAATTGTACGATGCTTTTGGATGATGAGGTTCTGGATCACTTCTTGGATTTGGATGATACGGAAATCATTTGTAGCCTGAAGAAATGGTGCCACAGCAGAGATCCCATTCTTTCGGATTTATCACGCCGCATTATGAACAGAGATCTTTTTCGTTGCACTTTTCTTGATGAGCCCCCAAGCCAGGATTTGCTCCCTATATGGCGGGAGCGCGTAACTAGAGCTCTCAAGAAAATAGGGATCAAGGAGCCGAATGCACACACCTACTACCTGATTGTAAATCATTCCAGTCATGCCGCTTATGAACCAGATGAAGGTATTGTACATGTTCTTGATCCCCGAGGAAATCTGATCAATCTTGATCAATATGCAGATTCGACCTCGATTAGCGCTCTGACTAATTTTGTGAAAAAACCTTACGTCTGCTACCTGAAGTCCGCAGATTTATTAGACTAACAAACACTTGCTGATTTGAATCCAACCGGCAGCTAAAAATCCTACTAACGTAAGAACTCAAAGCATGAATTTACGATCAGAATAGAAAATTTCCACAAATGTCAACCTTCTATCTGAATCCTCATTTACCCCTCCTTCAAATCACAAGCAATCGATGCACTGCTATCCAGATAGTATAATTCGGGCAATTCACGAAGTCCCTCAGCAATATCCAAACCGTATCCAACAATAAATTCTCCGTTGGAGATAAATCCAACATAATCCACCTCTACGGGGCTGCCGTTTACTTTCACCAAGGATACAACTGTAACAGATTTCGGTGCAAAACCTTGAAGCTTTTGGCGTACATAAGTCAGTGTCGTGCCCGAATCTATAATGTCTTCAACCAAAATCACATGCTGATCACGGAGATCCAAAATCGGTGACATGATCTCTTGAATCGATTGTTTACTTGTAGTCTGGGTACCGTAAGAACTCAGCCGCCAAAAGTCTACCTTACATGGTACCTTGATTTCTCGAATCAGGTCTGCCGTAAATATAAAAGCTCCGTTCAAAATTCCGATTACGATTGGATGGTTCTCCCGATGCGCATCTGTGAGAGAATTTCCCATTTCCTTGATTCGTGAGGCAATTGTATCTGAATCCTTAAACAATTTCAAATGCCTACCATGAACGATTTTAATTTCGTTTGAAACAGAGTCTGGCATATCTGTTGGTTGATTTTGTTATTCGAAATTTGTGTGATATTCGATGCCCAACAATCCATGCAATCGTATCTCCACTAAATACTACAACTACATCTGCACGTAGGGATACAGGGACAGCCACATCTGTCAAGAAGTCACTCACTTTCTTTGTACCCTGCATTCCCAGAGGATGAATTCGATCTCCAGGCTGCCAATTTCGAACCATAAGAGGAAAATCCAGTTTTTCCGCATCAAACCAAGCTTCATCTGAGCAGATAAACTCCTTCGGTTTTGTATCTGTTAAATTGAGCTTAAGCTGCCCCCCTGCAATGACGATGGGGGTAGGCCCTGGAAATAGTTGTAAGTTTTGTAGAGACGGATCACGTATTGAGGAGGTAAATACAAGATGCCTTCGATCTCGCCAAATCGCCCCATCTCCAACCTCAATGCGCTTCCCAATCTGCAGGCCAATGAGTTCCATGACTTTTAAGGCTAGTGTTTCATCGGCCGGTGCCTCAGGCAACCACTTCCTCAACCCCTCAATGATCAGGCGGTGAGCTAGTACATCGGGCAATTTATTGAGATATGCAATCTTCAGCGATTGCCCTTCTGACGCAGCAGAAAAATGCTCGTCAATCATGGGAAGGATGACTTCATCTACCCATTGTCGAACAAGATTAGAACTTCGGGCCAGAGACGCTGAATTCAGATGAGGGATTACTTTAAAGCGAATTCGGGATCTCTGATAGATCTCATCTTGGTTACTGGTGTCTTCGCGCCAACGAAGGTTTCTCAAATCCGCATATTCTTGAATAGATTTTCGGCTTTCAGCTAATAATGGTCGAATTAAGGTGATCGAATCATCCAATAATCGGCTTGGGCGCATTCCCGCTATTCCTTCGGGCCCAGTTCCACGATTGAGATTGATCAGCAAAGATTCCGATTGATCGTTACTGTGGTGCCCCACAGCTACCGATGGAATCCGGCGCTGGATGGCCGTTTGTGTAAACAATCTGTATCTGATATCACGAGCAGCCATCATTACAGAAATATTCATACGGGTAGCATAAGAGCGAGCACAGGCCTGATGAATATGGAGAGGCAAACTCTGACGCTTGCACAGTTCAACGATAAAGGATTCATCTTTATCTGACTCATCACCACGTAATTGAAAGTTCACATGAACGGCTTCACAGTTGTACCCCAAATCACACAGAACATCCAGAAGTACAACGGAATCAATCCCGCCACTGATCCCCACCAAAACAGGTTGATTAATTTCTACCTGAACAGAATGGATCATGTAGGCCGATACCCGATCACAGAATAGTTTGGTCAACTTCATCATGATCTGAGATCTTCTGGCCAAAACGATGCTTTAATTCCTCGAGTGTCACACGAATGAATGTTGGTTTTCCATTAGGGGTTCGAGATGGTTCTTGACATTCGAAGAGGCGGTCGATCAGTGTTCTCATTTCTTCTTCATTGAGTTTTACGCCAGACTGTAGAGCGCAGCGGGAAGCAAGGCTACGTGCCATATTTTCCTCAACTGGAAGTGGAGTCAACGCAATCTGGGTATTTTCTTTGTATGCATCGAGGATAGACTGCAAAATTTCTTTTTCTGCACCGGTTCGGATATGTGATGGAACGCCCTGGATTGTTACCGTACGATTCTCGGAGATTGAATAATCAAAGCCCAAGGCTCTTGCCTGTGGGGCCAATTCGTGTAACAGGTCGCAGTCTTGTTGCGTCAGACAAATGATATGATGGAATAACAATTGCTGTGACAGCCCTCCTCCAGAACGCATATCCTCTAATGCCCGTTCGTACAGAATGCGCTGATGGGCAGCCTTCTGGTCAACCACCAAAACCCCGTTACTCAATTGAGTTAGTATATAACGCTCCTGAATTTGCCACAGAAAGCTATCAGGCTTTGAACTGACTCCCGGAGGTAATTGACTGGGTTCAACTTCATATACGATGCTCGTTTGTTCATCATACGCGGGACGCAACTCATTAGCGCGTGGGGGTGGCTTCCAGGAATTAAATTTAGGCTCTCGTTGAAAGTCTAAAGAGGAGGAAGTTCCTGGGTATTGAGGAATTAGATCGGCAATGCCAAAAGCTCTTCGGCAAACCGCCTGCACAAAATTATATATTCCTCGATCGTCATCAAATCGAACTTCCAGCTTTGACGGATGCACATTGACATCAACGTTGTGAGGGTCAATCGTCAAGAAGAGTACATAAACGGGTTGCCTGCCTTCTGGGAGAATCGCATCATATGCCGTTCTGATTGCATGGTGGATGCTCGCGCTTTTGATGGATCTCCCATTTACAAATAAATATTGATTTTTCCGGGATTTTCGGGCATGCTCGGGATGTGCCAAATAACCTTGTACTGAAATATAACTTGTGGATTCATCTACCGATACTACATGTTGAGTTACTTCTGGGCCGAGGATTGTACGAAGACGTTCTCTCAATGCATCCTGAAAATTCTCGGCACGGGAGCAGATCAACCGATATACTTCCTGTTTTTCATGATCCAATCTGAAGGTAACCCATGGATTTGCCAATGCGCAGGCGATAAAAACTTCCGAGATATGGCGAAATTCCGTGGTCGGTGCCTTCAGAAAACTGCGACGTGCTGGAACATTGAAAAATAGATTTCGAACTTCAATGATGGTTCCTACTGTTGTTGCACTCGGCGATGTTTCAAGTAATTGCCCCCCATCAATGCGTACTTGGGTACCCTGAACATTCTCTCCCCTTTTGGTATTCAGCGTAACTTGCGCTATTGCGGCAATTGAAGCCAGAGCTTCACCTCTAAATCCCAGTGTACGAATATTTTCGAGATCCTCTGATTGGGTGATCTTGCTGGTCGCATGCCGTTCAAAGCATTGAACCGCATCCTCAGGCCCCATACCTGTTCCATTATCAGATACCTGAATCAAATTACTGCCGGAAGCCTTGACTGAAACTGTAATTTCAGTAGCCTTTGCGTCAATAGCATTTTCGAGTAACTCCTTCAGTGCAGATGCAGGACGCTGAACCACCTCTCCGGCTGCAATTTTGTTCGCTAACTCAATCGGCATTCGCCGAATTTGCATTTCCTGCCCCATGAGTGCTGATTTAACGCCCAATTACGTTATAGATATATAACGCTGTAAGGAGTAATGCTGCAAGGTAATAGAGTGCAATTGGGCTACGTCTGCGACGGACTCGACTTTGGATTCTCATGCGTCGCTTCAGATTCTCGTCTTTACGTGGATCGTAATAGCGGGGAGTATAGTCAAATCTGCGAGGTTTCGGCTTACGCCCAAACAGAAGTCCCATTTTAGAACTGATTTGCGATAAAGATGATATACATGTATGCTAATGGAGCGGCCACAATGATCCCATCAAAGCGATCCAGAATTCCCCCGTGGCCCGGTAAAATCACTCCGGAATCTTTTACTCCTGCTACACGCTTGAACCGACTTTCTGCCAAATCTCCAATTGCACCGGAGAGAGTACAGACGATTGCTAGAATTATGATATGAGTCATTCCTAGCGGCACTTCGAATACCAAATCAAGTGCCACCGCTGCCAAGGCAGCTCCTCCAATTCCACCAAGAAATCCCTCCCATGTTTTGCCCGGAGAAATTGAAGGTGCCAAGGGATGATGTCCAAAAAACGATCCCGCAAAAAACGCAAATATATCACTTGCCCAAACGAGGACAAGTACGGTGATCGTCAATATCAATGCTTCCTCCCCACTGTACCCGGGGATTGTGCGCAGATCCGTCAAAAAAGCTAATAAAGTAGTCGGATAGACCGCACCGGAAAGCGTCGCTCCGAGGCGCATCAATGGCTGATCGCTTTTCGTGAATGTACACCACAGGACCAAGCCGACAACAGGGACAGCAGTTAGCAGAAAAATATTTGGTACTAAAGCCCGTAGCGTCAAGCCTGCTCCCAATAAAATCCCCGTGATTCTCCAAGCTTTGACCCCGCACCGTTCATAGAGTTGATATAATTCAATCTGCCCTATAAGTGCTATAATCAGTACGGCAACACCAAAATACCAAGGCCCAAGCCATGCAGAGCCAACCAGCAAAGAGGCTCCGATTGTAGCTGTAAACAGACGCGTTAATAACTGTGACATTCTAACGCCGTTTTACTTACTCATTTTTCAGGGCTTCATGGGTCAATTCATCTTCGTTAAGAGGCTGTTGCAAAATTATCTCAGATGCCGCTTTCTGCATAGATGACGGCACGAGTATTTTGATCTTTGCCAAGTAGCCAAACGTCAAATTGAATGCATGA
This sequence comes from Bacteroidota bacterium, assembly GCA_026709335.1. Taxonomy (GTDB): domain Bacteria; phylum Bacteroidota; class Rhodothermia; order Rhodothermales; family Bin80; genus Bin80. The sequence goes on along the minus strand of JAPOTE010000107.1, from coordinate 46,409 downwards.
TCTCGCTGGTTAAGTATGACGGCAGGAATATCCGCGTCCTGAAGACGCGCATATACTATGTCAGCTTCGTAATCGATTCCACATCGAAAAACTTCAACCCATTCAGTGCGCCGTTTTTTTTCATGGCGTCGATGAATAAATTGAACACAGATCAGGAAACCAACGGCACCGGCGATTATCAAGGGCAGTGGAACTGTTTCCGGGTCCGAAATAGATCCTGATCCCCATTCAGATATAGCCAGCATCAGTCCGTTGTTCAAAAAATGTAATACTACAGGAATTAACAGACTCCCTGTACGCCATGTAATATATGCAAGAAAGCAACCAAGGACGGCAAGGGGCAACACCTGAGTCAGTCTCAAATGAAATATTCCGAACACGACTCCGGTAAATAAGATTCCACCAACGATTCCCATACCTCGTTCAGCACGCCTCTGCACAAATCCTCGAAAAAACGCCTCTTCAAACAGAGCCGGTGTGAGTGCAACAAAAAGCAGGTTGAGCCAAAAACTACCACCTCCTGAAGCAAGCCATTCAACGATTTCCATCTGCTGATCCTCCATTCTTTGAAGAAATTCTGGCAGTGGAAGTTGATCATTCATAATACCAAGTGCCAGTACTATTGGTAACAAGCAAAAAAAACTCGCACAGGACAGGACTAAATCTCTGATCTCACAACTCCTGAATCGTAGATAATTCAAGGGACGAGAAGAGTCAAGCCAGCTTGCAAGGAACGCAATGCTACCAAGTCCCAGAGCAAGGCCAACTGCATTTGCTCCCAATAAAACACTCCCGTGCTCTGCAAGAACATTACTTTGGTTGGATATAAGATCCTGTAGTCCAACCCCTCGTAACTCAAGGAATAAAACCGAAACAAGGTTCCCAACAAACAGATATGCGACCAACCCAACGATGATCCATAAAGACAGAACGGCAAATGTCGACCAATTACCGGAAACACCGTCAAATATGCTACTGTCTGTTTGGGAATCTACATCAGTTGTTTCTTTATGCTGCACATCCCCAACCTCATCTCTGTCATCGAGCAAATTTGATTGATCATTGATCATTGAAACGTTTTAGGCAGGTAATACATTAGAGGGGACATGCGCCCGTAGCTCAGCTGGATAGAGCGTCTGCCTCCGGAGCAGAAGGCCAGAGGTTCGAATCCTCTCGGGCGTACCTCCTTGGGAGTCATTCGTTCTTTAGCTGACCTTCTGACGAAGCGACTACGGTGGCTACCGTTGCATCCCCTGTGACATTACATACGGTTCTGCACATATCCAAAATCCTATCAACCCCCAAAATCAATGCAATCCCTGCGGCTGGAACCCCGACTGACTGCAGGATAATGATCAACATGATAATCCCCGCGCTAGGTACTGCCGCCGTGCCAATTGAGGCAAGAACGGCCAGCAGTATAATCTCGATCTGATCCATAAATCCAAGTGCAATTCCTAGTGTCTGAGCAATAAAAACGGCTGCGACAGCCTGATACAGTGCTGTTCCATCCATATTGATCGTCGCTCCAAGAGGCAGGACAAACGAAGAAACCTCTTCACTGACCCCCAAATGTTTCTCTGCACGATCCATGGTAACAGGCAAAGTTGCGCCACTCGAAGATGTACTGAATGCAACCAGCTGTGCAGGTGCAATACCAGTGATGAATTTCTTGATTGCAAGAGGTGTAAAAAACTTGATAATTGATCCATAGGTAATCGTAACATGTACGATAAGACCAATCAAAACAACCAGCATGTAATACCCTAGTGCTCCTAAAAGCCTCCATAGCTCACTCAAATTATCACCTGAGATCAAGCTGACCGTATCTGCAAGTAGTGCAAATACACCAATCGGGGCAATCCACATGATGAGTTCAACGAGCTTAATTACAGCCGCCGTAAGGCTTTCAAATATCCCAAGTAGAGGACGCGCCTTTTCCGCTGGAATAAGAAGTAAGGAAATTCCGAACAATACAGCAATAAGTACCACCTGCAACATATTCCGGTTGTTAGATGCAGCAGCAGCAATGTTGCGAGGAACCATGTCTACAAATGCCTGTAGTGGCCCACGCTCTTCTGCCGATGCAGCACTCTCCTGGCGCTCTTCTGCCATATCTGACCAATCTGCCTGCAGCTTGGTTCGTACATCGTCAGGGACTGTATTTCCCGGGCGAATGACATTTACCAAAATCAATCCTATAATCAAAGACGCAACGGTCGTACCGATATAGATCGCGATTGTCTTTCCCCCAATACGGGCGAGTTTTCTTGTATCTGACAATGAGGCTATGCCCGTTATGATTGATCCCAGAACAAGAGGAACTGCAATCATGAACAATGCATTCAGAAAGATATCACCGAATGGGCTGATCCAGGCTTGAGTGAATTCTCCCCAACCCATAGCAGCGGAAAGAATCCCATACCCTAAACCAAAGAAAAGAGCCAGAATGATCCAAATGTGTAATTTTTTATACCAATTCATAATTCAAAAAATATAATACTATTGTATAGTGGGTATTACGACTGAGCCCAATATAAGCACTAAAAATTCACATATTTTCAATCTATAATTCTATTGACGGAATTTGATGATCTTGGGTTCAGAAGAAACTTAAAACTTAATTGAGGCGCAAAATGTGTGCCATCGATATCTTGGAGCAATCCGAAACGTACATGCATCCGACGATTATGTATTCTCGCGAAGACTGCTGCGTCTATAGCGGCAAGTACATGGTTTGCGATTAGCAGCGTTGTGATTCGGGAAGCTCTGCGCAGGTATGCATTTGCATCAGCATGATCTTCTGCATATCGATAAAACCTGGCTGATACATTCGCCTTGCCCTCCCCCGATCCACTCGCCTCCGGCTCAATTGATGGAATAAATCGTCCATTCTCATCAATCCATGTAATCCGGCCGTTCTTGATCAAGGCAACATAATCATCCCATCCCGGGGCGTACTGAAAGTATTTTCCAATCAGTTCATAGTACTGCTGCTCACCAAAGTACGGTAATACATGGGAGAAAGCAGCACCCGTACCTCCATGATATAGAATACGTTCAACTCGTTGAATCTCCCGAATCAATGATCTCACTGCCAACTGGTCTGATTGAGCCCAAGTGTCCGGTTGGGCAAAATTAATGCTTGAAAGTGACGAAGAAATCTCTACGGGAGGTGTGTCAACAAGCCTACCACCCGGTAATTCATTCAGATACTGGGTATAGTCATTCAACCAGTGTGCATATCGAACCGGGCTCCAGTGTGTATGGGCCTGATCTCTGTATGCGTTCCTCCCATCAACACCTTGTTGTCGCCACGAATTATAAAGGAGAAGTACTGTGGCTTCTCCTGCGATGGCTACTGCCGCCTTAACCCAGCTACGGTTATACGCCTGCCCCAAACCAGGTATGGCAACGGACATTCCGAATGCAAGCGGGACACTTCGCTTGGCGCCGGAAAATAAGGCCTCCAGACTATCTGCACTCGGCTGCGCTTGCGCATTTATACAGCCGAGTAGGCTAAGCACAAGCAAGGTAGTTCTCATGCTGAGTAATCATGGGAAATCCCAAAGTTTTGGAAGAAATCATATACAACAGTATCCAGAAAGGCCATATCTATCGCGATTATTTTCGTCTTTCTCATAATATTTGAGTATCCAAACAGAGACACAGTTACGGCGGTAGAAAATGTGGAATTACGAGGTTCTCTTGCGATACTTATCACCATTCTATCATTGCCGATTCATGTTTACCAAAACTCCTGTAATTTGATATTCAACAATTGGCCCTACCGTTGCCTTATCTGGGTTGAATGATTAAGAGGTAGATAGGTTTTGAATAGAAATTCTTATTTACTTTGGGGCGGTTTTCATTCTAAATAAATCTATTTGTCAATGATGGAAGTACGTATACAAGATTTGAATCAATTATTAGGGATCGGCTCTCGTGGCAGGTATCCGAGATCAGGCAAGATGATGCATCAAAGGAGGCCGAGGCTCATGTGAGCTATTCATATTTCCTTCGCTTCAGCTATGATTCCATTGCGTAAACGGTGGTCGGGTGATGAGTTTTTCCTCAAATGGGAGAAAGCTTGCGGAAGCAAAAGCAAAAATTCCTGTCTTGCGGGTATGGCCGTGTGAGAACGGTTTATATTTTGTCGGATTTTGGGTACTTGTCTGGACAAACACAAATTAATCTATACAGCCCACACGTCACATGTACTATCGGGCAATTAAGAGAAGAGCCTTAGTGATTTTTCGGAAGTTTCGATTTAAAAATCAGGGCATTCAGTTTGCCTCTCCCAATTTTATATTCTTTCGTCCAGAGAATGACAAGAGGTTGACCGTAATAGATGTAGATTGTGGTTCACTGGCTGAATTTTCCATTCATTTGATTGACAGATATGGTGCAATTTGTTTTGGGGTGGACCCGACAGAGAAGCATAAGCCAGTCTTGACTGATCTTGTTCGTAAGCACAAAGATCATTTCATTCATGTTCCGTATGCAATCTGCGCGAAAAATGGCACTCTGAATTTCTTTGAATCGAAGGTTAACGAAAGTGGGTCTATAATGTCAGATCATATCAATGTCGTGTATGACGAAGGTCTTTCATACCCGATCAAATGCTTAACACCAAAGTCTCTGCTTGATCATCTTAGACTCGATTCTGCTGACATACTGAAATTAGATATAGAGGGAGCCGAATACGAACTATTAGAAATCCTTGGTTTGAATGAATTGCTTCAATTCAAACAAATCTTTATTGAAGCATCACGCGGTCGAGAGTTACACATTCTCAGATACGATGAAAGCTGTAGAACGTCTGTGTAATCTGGGATTTGAGAGCTTCTCTCCGTAAAAAACCTGGATAATTGACGAGTATGAAAACAATCCAAATTATACACCAGAAAGAAAAATCAGGAGCGAAAAACAAAAAATATAAAAGTACAAGTTATTTTTCGCCAGCCCTAATCATGGAGAATTCTATTATACCAGGAGGTAGCTCCCCATTATAGACAGCATTCCTAAGATTCAAGTTCAGCAAGCCATGGGGTGACGAGTCCTTCAAAGTACGCAAAATTCCCTGCTCCTCGAACATGTTCACGTATCATTCCGTCCCCATCGATGACATAGGTGACGGGTCGCCCATTTGCCAACTCATAACGAAACGACTCGGGCAGGCTTTCATGCCGAACAAATCCAGAAACTGTTTCTTGTGGTAATAAATCGGAATACAACTGTAATTCTTCCAGTTCTTCATCTGATACGGTTAGGACCACCAGTCCTTTTTCACGATAAGCTACCTGAAGTTCGTCGAGTTCGGGCAATTCTGTGATGCAAGGCTGGCACCAAGTTGCCCAGAAGTTCAGAAGAATCACCTTCCCGCTATAATCGCGGAGGTTTTTATTTTCTTGGTTGGATACTAATTGAAATTCAAATGACTCAGCCAACGTCGGTGTGTCACTTAAGTCGGTCGGCTCCTCATAAATCCAAATAAGGGCAATCACCAAACCAGACAAACATACCAGCACTGTACACATGCCGGTCACCATCCATTGCAAGGCCCCCTGAGGAATCGGTCGTGAATTTTTGCGGAGTACCATATAAACTACTCCAATACTGACTACAATAAACAAAAAGCAAATTACAAGTAAGGGTGTCATTTGATTTCAATATTTATAAATCAAATCCAAAGAGGACTCCAAAGTGCCACTGGACCTGTTTTCCGTAACTGACGCTGGACTGTGTACTAATAAAGGCATCGTCCAGCTTCACCTCAAATGAGTCAAGTCCATAGGTTGCACTCACAAACAGTGCGGTTGGCAGAAGATAATAGCTTCCCATCATCAATCGCAATTCTGCACCAACATCTTTACGAAGTGCTGCACTCTCCGGTCGAACCTGTGCACCGTCAGCGTACAATCTCATGAATGCTTTGTCTAGATACACCGGGCCGATTTGGCGCTTGATATCCGGCATGATGGGAAAGGTCCAGGAAGTTTGTAGCCATAAGGTCTCGGTCCCACCCAAGCCATAAAATGGGTAACCTCTCGCTCCAGATAATCCCCCGATATAGTCAAAATAAAAAGAATCTGCATTCTTGCCAAATAAGGTTGATGCACTCAGTCTTAGGCTTAGACCATGCGAGGTTCCATATATTTGGCCGGGCAGTCGAATGCCGCCTCCCAAATCCACTCTAAGTCGGTGCAATGTACTTGAATTGTAAACTGGTACCAATTGCCCGTCCCGAATATCAAACTGATCCAATAATCTGCCTGTTTCTCGGTGATAGGAGGCAGTCATACGAATTCCCGTACGCATGATATCTGACTCTCGGTGAGGGCGCATCAATTCCATATAGACATTTGCCATATAACTCCGCCCAATATAATAACGAGACGAAGTACTGGGGATCCAGTCCGCTAACTCTCTTGAAAAAAATCGATTAGTTGTCACACGATAAGGGCTATAACGGTATCCGGTCTCAAGTAAAATATACCTGTTGACCTTACTCCGCAGATAGATGTTTCCCTCCCATAGACCATACGTCAAATCAGCATTGGTCGTTTCTGGCAAACAGGCTGTACAGGGATGCTCTTCAATAGATAACCCGCGTTCAACCATGCGCTGAATGTTAAACAGTTGGATAGAGATTTGCGGGGACCATCGTTTGGGGATCAATCGAAATCCTTTACCATAGTCGAATTGTAAAAACGCATCTCGCTCCAATGCCAACAAATTGGCCGGAGCAAGAATCTGACCGCCCTCATGAGATCCTGGCCCAACCAGCAGCCCACCAAACAGGCTCATGCCTTCCAGAATTTCTCTGGACGAAACGTATGCCCCGAATTTGAGATTCCTCCAGAATGTCTCTGCCCTACCCTGAATACGCCCCTCAAGTTGACGTTCTACATATTGATCCAGTCGTATCACCGGCGAAACTGTGAATCCTGTGAATGCGGCTCCGTAAGAAGATATCTGTAATGAATCGATCCCTACCGGTGTTTTTTCAGCAAGTACTTCCGAGAGTTCACTTGCGGTTATTTCCATTACGTCGGCATCGTTGCTCGAGTCGGCAGTATGCGTTACCCTGGAAATGAGCTCGGGAAAAGTATAGGAGGCGGTTGATTTCAGAGCTTGGGGCGATTCCAGCAAAGCTATTTTATATCCATCCCATTTGTAAGCAGCATAGGCAATCGTTCCATCCGGCCCCCTGTCAGGCATGAAAGCTCCCCCTGTCACTTGAGTCAGTTGTTCAGGACCAGTATCGGTCAATCGGTAAATATTGTAGATCCCATTTGCATCGGAAGCATAATGCACAATACCATCGGCAATCATAGGAGATCGCTCATCGGCAGATGTTTGCAGAACAGATTCAAAATTTGCCCCGTCTGCCTTGATTCTCCAAAGATCGTTCCCATGGCCTCCTGGATCAAGCTGTGCATAATAAATCCAGTTTCCATACCATGCAGGGCCGGTCACCTGTGTTCCATTTGAAAATTTTGTGACAGCTCTTGTCTCTCCTGTCTGCACGTCAAGTAGCCAGATATTGCTCGTACCATCACCGGATACCACATATGCGATCCTTGTTCCAGTGGAATCCCATGCAGGCTGTGACGCACGTGCATCTTGCGTTAGCTGCGAAGATTTTTGAGTCTCCAAATCCACTAAATGAAGATCCGTATACAGAAATCCCTCTGAAGTAGTTTTCTGTCGGGCATAGACAAGTGCATTTCCATCCGGATGCCAAGCAGCTCCACCAGTAACACCTGATTTAACCCGATGACCAAGAGAGCAGATATGATCACCGATTGCAACCCCTAAGTCATGAGCGATCACCATGTCATTTTCCAAATCTCGTACATACAGGCTCACTCGGCTATAGTATTCTCCTTTATTGGTAATGTAGGCAAGTTTTGTACCGTCAGGAGAAAACCGTGGAAAATAATTTGCAAAACCGGATGGTTCAATAATCGTTCCAACAGTAAGCAAATTCTTTATAGGGGAGAGTGCTTGTTTGTATGCATTAGCCAATTCTTCAAGCCATAAGTTGTATATCTCTTTTCCATTTGTACCGGTTGCCAACTTGATGGCGCGTTCCACTCGCCATGTATCCCAACGGCGTAAATGATCGCTGATTTCGGATAATACTTCGGATCCATATTTCTGCGCTAAATAGAGTGAAAATGCAAATCCATAATTATAAACACCTTCACGCATCAGGCTATTTTTGGAGTAAAAACTTCCCAGTTCGTTGAGGCTCAGAGTTTTGTTTTCCAGAATTCGTGTTCGAAGCAACATGTCTCTGTGCGAATCCCATAAATCATAGTGAAAATGATCATGTTGATATTGTGCGGTTCCCTCGGCGAGCCATGCCGGGTTATTCAGGCCAACAAGAGGGTAGCTTACAAGTACATTGGGATATCCGTACAATACATCGGGGCGTCGAACTTTCTCATAATCCAGTATCTGGAGATATCCGAACGGGATAGTTCGTGGAAGCTTCATGGCTGCCTGTACCTGTACAATATGCGTAAACTCGTGCGTGATTACATTACGTAGCCAATCACTGGCTCCACGCAAAGGTGAATTCAGCGCGGGAGCCCAAATTTCAATCTTGTTGTCAAAAAAGAATGCTGCTCCGTTGGAATAATCTTCATAATCTTTAAGAATAATATGAACCTTGCCACTCGGCTCATGCCCATAAAGGCGGGTGATCGGCCCATAGATCTCTTCTGCTATGCGTGCTGCTACCTGTGCAGAACGGCTTGCGCCATTTCCTGCATCATCTGCATGAAACAGAACCGTAAAGTGCTCAGTCTCAATCTGATACCACTCCAGAGTCGGACGACTAAAATCGATGAGGTTTGGAGATACCTGTGCCTGTGTAGACCCTACGATTCCTACTACTATAAGAATACCGAAGAGCCACCTCATCGAATGATTGCGAGTTTGATCAAACGGGAGTCCGTTATCCCCGAAGTAGATGTTGCTTGAACTCGAGCATAATATATTCCACTTGCTGCATCCGAGTGCCAAAAAATTTCATGAGGAACCCCAGCGGAAGTAGTAAAACTGAATGAATCTATCAGCGACCCTGCCTCGTCTACGACGGTAACAGATATATCCGAGGCTTCACTTGTCATACATCGAAAGAATGTCGATCCGTCCCGAACCGGATTGGGCCAATTATAGGTTTCGGCAGGATTGAGAAGAGGAAGCGTTTCAACGGGGTCGGATACCAAAGTCACAAAGCTTGAGTTATGGCTGTTTCCATGCTGTTCTGACCAGAGTATGCGTGTAGCATCTTGCAACGTATAACTCCGAAGAACACCTGACTGGGTTATAACTGTTAAACTATCACTTGAAATATGTGGATTCCCTTGCAGGGAATAGCCTGCGGATAAAGGAAATCCTGGCACTATATCACCGTTCTGCCCAAGATCAAAGGCATACACATTACCGTCGGTCGCAGCCACAACAACTACGAGTCCATCGTTGGATTCATAGATCAGTGGGGAATTGACGGCGGGCGCATCAATCTGGATGGGAAACGGAGGAAGCAGGGCTCCGCCCTGAGAAAATGCTATGACCTGGTTCCCAACGGTCGTCAGGACGTCCAATACCCCATCCTGATTCAAATCTGCCATAGCCAGTACCTTCGAAAAATGATCTTCTCCAAAATATGCAGATCCGGGAATTTGAATGACTGAACCATCCGGCTGCAAGAACACGAGATTTCTTGAAAGAGGAATTGCTCCCCAAATTCCAGTACGATCCCTTCCCATCACTGGAGAGCCTGTATCTCCATCAAGATTATACATCCAAACAGATGGTGCATCTATCGGTCCTGCCTGAGATCGCCCCAAAAAATATACACCTGCATCTGTTGCAACTAGCCCCAGTCCTTGATCAGGAATATCGTATGAATCTATGGTGTTGTTTGCAGAAATTTGAACTACACTGGTACGATCCGTATCTGATAACAAAACGTAATGTGCATTACCATCGTAGATTACCGGGCTTTGGGCAGGTAGCTGACTCGGAAGTGGAAACGATTCAGTTAAATTGAGTCGTCCATCCTTGACTGTATAACGGTTGAACGTAGAATTTGAAGTTGTTTTGTTATCTATTCCTGTGATACTTCCTGAGGAAAAGACTGGACGTGCAGACATATTGACGCGACCTACCCCCGGCACCAATACTTCGGTCCCTGTATATACCGCGCTATGACTTCCGATTGAACTGACACTGCTTTTCATATCTGCAGTCACTCCAAGAGAAACAGTTTTCCGAGCAGCAACAGCTCCATCCGTATCTTTGCGAAACGAAAACGACATGATCGGGCCTGAAACGGAAAAGTTTTCCAATACCAGAAAACTGTTCCCTCCCCCGTTCGTCTCGCTGTTCGGATAGGTGTCAGGTCCGAACCGATTCTCATAGAGAGCAATGACACGGCCGGAAGGAAGAGATACACTTACAGGGTTTCCCTCAAAATAGAAATCAAAAGGAGCACCAACATTGCCATCAAATCCAATATCTTGGGCCCCATCTGCCTCTTCAACATCTACTGCCCGCCTATTGGGATCATTGTTCCCTGTCTGTGAAAACTGACGCTCATCTACATGCCAAATCAGAATTCCACCATTGTATTGCTGCTGATCTGAATCCCAACCAGGCAAGGCAAAATCATAGGCATTTACCTGTGTCACTACCCCGCCCTGAAATCCACTAACATCGAATCGATTAAAATCCTCTCTCACTTCTTGAATAGTTTGTGATACAAGCGATCCATTACTGGATATTTGCATTGTAAGCCCTTGGTTATCTGGATCTCGAACACGGTTTTCCAAGAGGAAGTATTCAGCTTTTGAGATTTCAATTTTAGCAACTTGATCCACCATTAGATCATACGTTCCAGGTTCCTGTATCTCCCTAGGAGAGATCCATCCCAGTGCAACACGCGTCCAAGCGCTGGGAAGTGGTGGAAACAGACCACCATATGCAAAAATTCCAAGAGGATCCATAACCCCGAATGGGCCAATTGCAGATTCTCCTGTATCCGTATTAAACAGATCAGGCACTCCCAAGTAGCTCATGAAGCTTGCTGCTAGAAGTCCGTTAATGGATAACTCCAACAAGAACGGTTCATCTGTGATTGAATTGACGCCTGAGCGTGTCTCTGTGCGGGGTATAATCATGGAATGATCTACCGGGATACCCTTGAACTTCAATTCACCGCCTCCCAAGTTCAATAATAACTCAGAACTAATAAAAACCGATGGAAGATCCTGAGGAGTTTTATCAAGGGTTGTTCCGATTAATTCTATATCGCGTCCCACTCCCGCATGGAATAGAATGAATGCGGTATTCTCTTGAGAAAGTTGCAAAGGATTCAGTGTACTAACCCGGTCCGCTTCTATCCAAGAGTCATGAACCAATGCGACCAATTTTGCAAGCTCTGATTCACTCTCCGAATCCTCACCAGTTGGGCTGTAGCTCGCCATTGGATTTGGCAGCTGAACAACTTCAGGAATAAGAACGGTGGAAATCTTCGTTCTGCCTATGCTTGCAGTCTCAACATAATGTTGTAAAAAATCAAGGTGCGCCTGAAAATAATTCGCATCATGAGGAAGTGGGTCAACCTTTGAATCCAGAGGGAAACTCAGCCCAGAGAAGGTTCCATCACCAGTAGTGAAACGAGATGTATCAGGGGCGAACTCCACACGGAGTGCGACAACATGATAATTCGGTTGAGCCGGCTCAACAATTTGAGCATAAGCCTGAGGCACGAATGCCAATAACAGCATCCAGGCAGTGAACCACTTCATTCTGCCACAGCCTTGATCACGGTTAACGCGCAAAGTTCAATAGAAGTGAAAAGCGCATTGTGTTGGAAAGTGGATGGTTTTCCTTCAGGGCATAAATATATGAAAAATCAACTCCTACAATATTGTAGCGAATCCCCGCCCCAAACGTCATGAACTCTCTGTTACCGTTATAGGGGTTTTCATAAAAATATCCCCCTCTGGCAGCGAACAGGTCATTGTACCAGTATTCAAATCCAAGTGAAAACAGAAGCTGATCAATGACCGAAAGATTTCGAAATTGCTGCTCTTCACTGTTTACTGCATTCGCGAGAATTTCGATGGGAGTCCAAGCCGTAAAGATTGCACGGTAGAATGGATCGGATGTGAATTCGGAGGTACATGTCTCAGGATTGTTTTCGTCGATACAGGTTTCTGTAACTCGCTGTCGCACAAGAATTTTAGAAGCGTCCGTTGCTATTGTGATCTTGTTATAGCTATCAAGTTCAAGCGTAAGGGCATGCCCAAAGCGGAATAGTGTAGGAATAGGATCCGCCTGTTCACTATCCGAGTATTGAATTTTTGGTCCCATATTGGCCAAGTTGAATCCTATATTATATGATCCCTCCATCGAACCGAGTGAAAATTTTGGGAATTTGTAGAGAGCAGCAAAATCCACTCCCACAGATACGCCCGGCTCAGATTCCTGCGCCCCGACACTAACGTTCGCCAGACTTGACCGAATCCAGCGTATGCCCGTACCAAGAGAGAGCCCCTTGGTTAACTTGAACCCATAAGAAACTCCGACAGAGAGATCATATGAGCGAAATGTACCTAACGGAGTATTCAATTCATCTCGATGCTCATGTTCTCCAAGGTTCAAAAAAGTCACATGAGCTCCAACTGTTCCCCAGTTTTTAATATTATGTTTAGCAACTAGGTACTCAAAAAATAGATCGGATGTTAGCTCGGGAAGCCAATTACTGTGTGTCAGTGCCACTTCCGTGCCCACCTGATCTGCCAGCCCGGCAGGATTCCAAAACAAGGCATTCGCATTATCAGCAATAGCAACTCCTGCATTGCCCATGCCAGCAGCTCTGCTGTCAGGTTCAATCATCAGGAATACAACTGCAGCAGCACCAGTCTGCGCATTTGTATTTTGGACTATACTGCCACCGATAAGCAAAATCAAAAGCGTAAAAATATTAAATGACTTGAATGTTAGAATACTCATTCCGTTGTTCTTATATGAGGTATGTTCTCAGTGTGTGACGCTAGCGTATGACTGCCAGTTTTTCGACTATCTCGGCAACATGTAAAGCTTCTGCTCCCATCGTCTCTGCCCGCAACTTATATAAATACACGCCAGGAGACAGTCTTGCATAATCATTATCCAATCCATCCCATAAAATCTGCATTGGTCCTGCTGACAATAACTCTTCAGTTTCTAGGGTTCGTATAGCTTTCCCGGCCAGCGTGTAAACTCTGACACGTACTTTAACCGGTGTACCCGGGACTTGATTATGTTCAAATACAAATCGTGTAGGTCCGGTGGTTGGGTTGGGATAGTTAAATACATTTCGGATTACCAGATCTTCCGTATCTGTTACAACAAAATTCAGTGTGGTTTCTCCAGAATTATTCAGTACATCCCATGCTCGGAGGCTCAGGGAATGCGGACCCGGGGAAAGCGGATTATCAAACGAATACGATACAGAGCCTTCCTGAAATGAATTTTCATCACTTTCATAGAGATTTCCAATATTGATTGCATCCATTTCGTTTCCGTCAATAATCAGAAGCATTTCGTGGCCGACTCCTGCACCGACGGTATTAATTCCGCTGTCATCGAAGATGCGTGCAAATACTTTAGGTTCGGGGGTAGTGAGCCCACCGCTTGTAAATGTTTCATCCCCAAGAAAAAGTTCTATTTCTGGCCCATCAACATCATTAGCTACGTCTTCCGAAGTTCCTCCCACGATAAATTGCTCTGTAAAGCCGCTTACATGATTAGATGCACCTTGTCCGTAGAGAGCAATTTTGCCTGGCTCATTTGTATAGGAAATATCTTTGGGAACGACAAACCGTGCTGAAAACTCGCCATTCTTAACACGTGTTCTGCCTCTCCAGATCAGATCTTCCCGCACTTCATAGTAAGGCTGTGGCATATAGCGAAATTTCTCCCTTGGGATTGGAATCTTTCTCAACGCGTCAAACACCACAATAGAGATTGTACCATCAAAGGAGGGATCTTTTGATCCATCTGATCGGCGGACTTCACCTTTGAGTTCAATTTTTTCCAGAGCACGCATCGCTCCCGATTCAATCTTGAGTTCGGTGCTATTAATATGGGTAATTGCCGCATAGTCGGGAGGTAAGCCCAAACGTAGGGTAGGATCTCCAAGAAGATTGAATTTGCGATTATTTCCTTCATACCCTACCCGTCTATTCTTGGTTCTTCGTAAAGCGTCTCCTAGACGGGGAAGGTAATCATTCGCTTCACGTTTGAACAATTCTTCATTTAGAGCTACGTTCAGTCCTACGTTCAGGGTCGTAGCATCTCCGGATGTATAAACGGTCCGGACGGTAGTCAGGAGTGCAATGGCGCCACCTGAAGGATTGAGAAGTAGCTCCTCAGCGCCTGTCTGCTCATTTCCCAGATCCCACCTTCCAAACGAGCAAGTTGCTGTAATAAATATGGGAAGTGCGTTATAATTCTGGAGGCTACGAGAATCTTCAACCGTAAAAAGATTTTCCTGTGCCAGGGCCCGCTCTCCTCCATGCCCGCTGAAATTTACCACAAGTGTTCCTTCATCAATTGCCGACAATAGATCCTGACGTGCCTTGGGAATCCGCCATGTATTCAAAAATTCTCGTGTATATGAGAGTGCATAAACCTTCTGTTGATTAATCTCGGGTGCAATCTTGGCTAATGAGGTTGCCACTACATCCGTATTCTGAGTATGCAAGTCACGGTCATCTTGCTGCCCTGTGGTTCCAGTTGGCCCGTCATCGGCCAAAAACAAATAACGATTACGCCACCGGCCAAAGGTATCTGAACTCTCGTAGTGTGCGATCTTGTCAATCATTAATTGCGCTTCTTCTACGGTATGGACCGTAAAGCGTCCAATTCCTACATCCACACGTTCGTTGAGATGTATGTCAGAGCCAAAAAATGTGCCTCTTGCAAAAGGCCATAGTCCTTCATTATCGTCCAACAACCCGTAGTAATCGTCTGTGGTATAGGACGTCTCCGGATTCCAGGATTCTTCCGTTTCAAAAGGAGGAATCAGATTAGGGAATGTGACTGAAGCATCCAGATTCCTGTAATCAAAATGTCCATCGCCAAAGAGGAGCACATATTTCAGCAACTGGTCCGGGTTCGAGCTTCGATCGTAGATGAACTTCAGGTAGTCCCTGATTCCACGGATATCTTGTTGTCCACCAGAAAACTCGTTATAGATCTGTTCCACATCAACCACTTCAGTCTTCAATCCTTCGGTCGCCCGTCGATCAGCCAAAGCGTCAGCCTGTGTGATAAACTGACTGGGTGTAATAATTACAAAATCTGGCCAAGTCTGAATTCCATGTAAATTTTGAGAAGTCACATTGCATTCTGAGCCACATACGGTAGCTGCGTTCAAAGACTGAACTTGGTCGGGTGTAAACGCAATCAATTCTCTGGGTTCATCGAGAGAGGTTGCAGTTGCCTGAACTAAAAAATTGTTACCCTGTGCCCTGATCCCAAGCCTGCGATAGGCCCCTGGTTCGGTAATATCAAGAACAAATGGAGCCGAGTTAAACCCACTTAGAACAAATGTAAAAGTGCCGACCTCAGCCAGGGGAGTACTGAATTTAAGCGGGAACTGTCCAGCCTCCAATAACTTTGGATAGAATACTCGTACCCAGTCAAGAGCCGCTTGCGGACCTCCTCTTTGATCTTCAAGATCGGCAACCAGGTTAATGGTTTGCCCTGATGTAACAGGTATCTCAAACTCTGTAATCCCTGAGCGTGCAATAGAAGAGGTTGGTGAATTAAAGGTCGTTCCATAATTGACACTATGAAGGATTTGAGTTCCATCAGTGTAATGCAGGGGGGTAGCAGGATTACTTTGAATAGCTGCTCGGATTTGATATTTAAGCCTACCGTTGTTTAGGCCAGGGAGCTGCAACTCCTCAATGACTACACGTCCAGGGCCTGGTCCCGGGATGAGCCTACTTACCCAGGTATGACCGGAATGCCCACCTTCTCGCCCCCAAAGATATTCATCAAGATCTACAAAATGTCGCCCAAGGACTTCTGTAAGAATAGCAGACGCAGGGGCGTCTGCATAGTTTTCTTCCACATAAGGTTGGTTTTTAGAAGTCCCAATATCCAGAAAATAATAATTCGTTGAATCGAAGGGATGTACGTAATGACTCCACTCACGAATCGGTTCCCCGCTGGAATTTCGAATAGGTCTCCCTCTGGAATCTGTCAACTGCTCACTAAACCATCCATTTGGAGCCTGACCGTAGAACCATACAGCATCTCCTTCATCAAAACTTCCATCTCCGCCCCCTTGCACAAATACCTGGTTTTCTGCCAAATCTGCAATGCGAGGAGCACTATTGAGTGCAGGAACAGGAGCGCCGCCATTTCCAAAAATTCTGATCTGTTCAGGATCTATATTTCCTGCTTCAGCCTCGAGCCCTGGCAGAGATTCAAGAAATGTACGATCAATCTGGTAGATACCCGTTTCAGAGATGGCAATCTTGAACATTCTCCCATCTGCAAGCACACTTCGATTCACATTAAGATGCGGGTTGTCCGAAGTCGTATAATTTTTGGCAACTTCCGTGGAAGTAGGATACGTGACTTCAATGCGCATATGTTTGTAGCGCCGAAGTCTGGCTGTGGTTGAGTCATACGTTACAAGCCGAGCAATAAGCGTTGCGGCTGGGCGCTTTCGAGCAAGCCCGAGACCAACAACCATTGTCTCTTCACTCCCGATATCCGCAGTAAGATCAAATGGATATTCATCATATTCTGCTGCGAGGACGCGAACAGAGGGCTGGTTCAAAGAGGGAAGATCCAATACTGCCGAAACTTCTAGGAGCCCTCCTATATCCGGTTCAGAATCCGTCCATTCGGCATTCATTTCATAAACACTGATGCCGGATTGAGTATCAATGAGATCCAAGGATGCATCCTGCGCTGCGGCCGAGAAAAAAGCCACAGTCGTCCAAAAAAATAGACACAGAAACGCTGATAATCTCACCTGATTAACCAGTATTGATACACACTTGGAGCGCACTTGATTTGGCTGTTGATTCGTGGCAACTTATGCGTTACACTCTATACACACTGGTAGCTTTCAGGTAATACGATAGATATTTGGTGAGCAGAGGAGGCGTTTACCAATGCATGAATCGGATGTTCCTACAACAGATCATGTAGTGGTCTTGGCGTGTGGGCCACAATGCCTCTTTCTGTTTCATGCAGGCTGGCAACGACGGCCTCAGGATCATGCTCGAAAAAAAGCTGCCATCCTTCGGCTAGTGCCTGGCGCAGAAAACCTTCTTTCTCCTTGACCGTAACTAATGGTCTAACATCAAATGCCATTACCCAAGGCCCCCTCAGGTGATGAATAGTTGGCAGAAGATCTGCACAGAATACAACTGCCCCTTCTTTTCCTGAGATTTTTACCAATTGCTGTGCAGTCGTATGTCCATTCATAATCAATAACTCAACTCCGGGAAAGATCTCTCCTCCCCCTTGATATGTCTTCAGCTGTCCAGTAGCGATCAGAGGTTCAAAGTTATCCGAAAAAAAAGAGGCTTGTTCACGAATATTGGGCTTTCTAGCTTCTTTCAGATGATCGAGTTGCAAATGATAGACGGCGTTTCTGAACACTGGCTCAATCTGTCCGCTACGAAGGTATGTAGTACCTCCTGCATGATCAAAATGGAGATGCGTCAGGATCACATCTGTTACGTCATCTGCGGAGAACCCTGCTTTTGCAAGAGAAGACAGCAAAGTATTTTCCTCCAATGCGTAGATGTTTCGGAAACGGGCATCGTATTTATCCCCTGCCCCAACATCAATAATTACAATACGGCTGCTTCCTTCCAGCAATAATGACCGCATGCACATGGGAATACGGTTGCGGTTATCAGGGGGGATTTTGCGCGCCCATAATACCTGTGGAATAATTCCAAACATTGCACCTCCATCCAACCTGAACCGACCACATTCAATTGTATGCAATGTATAGCCCCCTATCTGCGGCATCAATACTTAAATCGATTTAGGAGGGAAAATCCTTAAAATGACCATTTGACATGATTCTCATACGAACTTCCCACTGTTCAATAACTTCGGGAATGAACTCCTCCAGATATTCAACAAGGACACGAATACGTTTATCCTCACTCCGCATTTCAAGCAGATCTTGGCGTTGATCAAGTGAAAGGCCACAATTTCTCCCGATCAGCCACGAAATAGGATGTATAGAGTCGTAGTATTGAGGGCTCACTGTCCTACCGGCGATTTCTAAAAGTTTGATGTGTTGGGCAATCAACTGTTCTCTTTGGGGCATATGGGTGAACTCAGTCGTATCACTATATTTCTCCACGATCCCCTGCTGATATGACTCTGTTCTATCTATTCTGATAATCCGGGCTCGACAAATCCCTTCAACTGCAATGTCCATCCTCCCATCTGGATATTGTGCCAATACTTTTTCAATCTGAACCGCACAACCAATCTCTTCCGTCTTCACGTCATTGCTACGTACAACTACAAATGGCGTATTCTTGGATAGACAATCAGTGATCATTTCCTTGTATCTTGGTTCAAAGATATGTAAGTTTTTTTGCTCACCAGGATACATAATGGTCTCCAAAAGGAAAAGACCCAATTTATTTGGTAGATGTACATTCATAGTGAATTGGTATGAGAGTAAAGGATGGGTGTTTCATGGAAGTTAGTTGACCACTTGATTATGTATCGAATTCTGCTTCTTATTCTCCTTATTTTCTGTACCTCTTTTTCAGAAAGTAAAGCACAGGAAGGTTTTGGGGCGATGAATCGGTTGTCCGAAAAGCTTGCGCGACAACGTTGGCAAACTCTCAGGCAAATCAATGCCATGGGAGGAGTTTCCCTGATTGGCCCCCAATGGAGGGGAGTCATGTCCCTAAATATGGAGTATGCTAGCTATCCCTTTGCCGTTCGATTATATGGAAGCATCAGACAAGGCCCCCTCGGGCAGTATGCACCTGACTGGGATGAGGCTTATGACGTCTTACGTCTGATTCAGTTTGCTCGTGTTCAAACCGAGGATGTCTATGTCAGAATTGGCCCAATTGAAGATATGCGCCTCGGAATCGGGCATGTGGTCAATCATTACCGTTCGTCTACTTCATGGGATACACGAACCATAGGAGTTGAAGCGGCTTGGAGTAGAGGAATCATAGAGTTCAGTGGTTTCTCGGCGGATCTGTTTCTTAACAATTTGATTGGTGCGAGGATCGGCGTTGATCTCCCATATTCAAGTAAGTTGGGGATCAACTACTCCAATCATTTACCAACTGATCTGGTCGCGTGGAGTGTGGATCTCAATCGTGAGATCTTTGAAACAGCTAGAGTTGCCTTTGCTCCATACATCAGCTATGCATGGTATTCCAGATATGGAGACGGGCTGGCCTTTGGTGCGGATGTACGGAGTACAGATTTTATTGACCTACTGAGCTTTAGACTGAGAGTTGGAGCATTCTACAGTAGCCGTAATTTCATTCCAGGCTACGTTGGAACGTTGTTCAATGTGAGCAATCCTCATAATCGCATCATTCGTGACGGAGCAGATTTGCAGAACATCAAAGCAAGTGATTTTTCAGGAATACTCCTTCAAGAATCCCGTGGCGTGAATGATCTATTGACGGAGTTTGAGCTTCAGATCAGAGACACGTTCTGGTTTGCCTACAGTTGGCGAAGACACTTTGGTACACAACCTCTTAGTGAATTGTATTTCCGTCTCTTCATCCGAGCGGGTACCTATTTCAATCTCGAGGTTGGTATTGATCGCCTGGGAGAAAAAAAAATCACTGATGTCTTTACATCTTTCTCAGAGCAGAGTAGGCTACTTTTTGCGACCATTCTTCATATCAAGAAATCATTCTTTTTACGAACGGGCGCACAGTATACATTTGAACCCCTTGAGTCTGAGGAACATTATCTGGTTCAGAGGAGATTTGAGCCAACTCTCGGTATTCGCCTTAACTATTAGCTAAGGTGCTGATTCACCAGATCATCCAATTCCACGGACAAAGAATGACTCGCTTGAATCTATCATTCTCGAAGAGAGAATATCCTACGAGACACCCGTACTCATTTCAATCATACGCTCAATGGGTCTTAGAGCGCGTACGCGTACGGATTCCTCCATATGAATTTCGGGCAATTCATACTCCATACAGTTGTATAGCTTCTCCAGCGTGTTGAGACGCATATGTGGGCACTGACTACAATTGCATCCACTTTCGGGAGGAGCTGGGATAAAACGTTTATGGGGTGAATCTTTTCGCATCTGGTGAAGAATTCCCTCTTCTGTTGCGATGATAAAGGAATGTCCTTGATCTTCTCGAGCGAACCGTCGAATTGCACTGGTTGAACCAACAAAATCAGCATGCCGAAGAACAGCTTCTTCGCACTCCGGATGAGCCAATACTTTGGCAGCAGGGAATTCAATTTTTAAGGCAAGTAACTTGCGCTCACTAAAGGTTTCATGTACAATGCACACGCCATCCCATATTTTCATTCTCCGTCCGGTTTTACGCTCAAGCCACCGACCCAAATTGCGATCTGGCGCAAAAATGACGGGTTGAGGTTCCGGAATCATCCGTAATAAATGTTCGGCATTTGTAGAGGTACAGATAATATCACTCCTGGCCTTTACTGCAGCTGAGCAATTGATATAAGACATTACCAAGTGGTCAGGATACTGATCACAAAATTCCCGGAATTCATCGGCAGGGCATGTATCTGCAAGTGAACATCCGGCATTTAAGTCCGGGAGGATTACTTTCTTCTCGGGGCATAGAATTTTAGCTGTTTCCGCCATAAAATGAACTCCTGCAAAGACAATGATATCAGCGGAAGTCTCCGCAGCCTGTCGAGAGAGTCCCAAAGAATCTCCAATGAAGTCAGCCACATCCTGAATTGCAGGTTCCTGATAATAGTGGGCAAGCAGAATGGCATTCTTCCTCTTCTTTAGAAGATCGATCTCCTTGTAAAGGTCAAGCGCTGGATCTACCGCATGGTCAACGAATCCAACATTTTCCACTCTGCTACCGAGAATGTCTAAATCTGTTGATACAGGCATAATGATTCAATTTAATTGTGTTACCTGACAACACATTCCTTACACTAGACGTAACTAAACTACTCAGAAATCTTTTTGTGGCATTTAACATTTAAGAAGTAGCTGGTATAGAGAGGGTAATTTCTAGCATATCAGATTTATTCCTGAAAGAGTTGACCATTCTGCAGTACCATGGCTCGGTCACATAGTTGACTCAATGAAGGATTATGTGTCGCAATCACAAAGGCCTGGTGCTGAGTTCGACTCAGATTCAACAATTCTTCATGTAGCAACCCTGCAGTCTTCGTGTCGAGGCTTCCCGATGGTTCATCTGCGAGAACCAACGCAGGTTGATTCATTAGTGCACGTGCAACGGCTACGCGCTGTTGCTCCCCACCGGAGAGCTCTGATGGACGATGCGAAAGACGCGATCCTAGTCCTAACTGCTCAAGTAGCTTGGTTGCCCGCAGTTGCGCTTGACGTAATGATTGCCCGCCAATCAATGCCGGCATAGCAACATTTTCTAATGAGCTGAATTCGGGAAGTAAATGATGAAACTGGAATACAAAGCCAACTGATTTATTCCGCCAACGGCTGAGTGACTCATCGTTCTGCTTGAAAATATCCACCCCGTCATAAAATACTCTCCCGTGATTCGGTCGGTCCAATGCACCCAATAAATGAAGCAAGGTCGTTTTACCGGTTCCACTGCCTCCTGTGATTGCTACGACCTCACCGGCATTGATTGCCATGGATATCCCCCGCAATACTTCAAGTTTTTCTCCGGATCCTGTCTCAAATCCTTTTTCAAGATCTTCTGCAATCAGACGAGGCTGCATTAAAACCGTGTATTGACTACGTTGGCAAATTTTGAGCCGAACGTATAGGAAAAAGCGATGCTCGTACTCAGATTATAATCTGTTGCAAGTTCACGTTGCTGAAGAAGAATTTCTTCCAGCAACAATTCCCCGCTTGGTAACGAAAGTTGATCGCGAATCATTTCAAAGCTGCCTTGAACCTGCAAAGAAAATCCCTCAAACAAGCGTACAGAAGTGCTCAGAAAAAATTCGGCCCGTTGTTTGGAAGGGTCATGCAAAAATTGAGATCCTTCAAGTCCACTGAATATATCCCCCCAAGGCCGGCGAATCGCAACTCTGGCGTCTAATTGATGGCGTGGTAATGCCTCCTGCTGCTTACCAAAAATCGTTGTCTCAAAATAGTCTGCATACTGTAAACCAATTCGATATACAAACGTGATGGATCTGCGCGTAGCGACTTCATACGGAAACAGGCTGAATTCAACCCCCGGAACGAAATAAACAAAATGCTTGAGATTACGGTCATTTCGTGTAACATAGTCAAGAAAGAGCCCCGCAGACCAATGAGATCCGAGGCTGCGAATTACAAAACTATCTAATCCGTGCCTACTGATACTACTACGTACGGTTGGTCGTCCTTCTCGTTGGATCCGAACGAGATCATAGTTAAAATAGGGTCGAACTCGTGCCTTCCATTCATCGCTTCGATGATCGGCATAAAATCCCCATCTCGAATCAAACACCGTTCGGTTTGATTCCAAATCCAGTTCAAAATCTCCTCCATACAGGTTGAATATCCAATGCCTCCATGGATCTCGACTTAATAATTGTTCTGATTCAGCCTCCTCAACCTCGGCATAGGTGATTGAAAAAAAATCTGATGTCCCATCTCGTTCCAAAAAAGGCGCCATTCCAAGTCGGAGAGCCTCGTTGATGGCTTCACGTCTTTCCTCTCGAGATGCATCCTGAGAGAATATCCTTGTCAATCTCAAGTATGAATCTTCCAGTGGACCACGACCTATGAAGGATAGTTCATACTGTCGGCCACTGAGTACTGTATTGCTGGTGGTCACAAAGATGTGTAGATCAGCCTGGTTTTGATCACGAACATAGTTGACAAAATTCAATTCCGTCCGGATATGAAGATCATCGCATTGATCACAGTCAAGAAAAACACTGAGTCGCTCACTTTCACGGATTTGAGCGGTAGTTTCCAACGGCTCCAAGGCAAACAACCAGATCAAACCATATATTGAGATGATACAACACTTACTCATCACGCTCAAGATTGTAGCGCTTGATCCCATCATGAAGGTGCGTGCGCTGGACTCCGAGTTTTATTGCAGTTTGGCTGATATTCCAATTGTTTTCATCTAGCTTCTCCCGAAGAAAGAAAGCCTCTGCCTGATCCTTAAATTCAGCCAGATTATCATGTTTTTTAATCATCAGATTTAACTGCTCTCTTCCAAAGGAAGCTGGCAACACAAAGCGCTCCACATCTGCCGTTGATACAAGATCATTTTCACTGAGAATCATCAATCGTTCTACTACATTGCTGATTTCACGAACATTCCCTTTCCAAGGCAGAGAAGAGAGTTCTTTGATTGCCTCGTCAGTAAATGATCTGGGCGGCAGACCATTTCGTTTTGAAAGTTGGATTGCAAAATGTTCAATCAAAACAGGAATATCACCCGCCCGATCCCGAACCGGTGGCATGGACAATAGAATTACACTCAGTCGGTGATACAAGTCCTCACGAAAACTTCCTTCTTCAATGGCGAGATTCAGATTCTTGTTCGTTGCTGCAACTACACGCACATCCACATTGATCGTACGCTCTCCGCCTACTCTTGAGAGTGTGTTTTCCTGCAGCACTCTTAGTACTTTGGCTTGAGCAGAAATACTCATATCGCCAATCTCATCTAGAAACAGCGTACCTCCATGAGCTTGTTCGAATTTGCCAATTCGTTGGCGGTTCGCTCCGGTAAAGGAACCCTTTTCGTGCCCAAAGAGCTCACTTTCGATGAGTTCTGTCGGAATTGCGGCACAATTAACCTCAACCATGGGTGCATCTCGGCGAGGGCTTTGCGCATGAATCCAACGAGCGGCCATTTCTTTTCCTGTCCCGGGCTCCCCGGTAATTAATACTCTTGCCTCCGTAGGGCCAATACGCGAAATGAGTTCTTTCACCTCTTGCATCACGGGGCTTTCGCCGAGCATTGGGGATAAGACATGTCTCTGACGCTGTTTTAACGCATGGCGCAAGCGCCGATTCTCAATGACAAGTTTTCCCCGTTCCAGTGCAGATCGAATCGTTACCAGAAGATGCTGGAGATCTGGAGGTTTTTCAATGAAATGAAATGCCCCTGAATGGGTAGCTTTCACAGCTGTTTTAATGTCTGCATGGCCGCTGATCATGATAACGGGTAACTCCGGCCATGTATCTACGCAGGTGGATAGAACTTGTAGTCCATCCTGCTTTGGCATTTTGATATCCAAAAGCACGACATCAAATGTGTGCTTTCTGAGCTTTGCTAATGCTTGATTCCCATCGGCCGCTTCGTGAACCTCAAGATTCTCATGCTCCAGAATCTCGCGAAGTGTTCTTCGAATACTTATTTCATCATCAACGACCAGCACACGAGGTGCAGACATGCTAAATTACTTAAGAGCGAGAACTTGACCCAGCATAAAATCAAATTCATTGATCAGATCACTATCTGGGTAATCATCTTTTGCTTCAAGAATCACATCTTCCGCCGCATCCAATTCACCAGCTTTCAGATAGGTGCGAGCAGCTGAACGAAGGTAATATGGCGCACGGATTTCGTTATCTCCCATCCCTGCCGCACGTCTGAACAGGTCACCTGCGTTTGAAAAATCTCCATTCAACTCATAAATGGCAGCTCTACCAGCTGTTGTACTGGCACCAAGGAAATCGTCTTCTGTATTGAAGCCTTCAAACTGTTTCAAGGCTAAATCGTATTCTTCCAATTCAAAATGGGCATTGCCGGCATAGAATCTGGCCGTGTTACCGGCAGGTGTGCCCCCGTAACGATCAATGATATCTAGAAGCCCGATATTTTCCCCACTCCCATCCAAAGCAACACGATACTCGCTTCTTTCATATTCAAGAATGATGGCACCAAGGTATTCTTGAGCTTGCGCATCCCGCTCACCCTGGATATAATTATATCCGAAAACACCAGCGATCACTATGATCAGGCCGACGGCGGCTCCTGTAAGAATACGTCTATTTCCATAATAAAGGGCTAATAAAGGCGTATACCAGCTACTGCTTACTTCAGTGCTTCTTTGGCCAATCACCCTTCTCGGAGCTTTCGTATTTGACATTCTACAAATTATTATTATTTAGTATTTGATCTATGGAGATACTTGTTGCTGAAAATCATCATCTAACCGAATATTTCAGTATCCTCCTCTTTATTGATGGTCAGATGCACTACCTTCAATAGTTGTACTCCAATCCTTTCAATTTGACCTGTAAATTGATGTGCCGTTTAGCATAGTATACATGAAGCAGTTGGTTTGAGGGCATAGAATCTTAAGTTTTGTGCCCGAATTCTGTAGCAACCCCTACTGAGCTTCTCAAAATGGCTTAATTAAGTTCAAGAATCATCAATATCTGATTGGATGGATTAACCCAATTCGGATTCTAAGGGTTGGCCTTCCATTCAGAATCTGCAATCATTTTTGGTACATATTCGTTGTACCCTTTTCTGTGAAGAATGCTCAATCTTGTAGTTGAAGCTTTTTTTATTCCAAAAAATCTGGACACGAAAACTATACGACTTTATTCTTGACAGCTCCTCAACATATTAACCCGATTAATACTTAGAATGGCTTATAAACTTGCAATCAATGGCTTCGGTCGAATTGGTCGACTCACACTTCGCTCAATTTTGGAGCGTAATATCACTACATTTGAGATCGCTGCGGTCAATGACCTCACGGATGCTGCCACACTCGCTCACTTGTTCAAATATGACTCGGTACATGGACAATGGCCCGGAAATGTATCCGCTGACGATAGTAATCTGTATATAGACGACTATAAAATCCCCGTTCTAAGTGAACGTGATCCGTCGAATTTGCCTTGGACTGAACTTGATTGCGATGTTGTGATTGAGTCAACCGGCTTTTTTCGTAGTCGCTCCGGCGCTGCTAAACACCTTGAAGCAGGTGCCAAAAAGGTAGTCATCTCCGCACCTGCCAAAGATCAGGTAGATGCCACGATAGTCTTGGGAGTAAACGATCATATCCTGACAGGTCAGGAAGAAATAATTTCCAATGCCAGTTGCACGACAAATTGCATTGCTCCTATGATCAAGGTGATTGACGAAGCATTTGGAATTCAAAGCGGCCTGATGACTACCGTCCATGCATACACCAGCGACCAACGAATTCAAGATGCTCCGCATGGAGACCTGAGGCGAGCTCGCGCTGCTGCATACTCTATTGTTCCAACCACTACTGGCGCTGCGAAAGCCGTTGGCCTGGTTTTACCGCATATGCAGGGAAAACTTGACGGGATGGCTTTGAGAGTCCCAATTCCAAATGGCTCATTGACAGATCTTACCGTTCAGGTAAGTGCAACTCCCGGAAAAAATGAGGTCAATGCTGCATTTGAGTCTGCAGCAAATGGATCATTGAAAGGAGTTCTTGAGTTCTGTATGGCTCCAATCGTATCTATTGATATCGTTCATAATGCGCACTCTGTAATCTTCGACAGTTTGGCTACGATGGTTCAGGGGAGTACTGTCAAAGTTCTCGGTTGGTACGACAATGAATGGGGATATGCAAATCGCGCGGTAGATGTTGCTGCCCTGCTGATACAAAAATCCGGGTAAGTCCTACCCTACTGCACATGTCTAAATTAACTCTCAAGGATTTGGATTTGCAGGGAAAATGCGTACTTGTGCGTGTAGATTTCAACGTTCCCTTGCAGTTATGTGAAGAAACCAATCGCTACGAAATAGTTGACGATACGCGAATTCTTTCCGCCTTGCCTACGATCGAAAAGATTATGGGAGCAGATGGAAAAGCAATACTGATTAGTCATTTAGGTCGCCCCAAAGGACAGCCGAATCAAAATTTCAGCTTGGCCCCCGTTTCTGATCGTTTGACTGAACTTCTAGATACAAGTGTGCGCTTTTCGAGTGAAACGATTGGCAGTGTCGTAGAAAAAACGGTTCGCACTATGCCGAATGGAAGTGTGATCTTACTCGAAAACACGCGTTACTTTCCTGGTGAAACAACTAATGATCCAGCTTTTGCTGAGGAGCTCGCAAAGCTTGGTGACCTCTTCGTGAACGATGCCTTTGGTACGGCACATCGCGCTCATGCATCAAATGTAGGGGTTGCTGCCCACTTTTCTAAGCCCGCAGCCGGATGTCTACTTGAAAAGGAGTTGATTCAACTCGGTCATGCTCTGCAATCTCCTACTCCACCTAATGTTGCCCTGTTAGGGGGAGCAAAGGTATCTGACAAGATGGGAGTGATTACAAATCTCATGGGGATTATGGACCATATTCTGATTGGTGGTGCAATGGCTTACACGTTCCTTAAGGCAAAGGGAATTCCTGTTGGAAACTCGCTCGTAGAAGAAGATCGATTGGACGATGCACGAGAAATGATGGAGCATGCCGGTGATAAACTCTTCCTCCCCAGTGACCATATTGTCAGTACATCCTTTGATGCACCTGACGCGATCAATAATCCAGTTTCCGGTGCTATTGAAGATGGACTTATGGGATTGGATATTGGCCCCAATACGATTAAAGAGTATACAGATTTGATATTAAGCGCCCGGACCTCTATCTGGAATGGTCCTATGGGAGTATTTGAGAAACCCGCATTTGCACGCGGTACCAAAGCGATGGCCCAAGCGATGGCTTCAGCAACAAACCTGGGAGCGACTACAATTATTGGTGGAGGGGATTCTGTGGCTGCTATCACACAGGCTAACTTACATGAAAATGTGACGCACGTATCTACTGGAGGCGGTGCGATGCTCAAATTTCTTGAGGGAAAATCATTGCCGGGCCTTGAAGCGTTGGCGGATCATCCCTAAATACAGGCTGTCAAATCCCGTCATGATGCTAGAAATCGCCATCATCTGGCATCAGATTCCGCCGGTCATTGAACTGTTGCAGATTCCATAGATCCATTTTGAACGTGGCCGGTTCCGATCTCACGTATGTAACCAACAGATCTCCAAAAACAGCTTGATCATTCATAAAAGGGAAAAGTAGCATAGCACGGCCTCGCATAAAGCTTTTCATCCTATGATGCCTTAAAACAACGATCCCCAATTTGTTTGATCGCATTCAACACTCAGGGGCACAAGATTTCATTTGCAAAATCTGAGAGTCGACATGGATTGGCACTCCATACCAAAATCTTTCAGAGAAGATGACGCCTGTTTTATCTTTGTTTCACGGAATGAACTCTCGTCCGCGTCTTTTCTAGTGCGATTATTCTTTCTTGCGTTTTCTCAAACCCTAACCTCATCCATCCATGCATGGGCGGAATGGGAACACAGTAGAGTAAGTTATCCTTCGATATCAATCCTTTCTCCAAGAATTTCTGGAATAATTTTTTTCACTTTTTCAGAGCCATACTTATTTTCCTCTATATAGTAATATCTTGCGACTATGCTTCCTGAGTTTGATATACAATCAAGATTCTACTTTTTCGAAGATCCAAGCAGTATATAGAAGCCCACTCCAGTATGGCCGGATCAATCTCAGATCGACAGAGTGACAGATCTCAAGAATTCGCTCTGAATCCGCATAAGCGATTCCAGATTCAAGTCTTTTGCGAAGGCGCTCCTTCTTTTTGCCTGTATACCCTCTGAGGTCCATATAGCGCATCCACGCATCATAGAATAACTTGAAATATGGCTCAGAGATATTTCCATGAAGGTCAAACAGAATTACGGTGCCTCCAGATCTAACACGTTGTGCAACACTTTGCATTAGTGCGTCCTTGGATCCATCATCCAGAAGAAAGTGCATTACATTGATTACAGTTGCAGCATCAAACTGATACCGCAAATCAAGTTCATGCGTAAAGGTATTATGGAATCGCACCCGAGAAGAAACCTCTAATCGCTCGGCAAGCTGACGGGAATAGTCAATCATCGCCATTGATGGATCCACACAGTCAAACGTCCAACCATGCTCTGAGGGAGCGAAAACTTCAATTTCCCGACCAGTGCCACATCCTACGATCAATAGTTGGGCTTTTTTGCTCAAACGCTCCTGCAGAAGAGAGAGTGTGGCCACGAAAAGTTCATCGTATCCAGGAATTACTTTGCTGGCGAGTTCTTTGTAGTCTTCGCCATAATCGCCATCAAAGTTGAATGCTTTGGGATCTTTCATTATATTCACTTAAGTTTGGTCTGAAATTACACATTTTCAAAAATGGCTAACATAATTCTACCGCCGAGTTGGGCACTCAAAGAAAGTGCCTGTACATCCAAAGCTACTTATACGAATCGAAGGAAATTTGTTAAATCCCTTGGTTTGGGTGCGATTGGTCTTGCCACCTTGGGTGGTTGTTCTGCGCTTAGCCAGGAAGCGGTTGGAGGCCCTCTGGATAAAATTCCTGAAAACGCTCCCCGTGATGGATTCCCCGCTTCTCGGAATGAAACGTTTCAGGTTCCGGAGCGAGAAATGACCGAGCGCATTCTAGCCTCATCGTATAATAATTTCTATGAATTCATCAATCAAGGCAATCTAAAAAAGGTCTGGCCTCTGGTTGATGACTATGAGCCCTTCCCTTGGACGCTTCAGACTCGAGGTGAGGTTGAAAAGAAACAGAAATGGGATTTAGTGGAATTGATTAAATCCATGCAGTTGGAAGAGCGAATCTATCGATTTAGATGCGTAGAAGCTTGGTCAATGACCATCCCATGGACGGGCTTTACGCTTCGAAGTCTGATTGAAAAGTGTCAACCAAAATCATCTGCTACGCACGTCAAGTTTATATGCGTTTCTCGTCCGGATCAATTACCTGGACAAAAGAAAGCCAATTGGTATCCCTGGCCTTACTTTGAAGGATTGAGAATGGACGAAGCACTCAATGAACTCGCTTTCGTTGCCGTTGGTATGTATGGAGAACCTTTACCAAAACAGAATGGATCCCCGCTCCGGCTAGTCCTACCATGGAAATATGGATATAAAGGCCCCAAGGCGATTACCCATATTGAATTTACACGCAAACAGCCGGGTACATTTTGGAATGAATTGCAACCAAGGGAATATGGTTTTCTCTCCAATGTGAATCCAAATATTCCCCATCCTCGCTGGACACAGGCATCCGAACGATTTATGCAAAGTGAAGGTGAGGAGCGTCGAATTCGCACTCAATTATTCAATGGATACGACGAATGGGTTGGTGATTTGTATCCTGATGAACCTCGCTCTCCAGCAGGGCCAATCATACGCTAATCACCGAATTTACGCCCGACGAAGTGCTTTATTCCAGAAAAAGGCAAGTAAGCCGGACAGGATGGCACCTATCAGGCTAATGCCCATTTGTGAGGCAGCAATGAGCCAATGCGCCGGCATCAATTGCTCAATTACGATTTCTTGAGGTGCCCCTGGCCGAACCAGCACCTGTAGTGAATCCTGCCCCTTTACGCGAGACCACAAAGATTGGGGAAGTGACATTTTTTCGTGTTCAATCGTTTGCCCATCCGGTAGGGTCACCAGGAGATGAATATACCCATAGGTGACATCTGCTCGATTTGTGGTGTCAAATTCTTCGACCTTTGCAATTGCAGAAATCCCCTCCTTCCATGTCTCTCGTAATTGCCCGGCAACTAATCCTTGATTGATAGCCAAAAAAATGAGCAGCACCGGAACTCCCCAAAAAAATTTTGCAATGATATGAACCATTAAGTCTAATTTCTCAGGTTAAGAACAAGTATGGTTTCCATGTCTCTTCAAGAGATCCAACATAATCTCGGATAAACATAACATGGCTTGGCCTGAATGGTTTGCGACGCAGTTTCATGTTTGCCTCTTCGGGGGTTCGATCTCCTTTTTGATTGTTACACTCAATACAAGCAGCAACTAGGTTTGTCCAACGATCTTTGCCTCCTCGAGATTTTGGAAGCACATGATCAACAGTGAGCGACTCACGACGGTTACAATACTGGCACCGGTGGCCATCTCGACGAAGTATATTCTTCCTAGATAGCATGATATTCCTGTAAGGAACTCGTACATATCCACGCAAACGTACGATACTGGGGCAAGGCAACTGCATTGATGGAGATCTGAAAAAAACATCGGGAATACTCTCCACAAGATCGGCCTTGTTTAGATGAACAAGCACAATCGCTCTTCGGACGGTACAAACTGTAAGCGCTCTGTAATCGTGATTAAGTACAAGCACATGTGCCCTCATGCGACCCGTTTCTCGGATGCCAAAAAGCACACACTACAGACTTGTAAGAATTTAATAGCGAAGGTTATCGTCAGCAGATTCGTCAATTAAATTACATAATCACTGGATTGCTCCAATATAGAATCAATTTTTACGAATATTCAAATTCTAATACTTCTACCTCATCTCCTCTCCGAATGACACCTGTATTTTCAGGCACGAGATTCTCTCCGAAAAGAACCTTCCCGTTTCTTTTTCGAAAACTGCTCAAAGTGCGCAACGGTTCCTTTCCTTGAACCGCTGTATTCTGATCCACTGTGGTGATAACGCACCGTGCACAAGGTTTGACTACTGCGAAA
This sequence comes from Bacteroidota bacterium, assembly GCA_026709335.1. Classification (GTDB taxonomy): domain Bacteria; phylum Bacteroidota; class Rhodothermia; order Rhodothermales; family Bin80; genus Bin80. The sequence goes on along the minus strand of JAPOTE010000107.1, from coordinate 14,664 downwards.
GTAACTTCCCCGATCCGCAGACGCTTCCAATGATCTTCATCAAACGGCTGCCCCCCGGAGATGACTACATTGGGCCTGAAACGCTCCATAGGTACAGGGGTGGGTGATTTCTCATTCAACTCCCTAAGTGAGGCACTCGTTGTACACAGTAAAGGATACCCATCACTAAATGAAATTGTAGTCCCAGGCTTGGCAAATGTGCTATTAGCCATTCGTGTATTCGGATCGTCCATATATACAAGACGGACAGTTCGCCCAAGGAAATCAGATAACCATACATTCACCCGATGGCTGGCAATCTGAGCCGGAACCAGGTCGCCCCATATAGAGACTCGAAGATCAGCAGCTTCTTTTTTGGGAATTTCAACGGTGATCGGTCGTTGCCCCATTGCTGTGAGAAACAGCTCGTTGTTTTCTCTTGGAACCGCCTGAATCAAGGACATTCGTGGAAATTCTCGCTGTGAAAGAAAAATACCCTCTTCATTGATCATCATCCATCGACGATCTGAGGCTAATCCCCATAGCTCTACCCGACTACGTAATTGAGATACGCGATGAGTTGATTTAATTGGATAGATATACAATCCCTCGAGAACCATAAGAGTACAAACTGCCTGATACCCTATTCTACAGATCTTGCGCAGATTGGATCTGTAGAGCTTTTTATTTTTCCTGATTTCATTCCCTGATCGCCATGCAACAACTGCTCAGTATAAACTGAAAAATGAAAATCGGACTAACGTATCTTTGGAGAACCTCATGATTTTGTGATCATCTACATCTTTTGCTATCCGGTGTCCGTCCCCAAAATGCTCGTTTTCGATTTGAACTGCTTTCAGCGTACTTCTATGGCCATTTTTTCTTGTTACGAGATGGAATTTCTTCAAACATATAGATTGAAGATCCTTTGAAGATTTCTGCTCTCATCTGGCTGAATCATGCATGTGCATAGTTTTAAGGCAAGTTTTCGCTCTATTGTAGACCAACATGGGGGCTGATGACTAAAATCTTCGCGCCCGAGAATTGTGAAGATGAGCTATGGTCAACGATAAAAATCTTTCATAGGAGACTGGAAAGCAAGTTTATTTTTCAAGATCGGAAATTCATCCCTTTTGGGACGGATACTAACTATTCACCCTTCTTTCTGATTCCAAAATGACCATCTCTCCATCTGCCTCAGATATCCGATATGAGCCAAACGAAACGCCACCTTGGCCGCTTACGATTGGCTTGGGATTTCAGTTAGTTCTGCTCACTATTGGAGGCATTGTCTTGACTCCTGCCATCGTAATTCGTGCTGCAGGAGGAAGTGATGAATATTTAACCTGGGCTGTGTTTGCCTCTGTGATTGTAAGTGGAGTGTCTACCATACTCCAAGCTTTGGGAAAATTCAGAATTGGTGCCGGCTACATCTTGGTCATGGGAACATCCGGCGCTTTTATTGGAGTCTGTATTGCAGCACTGAATGATAGTGGACCTGCCACAATGTCAACCTTGGTGATTTGCTCTTCTCTACTACAAATTTTCTTTGCTACCAAGTTGTCCAAATTTAGGCGAATATTAACCCCCACAGTTACGGGGACCGTCATCATGCTGATCGCTGTAACCGTAGTACCTATTCTTTTTGGAATGCTTGAAGAGATTCCTGAGGGAGCCTCTATGTCTGGTAGTGCCATGAGTGCAGGAACTGCACTCATGATCACGCTCCTGCTGGCAATCAAGGCAAGAGGAATCCTCCGCCTGTGGGCCCCGATGATTGGAGTTTTGGCTGGTACCATTGTATCTGCATTTTATGGTCTTTATGATACTCAAGAAATCGTTAATGCAGCCTGGATTGGATTTCCGGACTTAGGATGGCCTGGCCTGGACCTGACGTTTGGGACTACCTTTTGGGCTTTACTCCCCGCTTTTATTTTCGTCACAATGATTGGAGCAATTGAAACTGTCGGAGATTCTATTGCCATCCAAAAAATCTCTTGGCGTACTCCTCGGGCGGCAGATTTTCGTACGGTCCAGGGCGCACTTAGTGCCGACGGGATCGGAAATTTCCTCTCTGGACTTACTGGGACAATTCCCAATACAACCTATTCCACTTCTGTTTCAGTAGTTGAACTTACTGGTGTTGCCTCCAGAGCGTGTGGAGTTGCGATTGGATGCATCTTTATCATTCTTTCCGTAAATCCAAAATTTTTGGCAGCTATTCTGGCAATTCCTGCCCCCGTCGTTGGAGCCTTCCTGACGGTTCTAATTGCAATGCTCTTCGTATTGGGGATGAAGATTGTTGTCCAGGATGGAATTAGCTATCGAAGTGGATTGATCTGTGGCATATCCTTTTGGATTGGAGCCGGCCTTCAAAATCGTACAATTTTCCCGGATTTTTTTGACAATCTAGCCGGCGGAGTCTTCGAGAATGGAATGGTCAGTGGTGGTCTCATTGCTATTGTACTTACAATTATATCGGAATTCACTTTGAAGGGTCGAAAGCGTATCCAAACAGCACTTAATGTTCAGTCGCTCACAGAACTGCAATCCTTTATCCGAAAATTTTCTTCAGGTCACTCCTGGTCATCCAATTTTACACTTCGGGTTGAAGCAGCTGTTGAAGAAGCACTTCTGATACTTTGTAGTCAAAAACAGGATGGGGAAGAGGATGGAGTGCTTCAAATGGTCATAAAAGGAGAATCGGAGCATGCCATTTTGGAATTTGTGGCAGCAGATTCAAAAGAAAATTTTGAAGATCGAATGGCATTCATGGGAGCAGATGTCTCAAATCCAAACGTGGAAAAAGATGTCTCATTTCGAATGCTTGAGCACCTCACGAGCTCAGTACGACATGAACGATATCATGGTACAGAAATCCTAGTCCTTGAGGTACACAGATCAACGGTGATTCCTCAACGTATTTGAGGAATCACACAGCCAATCAATTAAATAGAGATACCCGACGCGAACCCTAAATCTTGAGTTCAAGTGCTGGCTTCATCTTTCGGATTGGAATCATGTCCGACGTAACCCCGTTACCTGAGATAGAGTGTGCGAGGTCAGCACCAATTGTGGCCTGCAATTCTTCCAACTCAGATTGGGAACCAACAACGATGTCACGGAATCTTCGTTGCCCTGTTCCAGCTGGAATTAAGTGACCAACAATCACGTTCTCCTTGAGCCCATAGAGTTCATCTACTTTGGCTGCAATCGCCGCCTCGGTGAGAACCTTGGTGGTCTCTTGGAACGAAGCCGCCGAGATAAAAGAATCCGTTGCGAGTGCTGCTTGGGTGATCCCCAATAGAAGCGGTTCACCAACTGCAGGCTGTGCTTCGCGTACGGTTACCTCATCAAGGTCACGTCGCTTCATTTCTGAGTTAGCTTCCCGTAATTGACGACGGTCCACTAAAGAACCGATCCGAAGTCCTGACTCACCTGCATCGGTAACAACAAACTTGTCATACAATTCATCGTTGAGTTCCTCAAGCTGGAACCCAGCAATGGCTTCTTCTTCCAGAAGCTTTGTATCTCCCGGATCGGTGATCCGTATTTTTTGCATCATCTGACGCACAATGACCTCAATGTGCTTATCATTGATGGCAACGCCCTGAAGTCGATATACTTCCTGAATTTCATTCACGAGGTACTCCTGTACCGCCCTTGCTCCTTTAATTCGAAGAATATCCCTCGGCGAAATCTGCCCATCTGAAAGCGCATCTCCTGCACGAACAAAATCATTTTCATGAACCAGAATATGCTTCTGTAGCGAAACAAGATATGTATGTGCATCCACTCCATCCCGACTGGTAACAATTACCTCCTGTGCGCCACGTTTTCTACCCCCAAAACTGACGACTCCATCAATTTCACTTACAATGGCAGCATCTGTCGGAGTTCGAGCCTCAAATAGTTCAGTCACACGTGGCAAGCCACCGGTGATGTCACGAGTTCTCGCAGATTGCCTCGGAATTTTTGCAAGCACTTCACCCGCCTGTACAAAGTCTCCCTCACTTACTTGCAATCTTGCACGGACAGGCAATGGATACTCCCTGTGCTTATTATCATCTGTAAATACGCGAATAGCCGGGGTGAGCGAACGTTCTCTGGTCTCAATAACAACTTTCTCTTTACGACCAATAAACTTGTCCGATTCTTCTCTCAATGTCGTTCCTTCGATGATATCCTGGAATTTAATTGAACCGGAAACTTCAGATATAATGACGCTGTTGTAGGGATCCCAACTGGCAAGGATTGCATCTTTTTCCACCATATCTCCGTCCGCTACGAGCACTTCGGCTCCGAACGGAATGACGGATGCGAATAGCTGCCTGTTTTCATCATCAACGATCCGAATTTCTCCCTGTCTGGTCAGAACAACTTCCATTGGGCCATCTGAGCCTTCATAGGAGACTGTGCGGAGGTTTTCGTACACGACCTGGCCAGCAAACTTGCTTCTGATTGCACTATCCGCTTCAATTCGGCTGGCAGTTCCACCAACATGGAAAGTTCGTAAGGTGAGCTGTGTCCCTGGCTCACCAATCGATTGCGCAGCCACAATTCCAACCGCCTCCCCCGACTCCACCAGTCGTCCAGTACCCAGGTTACGTCCATAGCACAGTGAACAAGTTCCTCGCTTGGCTTCACAAGTTAGAACTGAACGGATTTCAACTTGATCAATACTGGTCTCGGCAATATGCTTTGCCCTCCGCTCATCAATCACCTCATTGGCAGCTACGATCACTACGTCCGTCAGCGGATCGTGTACATCATGCAACGAAACGCGACCAAGAATCCGGTCCGCCAGTGGCTCAACTACGGTTTCGTTATCCTTGAGCGCAGTAATTGCGATTCCTCGTAATGTTCCGCAGTCAAACAGAGTAACAGTTACGTCTTGAGCCACATCTACAAGGCGCCGCGTGAGATAACCTGCATCTGCAGTTTTAAGCGCTGTATCTGCAAGACCCTTTCGAGCACCGTGTGTTGAAATGAAATACTCTAAGACCGACAGCCCTTCCTTGAAATTTGATACAATTGGGTTTTCAATGATCTCACCCGCAGAACCAACCATGCTTTTTTGGGGTTTTGCCATGAGTCCACGCATTCCACCCAGCTGTCGAATCTGTTCCTTTGATCCACGAGCACCCGAATCCGCCATCATATAGATAGCATTAAAGCCTTCCTCATGCTCCTTAAGCGTATCGAAAAGAACTTCTGATACGCCATTATTCGTCCGAGTCCAGATATCTATGACTTTATTATAGCGCTCATTATCGGTGATATAGCCTTCCTCGTAATTCGAATGAGCTTTGGCAACCTCCGTCTTTGCTTCTTCAATTAAATCCAGTTTTTCATCCGGAACAACAATATCTGCTAACGAGAACGTCAATCCCGCTGTAGTTGCCCGTTGAAAACCGGCTCGTTTGATCTCGTCCAAGAATCGAACGGTTTGAGGAAAATCTGTGGCTGTCAGTACTTCTCCAATAATACGCCTCAGGTTCTTTTTGGTAAGTACGTCATTGATATAGGATACACTATCAGGTACTGTTTCATTAAATAATACCCGTCCTGCAGTCGTGCTAACAGTTTCACCTGTATGCAGGCGGACCTTGATTTTTGCATGAACAGCAATAATCTTCTGATCAAATGCTTGTCGAGCCTCTGCCAAAGAAGAAAAGTGCATCCCTTCTCCTTTGCAACCGGAGCGTGACTTGGTTAAATAGTAAAGCCCCAATACCATATCCTGGGTTGGTACCGTAATCGGACCACCATGAGCTGGCGAGAGAATGTTATGACTCGACAGCATTAAAATCATCGCCTCCATGCATGCATCATGCCCCAAAGGGACATGAACTGCCATCTGATCACCGTCAAAGTCAGCATTAAATGCTGTACAGACAAGCGGGTGTAGCTGAATTGCTTTCCCCTCCGTCAGTACGGGTTGAAATGCCTGAAATCCCAAGCGATGAAGTGTAGGAGCTCTGTTTAGCATCACGGGGCGCCCTTGAATCACTTTTTCTAGAATATCCCATACCTCTGAAGTTCGTTTATCAACAATCTTCTTGGCACTCTTGACAGTCTTGACAATTCCGCGTTCAATCAGCTTTCGGATTACAAATGGCTTAAACAGCTCCACGGCCATTTCTTTCGGAATCCCACACTGATGTAAATCAAGCTCAGGTCCTACCACAATCACTGACCGTCCTGAATAATCAACTCGCTTACCCAAAAGGTTCTGGCGGAAACGTCCCTGTTTCCCCTTGAGCATGTCTGAAAGGCTTTTCAAAGCTCGATTGGAATCGCTACGTACTGCATTCACCTTTCTGGAATTATCAAAGAGGCTGTCTACTGCCTCCTGCAGCATCCTCTTTTCGTTCCGTAGAATTACCTCGGGTGCCTTAATGTCAATCAGGCGTTGCAATCTGTTATTCCGGATAATTACTCGACGATACAGATCATTCAGATCACTGGTAGCAAACCTCCCACCTTCAAGAGGTACCAAGGGGCGCAATTCTGGTGGGATTACCGGAATCACGCGCAGCACCATCCACTCCGGATAGTTATCCAAGCGCCGATTTGCATCCCTAAACGCTTCGACAACGGTCAAGCGCTTAATGGCTTCATTCTTACGTTGTTGGCTACTTTCAGTCTTGATCTGGAATCTAAGCTCATGAGAAAGTTCGTCTAATCGGAGGCGTTTGAGCATAAACTCAATTGCATCCCCTCCAATCATTGCAATGAACTTTTCGGGGTCATCATCAGAAAGGCGATTATTATCCTCTCTGATCTTGTAGAGAATCTCGTAATACTCTTCTTCCTTTAGAAGCTGATTGTCTTCAATTCCATATTCGGCAGCACATCCAGCCTGAACAACAATGTATTCTTCATAATAGATAACCTTTTCAAGCTTCTTAGTTCGAACATTGAGGAGATGTCCGATCTTATTCGGCATTGTACGGAAGTACCAGATATGTACCACGGGCACAGATAACGAAATGTGTCCCATGCGTTCACGGCGCACTTTTTTCTGGGTCACCTCCACCCCGCAGCGGTCACAAATAATTCCTTTGTAGCGAATACGCTTGTACTTACCACAATAGCACTCCCAGTCTTTGACAGGACCAAAAATTCGTTCACAGAATAACCCGTCTTTTTCGGGCTTGAAACTGCGATAGTTAATGGTTTCCGGCTTGAGTACCTCACCATGGCTCCGATCCAGAATTGTTTCTGGAGAGGCGAGATTAATTGTAATTGATGTGAAGACCTTGTTCTGTGATGAGATGTCCCCGTATGGCATAATCGGTCAGCCTGAATAGTTATAGTTAGATGGGCATTTATTTGCCCGATTAGTCTAGCGTCACTTCAAGACCAAGTCCCTGAAGCTCTCGCACGAGTACGTTAAAACTCTCCGGAGTTCCAGCTGCTGGCATGTTTTCTCCCTTAACGATAGATTCGTACGCCTTGGATCGTCCTTGCACATCGTCACTCTTGTAGGTCAGCATTTCCTGCAGTACATTGGATGCTCCGTAGGCATACATGGCCCAGACTTCCATCTCACCGAGCCTCTGGCCTCCGAATTGAGCCTTTCCGCCCAACGGTTGCTGAGTAATGAGACTGTAGGGACCAATGGAACGGGCATGAATCTTGTCGTCAACCAGATGACTCAACTTCATCATATAGATTTGACCAACAGTTGTTTTTTGATCAAATGGTTCCCCTGTCAAGCCATCATATAACTGGGCTCTTCCATCTACTGGTAGGTCTGCTGCTTGCATATTTTCTACAAGATCTTCCATAGTCGGGCCATCAAAACTTGGAGTGGCAAAACGCTTACCAAGTTTGACGCCAGCCCAGCCAAGTAATGTCTCGTAAATCTGGCCCAAATTCATACGTGATGGAACCCCGAGAGGATTAAGAATAATATCAACCGGGGTACCGTCTTCAAGAAAGGGCATATCCTCAACCGGAACAATACGTGCAACGACTCCTTTGTTGCCGTGACGTCCCGCCATCTTGTCACCTACCTGAATCTTGCGTTTCTTTGCGACATAGACTTTAGCTAACTGGATAATTCCAGGGGAGAGTTCATCTCCCATTTGAGCTCGATGGCGCTCACGCTTAGCCGTGGCGTCAATCTGATCAAAAGCTGCGTGGAAATTACTGAACAGCGTTTTTAAATTTTGCTTGACCGAACGTTTTCCTTCCACCGAGAAATTCGGATTCAACTCGTGAGGCCGTATATCCTTGAATTCAGATTCGAGGATGGGAGCTCCCTCTGAAATGATGATTTCACCATCTTTGGACTCAATATTGGTTGCTGCGATAACCCCTTCCAGGAGCTCAAAAAACTTCTTAGAAAACTCTGAATATAGTTTTGTCGAATCTCGCTCAAACGTGTTTTCTATTTCAGCAAGTCGCTGATGCTCACGTTTCTTTGATTCAGGATCGGAAGTACGGCTACTGAAAAGCTGTGTATCAATGACAATTCCATCCATGCCGGGAGGTGCCTTCAAGGAAGCGTCCTTTACATCACCAGCTTTGTCTCCGAAAATTGCTCTAAGCAATTTTTCTTCGGGAGTAGGATCTGTTTCCCCTTTGGGGGTGATTTTTCCAACAATGATATCCCCTGCCTTGACTTCAGCACCAACTCGAATTATTCCCCGCTCATCAAGATCTTTGGTGGCCTCAACCGAAACATTCGGAATTTCACGCGTCAGCTCTTCCTGTCCACGCTTTGTTTCTCTGACCTGTAGATCAAAGGCTTCAATGTGAACCGAGGTGAATACATCTTCGGAAACGAGGCGCTCGGAGAGTACTATTGCATCTTCAAAATTATACCCCCTCCAAGGCATAAATGCGACTAGTATATTTTTCCCAAGTGCCAACTCACCTTTTTCAGTTGCAAATCCATCTGTCAGTACGGTTCCTTTTTGAACCTTCTGGCCTTTTTTTACAATTGGCCTCTGGTTGATGCAGGTATCTTGATTCGTGCGTTGGAATTTGGATAATTTGTACTCTTTTATCGGCTCTTCAAACGCCAATTTTTGTTCACGGGGAGATTGATTATACTGAATCACGATCCGCTTTGAATCAACATATTTGACAGTTCCTCTACCCTCAGCAATCAAAGCGGCTCGCGAATCTCTCGCTACACGCCCCTCCATCCCTGTACCCACTATAGGGGCCTCCGAGCGAAGCAGTGGAACCGCCTGTCTTTGCATATTTGACCCCATCAGTGCCCGGTTTGCATCATCGTGCTCGAGAAATGGGATGATCGACGCACTCGGGGAAACAATTTGATTGGGCGAAATATCCATAAACTGAATTCGCTCCGGTCGTTCTGACGGGAATTCTCCTCGATGACGGCATCGGACAAGATCATCCAAGAAATTCCCTTCTTCATCAATGAGCGCATTGGCTTGGGCAATGATTGCTTCGTCCTCCTCTTCTGCGGAGAGGTACACAATCGAATCGGTTACCTTTCCTTCACTTACACGCCGATATGGGGTTTCAATAAATCCAAAATGATTAATCCGACCATGTACGCAGAGCGATGAAATCAACCCAATATTGGGGCCTTCGGGAGTTTCGATTGGGCAAAGCCTTCCGTAATGTGTATAGTGAACATCTCGCACTTCGAACCCCGCACGCTCCCGAGTAAGTCCACCCGGTCCCAAAGCCGACATGCGACGCTTGTGAGTCAATTCAGCCAGTGGATTAGTCTGATCCATATACTGACTCAGCTGATTCGTACCGAAGAATGTATTGATGACACTTGCAATCGTCTTGGCATTCACCAGATCCTGAGGTGTCAGCGAATCTGCGTCGCGAGCATTCATCCGTTCACGAATGGTGCGAGCCATGCGAGCCAATCCTAATGAGAATTGTGCACCCAATTGCTCCCCAACTGTTCGCACGCGCCGATTACTTAAATGATCAATATCATCTAACCCGCTTTGCTCAGAGCGTAACTCCAATAACCTGCGAATAATGATTACAATATCTTCCTGTGTAAGCGTGACCGTTTCTGGAGGTACATTTAATCCTAGACGTTTATTAATTCGATAACGCCCTACTGCTCCCAAATCATAGCGCTTCTCACTGAAGATGAGTCGATCGAGTATGTTTTTTGCTGCATCGGAATCGGGTGGATCGCTGTCTCGGAGTACTCGATACAACTCCTCAAACGCTTCAGTTTGATTCGTCGCCGGATCACGCCTGATTGTTTTGATCAGAGTACTCGTATCGAGAGATTCCTGCTCCTCTTCTTCATGTAAGACATAGATCCGATCTATATCGTAGTTTTGCAGAGAGACCCAGTCTTCCTCCTGAAGAGCACGGTCCGCAGGTAGAATGATCCGGTTGATTTTTTCCTCAATAACCTCGCCAGTTGCCTGATTGATATACTCAATGACATCTCCGGTTTCTTGATCGATGTGCTCAATCATCTCACCGGTCTGTTTGTCAACAATCTCGAGGAATTCGCCCGAGTTGCGCTGCTGATATTCAATCGCAAATCCAGTTTCCCGTTCTTGGTATCCGAGAAATTCTTGAGTCTTTTCGTCGTATACCCGAATCGGCGTAACTTTTCGCGTAACATCAAATGCGAGTATGGATCCCAAAGACTTCTTAAAAGCTTTTTTTGTAGTAAGGGATATACCTTTGGCTAAGTCAAAAAGGCGGATAATCTCATCCGTTTCTCCAAAGCCCATTGCACGCAGTAGCGTGGTGACAGGCAGTTTTCTTTTGCGATCAATGTACGCCCACATGACGTTCTGTACGTCTGTGGAAAACTCGATCCATGACCCCCTGAAAGGAATAATACGTGCTGAGAACAGCTGTGTACCATTTGGATGAACCGCTTGTCCAAAGAAAACCCCGGGGCTCCGATGTAATTGAGATACGACAACTCGTTCAGCGCCATTAATCACGAACGAGCCGCGGGAGGTCATTGCGGGCAAATCCCCAAGATAGACTTCCTGTTCAACTGCTTCTTCCGCTTCATCCTCATCCTCATCTTCTTTTGCAGAAAGGCGTAATGTAGCTCTGAGGGGAATAGAAAAATTCAATCCCTGTGCAAGACATTCTTCAATAGAATGTTTGGGTACACCAAGCGAGTAATCAATGAACTCAAGAATATAGCGCCCGTGGGTATCTTCAATGGGAAAGTGATTCAGAAAGATCTGCTGCAATCCTTTCTCTTCGGAGCGCTCATCCGGAGACAATCTTGCCTGGATGAAGTCTTCATAGGATTCAAGTTGAATACCCAGAAAATCAGGGTAATCCAACACAGGGACTGACCGAGCGAAGTTCACTCGCTCGGTATACTGGCCATTCTTACTGGACATATATGCCTAGTCTGGTCATAAGTAGTCCGGCAAACAAAATGCCGGTGCATCTGGTAACTTGGCGGAGGCCAAGATTACTTGAGTTCTATTTCTGCGCCCGCAGATTCAAGACGTGTTTTTATTTCATTCGCTTCATCTTTTGACACGCCTTCTTTCACTGGAGCAGGCACACTGTCCACCAATGCCTTGGCTTCTTTCAATCCCAGCCCGGTGACTGCTCGTACCTCCTTGATCACACCAATCTTGCTGCTACCAAAGCCATTCAGGATGACATCAAATGCTGTCTGTTCTGCAGCCTCGGCTGCTTCACCAGTGGCTGCACCCGGTGCAGCTACTGCGACTGCAGCTGCGGCAGGTTTGATACCGTGCTCAGTCTCTAAAATTGAGGCGAGATCGCTTGCCTCTTTGATTGTCAGGGATACCAGCTGTTCAGCCAGTGCTTTTAAGTCTGCCATAATTTTTATTCACAAGTTTTCCGGCGGCGGTCTCAGCCTCAACAGCTGCGCCGCGAATTAAGGGATTGAGGCGGGTTAGGCCTCGACACGGTTTTGTAGTGATTCCAAAATTGCCAATAAATTGCTTCCCTGCGATTCAATTGCCGAAGCAACATTCTGGATTGGTGAAAGCAATAAGGTAACGACTTCTCCGAGAAGTTCTTCCTTGCCTTTCAGAGTAGCCAATTCATCAAGTTGATTTCCTTTGAACAGAGCGCCATCTACAATTGCGGCTTTTAGTTCGGGGAGCGACTGATTAGACTTTTTCCTGAAGACTTTGATAGCCTTCGCTGCGGCATTTGGTTGAACACTGATGGCCACTGCGGTAGGGCCATTCAAGTAATCAAACGCCTCGTCATACCCGCCTGTATTCTCCATGGCACGTTTGAGCAGTGTATTTTTAACTACTCTGTACTCTACGCCGGCTTCGCGCAAAATCTGTCTCAATTGACTGACTTCTTCTACATTGAGGCCTTTATAGTCCGTTACGTAAACGGAGGGTTTGTCCGCCAGCTTTTCTGTCAAAAGCGCAACAACGGCTTCTTTCTGAGCTTTGGTGACTGACATATAAGTTTATCGAACAATGTTAATAGCTTCCGAAGATGCAATCTCAATCGCAGGTCCCATGGTAGTTGACAGGGTAATTGAGCGTATATAAGCACCTTTTGCGGAGGAAGGACGAAGACGTAAAACTTCTAGGAGAAAAACACGGGTATTCTCTTCTATCTGTGTGGCAGTAAATGATGCGCGTCCGATCCCTGTGTGGAGATTTCCCTGCTTATCCACACGAAAATCTATCTTTCCAGCTTTAACAGCCTTAACTGCGTCCGCCACATCCATAGTGACCGTTCCACTCTTAGGATTTGGCATTAATCCCCTAGGTCCCAGCACGCGTCCAAGTCGACCAACTTTGGACATCACATTTGGAGTTGCGATGATCACATCAATATCTGTCCATCCCTCCTGAATCTGTTGGATATAGTCATCGAGGCCAACATGTTCGGCACCTGCGTCCTTGGCCTCCTGCTGTTTATCCGGACTAGCAAGGACGAGGACCCGAATCTCTTTACCTGTACCATGTGGTAATGCTACGCTACCACGGACCATCTGATCTGCATGACGCGGATCAACGCCTAACCGAAGATCAAGATCCACGGATTCATTGAACCTCGCAGGCTTGATCTGTTTCAGAACATTCGCAGCTTCTTGCAACGTAAACGGCCCCCCGCCAGCTTCCTGAATTATTTTTGAAGCATTTACGTAGCGCTTTCCTTTCCTTGCCATACAATCAGTCGTATTCAGTGGTTACGATTACTACATACATGTACTACATACATGAGGGTTCACACTCCCACCTGATGGTCGGGGCGAATCAAATTTTAGCTAGGTCCTTCTGTAACGATGATTCCCATGGACCGGGCAGTGCCGGCGATCATTGCAGCCCCTTTGTCAAGATCAAACGCATTCAAGTCATCCATTTTTTTCTGTGCGATCTCACGGCAGATATCCCATGTTACCGAGCCGACTTTATTTCGGATTGAATCGTCTGCTCCTTTGTCAATACCGATTGCCTGTAGCAACAATACCGCAGCAGGGGGACTCTTGACAATGAATGAAAAAGATTTGTCCGCATAAACACTGATGACCACAGGAAGCACCAGTCCCATACGATCCTTCGTGGCCGCATTGAACTGATTGCAGAAATCCATAATATTCAAACCATATTGCCCCAAGGCTGGACCAATTGGAGGGGCCGGGTTTGCCTGGCCGGCCTTGACCTGGAGCTTAATCAGGTTTTCAACGGGTTTCCCTGCAGCCATTTTAATCTTACAGTTAACGCGAAAATTAAGGGTAGCCCATTCATACTGGACCAAATTATAAAGGTTCCCGAAATTAGAATTTATTTTATTCTTCAGGAACAATTTGCAAGTAATCTAGCTCTACAGGGGTCTTTCGACCGAAGATAGAGACCATCACTCTGACCTTCATTTTATCTGGGTAGACGTCGTCAACAATACCGGAAAAATTGTTAAATGGACCATCTACCACACGGATTTTATCGCCAGTTGCAAACGGGATTTCAGGTTTATCGCCAGCTTCTCGGGCATCGTCAATCCGACCAAGAATTCGCTGGATATCTTCTTCAAGGATCGGCTCTGGATGGTCACGAGTAGGCAACCATTTTATCGCCTCTCTTTTTTGCTTAAAGATCTGCTCCTTGAACAGATGAACAAGATGCTGATCCAGCGCCACATTTACCAGCATATATCCGGGAAAATCTGTTTTTTCACGCGTGCGTTTCTTGCCGCCCCGCATAACAAAGATATTTTGAGTTGGAATCAAGATATCCCTAAGTTGATCAGAGAATCCCTCACGTTCAACAGTCTCAATAATATACTCCTTGACTTTCTTCTCGTACCCCGAGAATGTTTGCAATGCATACCACTTAAATTCAGCTTTTTGTACTCGTTCCATGTTGATCTAAGGCAACTTAGCCAGGATATATCACATCAAGAATTCGGCTGATCACCCGATCAGCACCAAAAATGAACAATGCGAGAACAAAACTGGACACAAGTGTGATTACGGTATGACTGATCAGTTCTTTTCGTTGAGGCCAACTGGCTTTACGCATCTCCGTGGCTACCTCTTCAAGGTAGTTTCGAATTTTTATAAATATTTTTTTCATTTAGCAGAATGTTTGGCACGGGTGGTAGGACTTGAACCCACAACCTGCGGTTTTGGAGACCGCTGCTCTGCCAGTTGAGCTACACCCGTTAATTTATCAGGGTTCAATCAAGAATATTAGTTACGACGCCTGCGCCAACCGTGCGACCGCCTTC
>JAPOTE010000123.1 GCA_026709335.1 Bacteroidota bacterium | reverse complement strand
GAGGATGATGCAAAATAGGAGTCATGAACTGGGAGGAAATGCCATAATAATGTATAATATGGGAGTTGAATTATATACGTGAATAATCCAACTGATTAACACTATCTTCTAGGACAATTTCTTGAATTTTTTCACTTGTTCAGGCTTTTAGGCGGAGCGCTTAGGATTGCCTTTGCAATTTTCTCTGCTGGGATGTTCAATGGCTTTAATTCCTTCGGCGGCCGTCTCCTAGGTTTACTAGCTTCTTTCTTTGGTGGCTCCGATCTCGATTTGTTGGTTGAATTCATGAGTTTTCAGCTAATGCTTTCATTACAGCTTCATAATTCTCAACATTGACATCTTTGATTATTTCAGTTGAAGGTGGATAGATAATCACAACTTTGATAGCGTAATTATTCCAAGTTGGTGCACGACGTTGAGATTTTGGTTCTCTGTATAATGTTAAGCTAAATAGATTGGGTCGATGAGCATGAGACGCATTGAATTGTGTAACTGGATACCATGCATATCTTGTACCAATATCAGTATATGCAAGCACAACACCATTGTCGACAACTTCCTGTGTAATTTTTGGTGCAGAATAATCTGCGGTTTCAAGTTGATCGAAAAAATCAATGAAATCACTTTCTCGTAAAGTGATAATTCGGGAGGCTACATTAGCATTTCCTGTATCACCCTTGGGTCCGACCGGACCAGCTGGACCTTGTTCACCTTGTGGGCCAACAGGCCCTGCAGGGCCTTCGCAAGATAATGTTAGAAGAGCAAATAAAAATGGAACAAGAAAACGCATATTTTTGTGACTGAAAGTTGTTAAACTCAATTATGGGAAGTAACGAATTTTGATTACGGGATAACTGGCAGAAGCATCCAGGTGCATTATCTGCTATTGCAGAACAGGATGTTTATTCTGTGCTTAAAATCCTACTACATGGATCTGATTATGAAATCACAAATAAACCTAAACACTTTACTCATGTTTATGAAAATTGATCTCTTGATCCCAATGAATTAAGTCAAATATATAATCCTGGAAGATCATATAGACATGGATTTCGTCCAGATTGTGCAATAAAAAACACCTTGACAAAAAAGACCATTTATATTAGGGTAAAAAGGCAAGATGGAGGGGTTGAAGACACGTCTCCTTCTGCCGGACGTGGAAATATTCATGAACGAGTTCGCAAGTATTTTACACCAATATTAAGGAAAATCTTATCTGAAAAAGGGGAGGTTTTTGACACATTACCATTCTGGGCAATCTTTGTTGGTCCTGTTACCAGAGATCCAAAATGAGTAAAAGAAATAACTTGTTGGTTTGATAAATACACTGATCACTTCTTTTTTTGGAGAAGTACTGATCCAAAGCCTTTGTGTGATCTTCACGCGTCATTTCATTTTGTATAAATAAGTCAAGATGCATCCTGATCTCGACTTCCTATGAAGGTATTCAAAAGGACGAGAGTAAAAAGGGCCGACACTCCACATGCGAAATGCCGGCCCTGAGAGTAGCGGGGGAGGGATTCGAACCCCCGACCTTCGGGTTATGCATACCAACTACGATTTTCACCGCCGGCCCAGTGGGCCGTTTGTGGTCTGGACTTTCTCTTCACCCTCGGCCGAACCGTTAGGGGCCTGCCATCAAGTCTCTACACCTTCCCATTAAGGGCTTGGCTCGGGATTACCACGCAACAGGCTTCCCCGAATTTGACAAGAATTCACGTGCCGGTTTCCCTACGCACGCAGCCCATAAAACACCTTCGTCGTACAAAAACTGAAAGTCAGCGTACTCACAGCTGGACAAAGGCAGACTTGAGCCCGATGAGCTACCACTGCTCCACCCCGCGACAACAAAATATTTTATCATTGCATGACAGATTGGTTCCATTTTTATGGCACAGCGAATCATATTGATTGTTGAAGGCGTGAGTTTTATTTTTCGTCTAGGATCCATCTACCACCAGAATCAGATTCTCGAGTCAAATGGCAATTATCAAGGCATTCAATGCCCTTCGCCCTATTCCTGAGGCAGCAGAAAAGGTTGCCTCTGTCCCATACGATGTGATTAGTGTCCCCGAAGCCCGTGATTTGGCAAAAGGAAACCCGCAGAGCTTTCTGCACGTCATTCGCCCGGAGATTGATTTGAAAGTAGGGATCAGCGAATATGATGATGCTGTCTATAGCAAGGGAGCTGAAAATTTGCAGCATTTTGCTTCAGGAGAATACAGCCTTCAAGAAACCGAAGCAGCGCTCTATGCTTATCGTCTACGGATGGATGAACATGAACAGATCGGAATTTATGGATTGGTATCTGTAGATGAATATGAACGAGGCGCCATCCTCAAACATGAGAATATTCGTCCGCCCAAAGTAGCAGACAGAACCCGACACATTTTGGAACAGTCGGCACATGCTGAACCGGTTTACCTGGTCTTCAAGGATGATAAATCTGTAATTGAATTAATGGACGCATGCACCAAAAAAGAGCCATTATATGATTTTATAGCCGAAGACGAAATTCAACATACCGTATGGAAATTTTCCGCACCGGATCTATTGATTGAGGCATTTTCCAATGTCCATCCACTCTACATAGCTGACGGACACCATCGATGTGCGGCAGCTTCAAAGGTGTGGAATGATCAGAAAAAACCGGGTAGCGACTTTTTCCCGGCAGTGTGTTTTCCTGTAAGCAGTACACGAATTCTTCCCTATAATCGAATCATTCGTGTCAAAGATGTTGGGAAACTCCTTAAAGATATAGATTCCATTGGTGCGCTTGATCGAGTTACTAGGCAGGCCTCACCATCTACCCAGGGCAAAATCTCACTTTATGCGGAGGGCACGTGGCATATGGTCACGCTTCCCCCATCTAACCGAAGGGGGACCGCAGATCAACTGGATGTTGCTCGTCTCGGAGAATTCATCCTGGAACCTTTCCTGGGAATCACAGATCAGAGGACAGACCCGAATATCACATTTGTAGGGGGAATCCGGGGAACAGATGAACTTGTACAGCGGGTTGATGCCAGTTCAGGAATGGTTGCCTTTTCAATGTATGCGACCAGTATGAATCAACTCCTGGATGTATCAGATGCCCATGAGTTGATGCCACCTAAATCAACCTGGTTTGAACCGAAACTTCGAAGTGGGTTGCTGATTCATCTTTTTGGAGAATAATGCGTGTGCTCGTTGCTGATAAATTACCCGAGAGTAGTGTCGAGGCTCTGAGACAAGTCAGACATTCAGTGGTTGTTGAGATTTGCTCAGGCGATAAACTACGGGATACATTATCGTCAAAAAACTCGGAAGTACTGGTGGTACGATCCACCAAGGTGCCTCGCACTGTTATAGAACATGCTTCCTCTCTCGAGCTCATTGTGCGGGCCGGGGCAGGGTATGATAACATTGATTTGGAGGCTGCATCCGAGTCCGGTATTTTCGTTGCAAACTGTCCAGGAAAGAATGCCAGCGCGGTCGCTGAGTTAACCGTAGGCCTTATGGTTTCATTGGACCGGCGGATTCCTGACAATGTCTCTGATGCTCGTATAGGGCAATGGCAAAAAGGTACATATGCGAGGGCAAAAGGACTGAAAGGTCGAGTGCTGGGGTTGATCGGTATGGGAAAAATTGGTCAACTCGTTGCTCAAATGGCACAGGGGATTGGATTGGAAGTCGTTGCATGGAGTCGTTCGCTTACTCCCGAGAGTGCGGAGTCGTTCGGAGTTAAATATGCAGCCAATCCTATCGAGGTTGCGGCGCAGTCTGATATTGTATCGCTGCATCTCGCGGCAACAGCGGAAACCGCTCACTTGGCAAACAGAGAATTCTTTGCGGCCATGAAGCCAGGCGCATTCTTTATTAATACAACGCGAGGAAGTCTGGTCGATGAGGATGCAATGCTGGAAGCATTGGACGAAAAAGAAATTCGTGTTGCACTGGATGTATTTGCGGATGAACCGGCTTACAAAATTGGAAGCCTTGAAACAAGATTACGCAACCATCCTTCGGTCTACCTTACCCATCATATTGGAGCATCCACTGCTGAGGCGCAGAAATCAACAGGGGATGAAGCTGTACGTGTAATTAACACCTATGCATCCAGTGGTGTTGTCCTGAACTGTGTTAATATAGCAATGCAATCCTCTGCCACACATTTGTTAACGATTCGACATTTGGACAAGGTCGGAGTCCTGGCCAATGTTCTGGATTCAATTCGAAAATGCAATCTGAATGTACAGGAGATGGAAAATCAGGTCTTTACGGGGCGCGTGAATGCTGCGGTCGCTCGTATTCGTGTCGTGGGAACACCTCCGAAAAAGCTCCATCATCTACTCAAAGACGTTCATGATGTATTAGCTGTTTCAGAAATCAAACTCTAAATCTATGACTTCAATGCAATCCGGGCGCCTCCACAACTTTTCGGCAGGTCCCGGGACTTTGCCTCTTCCAGTTCTTGAATCTGCCCGTGAAGAATTACCGGTATATAAAGGAACCGGCGCGTCTGTAATGGAAATATCCCATCGGTCGCCAGAGTATATTCAGATTGAAAATTCTGCTCGGGATCGGTTGCGGAGCCTCTTGGGACTCACCGATGAGTGGCATATCCTGTTCCTCGGAGGGGGAGCATCTATGCAGTTTCATCAGGTACCATTAAATTTTCTGCATTCTGACGGACAGGCTGCATACCTTCTTACAGGAGCATGGGCCAAGAAGGCGCATGCGGAGGCGGTACGAATTGGGCATGGCAGAATTGTTGCGTCAAGCGCTGATTCCAACTTTAATTATATTCCAGATTCATCTTTGTGGAATCTGGACTCCAACGATGCCTACCTGCATTATACATCCAACAATACTATATATGGGACTCAGTTCCGCAATACACCATATGTGAATTGTCCGCTCGTTTGTGATGCTTCAAGTGATTTTCTCAGTCGTCCTATTGAATTGGATCGATATGGACTCATTTATGCAGGGGCACAGAAAAATATCGGCCCCGCCGGAGTTACGGTCGTACTGATTCGAGACAGTTTTCTGCAAATCCGTAAATCGAAGTTACCGACCATGCTAGATTATGGAACGCATGCTGCCAAATGTTTTAATACGCCACCGGTGTATGCGGTCTATCTTGTGGAAAAGGTATTGGCTTGGCTCGAGGAATTGGGGGGGATTTCCGAAATTCAGGCGACAAATCGCAAGAAAGCCGACCTGTTGTATCGTACGATTGACGGCAGCGAATTTTATAGAGGTACGGCAGAAACGAAATCTCGCTCCCAAATGAATGTAACATTTCGCTTGGCAAAAGAAGATCTGGAGTCAGTATTTATCCAACAAGCAAGAGAGCATGGGCTGCTGGCATTGAAAGGACATCGGTCAGTTGGGGGAATGCGCGCATCCATTTATAATGCATGTCAAATGGAATCAGTAGAGATTCTGGTTGAATTTATGAGGGATTTTGAGCAGCGCAATGGGTAACAATTATTGAGAGAGTTGCGAATGGTCGTATATTGCACCAATAAAGATTAAAATTGATGACACTAGGAGCAGTTCGCGCTTCAGATGCGGCAGAACGTCGCGTGGCACTGGTGCCCAAAGTTCTGTCTTCTTTATCTAAAGAAGGTCTTGAAATCTTGGTTCAATCCAATGCTGGCCAGGGTGCAGGTATTGATGATGATGATTTTCGCGAAGCAGGAGCACGCATTGTATCAGAAGAAGAAGCGTGGGGATCAGATATTGTTACTCTGGTTGGTCCTCCCTCGGATGAGGAAATGAATCGATTAACCCCCAAAGCTGTTGTCATAGGATTTCTGCAACCGCTGGATGCTCCTAGTCGGATGGCGAGATTGGCCGACAGAGGAGTGACTGCATTGGCTATGGAGCTAGTTCCAAGAATTTCCAGGGCTCAGAAAATGGATGCACTCAGTGCAATGGCTTCTTTGGCAGGTTATAAAGCAGCCTTGATTGCGGCAAATCATCTTCCCAGATTTTTCCCTCTGCTTACAACTGCAGCTGGAACGGTCCGTCCTGCAAACGTAACGATTCTCGGGGCTGGTGTAGCCGGATTACAGGCGATAGCTACCGCGCGCAGGCTGGGTTCTCGTGTATGGGGATATGATATCCGTGATGCGGCGAGGGAAGAAGTCAAAAGTCTTGGTGCTCAATTTGTGGAATTGGACCTCGAAATTGAAGATATGCAGGATGAAGGGGGATATGCCAGGGCATTGATGGCGGCGAAGGCAGAGAAGCAGGTAGAACTGCTTGTACCTCATCTCGCAAACTCAGCTGTCGTCATCACGACAGCTCTCATTCCGGGACGCAAGGCTCCAACTCTCGTAAGCCAGGAAGCGGTGGAAGCTATGAAACCCGGTAGCGTGATTGTTGACCTCGCCGCTGCCAGCGGAGGAAACTGCACACTTACGACTCCCGATGAAGTTGTGATGCATCAGGGTGTCCAGATCATTGGTCATACCAATCTTCCATCTACGGTGCCGGCAGATGCCAGTTTTTTGTATGCGCGTACGATTACAGCTATGATCGGTGAATTTGTGCGGGATGGAGTTTTTCAATCAAATTTCGAGGACGAGATATTCAAGTCCGTCTGTGTTTGTCATGATGGGCAGTTGGTTCATGAGCGTGTCCTCAGCTTAATTAAATCAGCAAGTTCATGATCACATATGTGACTTTTTTTGTATTAGCCATGTTTATTGGGCGTGAGGTATTGAGTAGGATCCCTCAGACTCTGCACACACCGCTCATGTCTGGTTCAAATGCGATCAGCGGAATTACAATGATCGGTGCACTGGTTTCGGCTGGAATGATCGGAGGGGTTTGGGCAAAATGGATCGGTGTCATCGCTTTGATTGCCGCAACGATCAATGTTGTGGGGGGCTTTATGGTGACGGGGCGGATGTTGGAAATGTTCAAGAAGAAACCAGCTGAGTAATGCATTCGGGATTTATTGAAGTAATCTACCTTCTGTCTGCAATACTCTTTATCGTAGGCCTGAAGAAATTGCAGTCCCCCGTCACAGCACGGACGGGAAATCAAGTTGCAGCAGTGGGAATGCTTTTGGCAGTTGTCGCCACGTTATTCTCACAGAAAATCTTGACTCCTGCGGAGATGATTGGCGGTCTTGTGGTTGGAGGTTTTATTGGTGCAGTGATGGCAAAGCGTGTCCAAATGACTGCAATGCCAGAATTAGTGGCTGCATTTAATGGATTCGGTGGCTTAGCCTCTGCACTTGTAGCTGCTGCAGAAATTGTCAGAGGAGCGATATCGGTGGAGAATTTACCGGTAGAGGCGTTATTTCCTTATCTGAGCATTCTGGTCGGAACGATTACGTTTTCCGGCAGCTTCATCGCGTTCATGAAGCTCAGTGGCAAGATGAGTGGAAATCCGGTTACAATCCCAGGGAAGTACGTTGTTCTGGTGATTTTCGCAGTGTCGATGATTGCTTCCACGGGTTGGATCTATTTTGGTGGTTCTCCTGTCATGTGTCTTCTGGTTCTGGCAGGTTTATCCCTGATTTTCGGAATTTTGATCGTCTTGCCCATTGGCGGAGCAGATATGCCGGTCATTGTTGCGTTCTTGAATGCACTTTCCGGGTTAGCCGCTGCAGCCACAGGCTTCGTGTTATCCAATACTGCGTTGATTATCAGCGGTGCATTGGTTGGAGCTTCTGGAATTATGCTAACCAATACCATGTGTGTTGCCATGAATCGGAAGCTCTGGGAGGTTCTGGCTGGTGGAATTGGTGGTGACTCAGATGAGGCTGAGGCAGGAAAGTTGGTGGATGGGCGCACTATCACTTCTACGACACCGGATGATACAGCTATTATGCTCAGTTTTGCCCGAAAAGTGATTATTGTGCCGGGATACGGGTTAGCGGTGGCACAGGCTCAGCATCAGGTACGAGAATTAGCTGATGTCCTACAGGAGCGCGGAGTGGAGGTCAAGTATGCAGTTCACCCTGTAGCCGGGCGGATGCCAGGACATATGAATGTGCTTCTGGCCGAAGCAAATGTTCCATATGACGCTCTCTTCGAGATGGACGAAATTAATCACGAATTTGAGTCTACCGATGTTGCACTCATTATTGGGGCTAATGATGTTGTAAATCCTGCTGCACGCCACGATCAGTCGAGTCCGATCTATGGGATGCCCATCTTGAATGTAGATCACTCTAAGACCGTAATTTTCCTCAAAAGAAGTATGCGTCCAGGATATTCAGGAGTTCCTAATCTTCTTTTCTTTGAGCCGAATACTCGGATGCTTTTTGGAGACGCAAAGGATTCGGTGTCAGAATTGATCGCGGAAGTCAAGGCGGTTTAGGGTGAACAAACAGCCAAACAGCGACAACTGTTTTGTGTGTGGACGTAATAACCCACACGGGCTCTACATGTCGTTCTATGACAATGGCAGAGACATGGTTGAATCACGCTATCGTGTTTCCCAATCATTTGAAGGGTATCCGGGCATTGTTCATGGAGGGGTGCAGGCTGCAATTCTGGATGAAATCATCGGCCGTGTTTCTTTGATTGAGGACTTTCATGCGTTTATGATGTCGGTACGACTGGATGTGAAGTATCGGCATCCTGTTCCTGTCGAAGAGCCGTTGTATATTGTTGGGAAGCGAGAGTACTTACGAGGTCGTTACGCTCAAGCCTCAGGGATGATATATCTTGAGGATGGAACCTTAGCAACCGAGGCTTCAATGAAGTTGATTGAGCTCCCGCAAGAAATACGTTTAGCGGGAGATCCTGCTCAGATCTTTGGGTGGCGTGTAGACCAGTGAGCAGTGGATACCCCCGATGGTGCGAACGATATTATTTTTGATGTCAGAGTGCAAGTTTTACCGAAAGTTTGAATTTAAGGACATTCGTGTGCCATACCATAGTTTAATTCCTGTCTCGCGCATTTCTTTGAATCACTTGAGATAACAACTCAAGTGATTCCATCCTCAGAGTCACTATAGTTTTGCCATTCTGGGGAATACACATTCCTTTTATGGTTTTCGCGGAAAATCCCTCGCTGGGCAAAGAATCTATCTCTGCAGGACTTTCACAAGCTGCGAATACTATTAGCACAAAGACTATAGATGGGGCAATCCTCGCAGGAAATTATTTCCTCATTGATACTGCGTTTATGTCCACTCCGTTAAAAAGTGCTCGGAGAATATTCTCGTACGAGACGTAACAAACTTTCCCAAAATCGTTGATAAAATGATGGGCTCTTCGGCCATTTTTGTGAAAATCTGATTTTTTTCAGATTCTAGGGCTCAGATCAAGTCCGCCCAAATGAAAGTAAATTACGTCCTTGAATCGGTTTTGTTCCGGAATCCGCGTGCACGAACCTTGATGGTTTTAATCCGGCTATTAATGCTTTCTGCCGGGCCATTGCTCACCTTCAGAATGATGGCATTGAGAATGCCGTACAGATGATTTTTAACGGTTTGGGCGGCTTTTTTCATCGGTTCAAGCCGGCAGCGCATCGCCCAGATCAGCCATTTCTTCCAGTATTTGCGTGCCCAGCCCCGGGTTTTGTAATGCCATAGATTCCGGGCCGTTTCCTTGACCGCCCAGGCTCTGGCGGTCCGCAAGGTGCTGGTCCGCAGCGCCTGAAATGCCCGCTTCTGTTTTATCGACATATTGGGAGGACTCTTGAGCCACATGTATTTACTTCCCGTCAGGATCTGATTCCCGCTCTTGCGGAGCTCCTTGTGCTCCTGACGCCGAACCTTGTCCACCGCATTCCCTAGACACTTGGCCACATGAAACAGGAACACCTCAAAAAAACTATCCAATCCGTTCAGTCTTGATGCTCTATTCCCCACATTGGATCCCCGCACACATTCGAAAATGATCAACCCCCATTTATCCGTAAAAATGATTATCTCACATGGGATTTTCGTATGAATACTGTGCTGCTGCCAATCTCTGAAATCAACGCAACGGCACACGAGCCGGTCTTGACATCCACCAATAACGGGTACAATCTCCTCGATGAGGTGGAGATGATCCGGGTCGCCGAAGGCCAGCATGGTCACTATTTGGCGGTCATGGCGCCTCCCACCACGCCTGGGGGGCTCGACGGTGTCCCATACGACATCGGCAGCTGGTCAAGCTTTTCGGTCCTTAACTCCGAGATCATTGCACACGAGTTCGGCCACAACCGTGCCCTCCTCCACGCGCCGTGTGGCTTCGCTGGCGGCCCGGATCCATTCTATCCCTATGAGGAAGGGAATATCGGTGCATGGGGCTATGACTTTGATACCGCTGAGCTGGTATCGCCGAGACTGGCTGATTTCATGTCCTACTGCGGCCTTACCTGGACGAGCGACTATCAGTTCAACAACGCGGTTCGCTACCGACTCGAGACCGAGGCTGAATCCAACTCGAACCTGATCGCTGCGGTATCATCCACCTGGACTGCCTCTGAACGCACTCTGATGCTCTGGGGTGATCTGAACGAGGAAGGCGAACCTTATCTATCGGATGTTCCCTTTATTAAGTCTACAATATCGGATGACGGCAGTCTAGTATGCAGTGAGACATACGGCACCGTGCTATATGCTAATCAAACTGTTCCGATCCTCAAGGCCTATGATGAAGTCGGTACGCTTCGATGGCAAGTCAAGTTTGCAGATCATGTTCAAATGTATCTGCCAGAGGGCAAAAACGAGGGAGGACGAACTTCTCTTGCTTATCCACCCCAGTTACCCGGTGAGAGTTCTTTTTTATCCTTGGCTACGGACCCTGTAAGTAATTCTTTCATAATCTCACATACAACCCTTGGGCCTGAAGAGGAAAAAACAGCAGAACTCGTACGACATTATTTTTCGATCCCTGTAGAGTCAGGGTACGGAACATATTTAGGGCAACATTACCTTGGAGTTGAAGAATGGGGACGGTTTCGGCATCCCGATCAGCACCCGCCTCTTCTTCGAATAGCAAGTTTGAACAAAAATTATGTGTATGCAATACGAAATTCCCCTTTTCCTGTGATTGGGATTTTTAAGCGAGAACTGTTATTTCTTCAATGAAGAAGATACTGCACAAACGGGGCTGGTTCTTTATTGCACTCTTAGTTTTTTGGTTCTGTAGAGTTTTGTATGAAATGATTAAATTCGAGCTGAATCAAATATAGCAACTTCATGACAAAGGAATTTATGAATGCAGTGATGCGGGACTCGTTAGGACTTGACTCCGAGTGGCAGGTTGATGAGGTCACCTTTAACCCGAAGGAGCGACGAATTGATGTTTATCTTTCGCATTCGG
>JAPOTE010000015.1 GCA_026709335.1 Bacteroidota bacterium | reverse complement strand
CCCCCAAATTCACAGCAACACTGTAAAATCCCTCTTGGAAAAGAACTGCCAATGCCTGATCTGCTGCATATCCCTTTGCGATCCCTCCAAGATCGAGTCGCATGTTTTTCTTCTCCAATTCAACAGTCATGGTATCGGGGTTCATGTGTAGTAATTCAAATCCAACCACCGATATTGCCTTTCTTAATGCAATAGAATCCGGGAGCATACCACGGCGCATAGCATGGCGCCACAAAAAAGTAAGAGGGCCACTAGTTACGTCAAATTTTCCCTTTGATAAACGAGCAACCTCTTGACTGGCCGTCAACACGTCCCATAGATCCTGAGTCACAGATACTGGTTGACCATGTGTATTTGAAAGCCTGCTAAGCTCGCTCTCAACCAGATAATCACTAAGGTGATTATTCAAATCATCTATCCGGGAAAAGGCGGACTCTACCGCTCTGGTTGCTTTCAGTGAATCTGCGGCATAAAGAACTATGTGTGCCTCCGTTCCCATCAGAGGTTTCGCAAAAATCAGACGTGAACTGCTCTGACTTTTCGCAATCGATGTGGTAGTCATACTCATCACAAATGCCAATACAACTACCGTAAATATTAACCTACTCAAGTCGAAATGTTGTTGCCACTTCGCCGTATGTGAGCAGTTCAACGGCGTCCCAAACCTGTTGCCATGTGATGGCATTTCCTCTTCTCAATTAATTATTAGAAAGTAATGCATGAGCGAAGAAATGCGACCTCAATACTCATTCTGGTATAAGATCTAATGTGACCTAACTCCATTCATAAAACACTACCCAGAAAGACTCAACTTGATGTGCGAAAAAACGTATTAGTGAAAGCTCCTGTGGTTACCATAAATCTGCAAGAAGATTGACCTTTAGGACGCTCGCGTCAACAAAAATAATCTACAAAAAATTCTTAAAAAAGCTACGCCCCATTTCTCTACCCTAATGAGATGGACCTATGGCACATTGGATAAAACACGCCGTAAGTCGATATATTTTCCTTTTTTGCTTCTCTCCATAAAAAATGACTGTAACAGTTAGATATTTGGGACTCCTCCCGTTACTATTTCTTTGGACGGCATCTATTGCAAGTTCGCAGGTAACCGTACGAGGTACTGTTATTGAAGAAGATTCACATATACCTCTTCCCGGAACATCTGTCACGATTCGCGGAACTACAATTGGGACCACAACAGACTCCGATGGAAACTATACGCTGGAGGTTCCGAGTTCCGATGTGACGCTTGTATTCCGATTTACCGGATTTCAAACGTATGAATCAGCGCTGCCTCCAAATACAGAAGAGCTTAATGTTACCCTGACTCCGGCAATCTTTGGCTTAAACGAAGTTGTCGTTGTGGGATCGCGACGCCAGCCACGGCTACTGAAAGATTCTGCAGTTCCGGTTGATGTTTTAGGGGTTTCCAATCTGCAGTCATTGGGTACTACGGATGTCGATCTGGTTCTGCGTTCACAGATTCCATCCTACAATCTTCAGAGTTACACGGGAGATGAAGCTGCTATTGTACGACCTGCCACACTGCGCGGTCTGCCCACTGACAACGTGATTGTACTGGTAAACGGTAAGCGGCGTCATCGATCGGCCTCCATTGCACTTTCTGGAAGCTCGCTAAATAAGGGAGCACAGGGGCCGGATCTTAATATGATTCCAACGATTGCCTTGAATCAATTAGAAATCCTTCGTGACGGTGCGACGGCACAATACGGTGCAGATGCAGTTGCCGGTGTACTCAACCTACAGTTGCGAGAAAATCGAGATGGAGTACGCTCTCTCTTACGGACGGGGCAATATTCAAAGGGAGACGGCCGCTACATCCACTTGGCATCAAATGCAGGATTTTCTTTACCCGGAGAAGGCGGGTTTTTGAATCTAAGTGTGGAATACCGAGATGTACAGGCGACTGTTCGAAGTACTCAACGAGAAGATGCACAGATACTGACCGAGCGAGGTTACCCCGTAAAAAATCCTGCCCAAATATGGGGAAGCCCCGATGTAAGTCATAGCATCACCGGGTTTTTCAATTCAGGTATGAATTTAACCCCAACAATCCGGGCCTATGCCTTTGGTGGCGGTGGGCGCAGAACCCAAGAGTATGGTTTCTTTTTCCGCGCACCCGGTACGGAAACTGCTCGTAGTAGCGTGTTTCGCTTTGGAAATGAACGTGCAGTCATTGATCTGAACCCGGATCAGGGTCCTGACTGCAAAAATGACGATAGATTGCCAGGACTGAATGCTTCAAATCAGGAAGTTCAGTCATTTATCTCAGACTTCCAGGGGGAATGCTACTTATTTAACGAGATGTTCCCGGGTGGATTTACGCCTCGATTCGGAGGAGACGTATTTGATCTTAGTCTCACAACAGGTTTGCGTGGAGGCAGACAGGATGGACTGAACTGGGATGTCACTCTAAGCGGAGCCAGAAGCCTCATTGATTACTTCCTGTATAATTCAATCAATGCTTCACTTGGCCCAGACACGCCGAATTCATTTAAGCCCCGCTCATATTTTCAGCAGGAGGCAGAAGTGTCTGCAGCTTTCTCAATTCCTTTATCCATTCGGCAATTCTCATCTCCAATTAATTTGGCCTGGGGTGCAACCTGGCGCACGGAAATTTTTGAGAGCCGGGCTGGCGATTCACCTTCATGGCAAGTAGGCCCCTATGTAGATCAAGGATTCAGTGTCGGAGCGAATGGGTATCAGGGATTGAACCCGATTTTTGCAGGCCGATGGGCTCGCCCAAACATTGCCTTTCATATTGATGTCGAAGCGGATTTAACCCAACGACTCTTAGGCAATATTGCGGCGCGGTACGAAAATTACACGACTGATTTTGGAGGAACCCTCAATGGGAAGGCCGCACTTCTTTATCGGGCAACAGATAAAATTTCGCTGAGAGGAGCGGCAAGCACTGGATTCCGTGCACCAACTCCTGGTCAAGCGAACCTGAATGTTTTCCGAACGACAGGATTTTCAAAAGAAAAGGGACTCATTGAGGTGGGCGTTATACCATCAACGCACCCTATCGCGGTAGCGCTGGGTGGCGACCCCCTAACACCTGAACTTGCACGCAATCTATCGATAGGAGTAATCATTGAATTTCAGGAAGGACTCACATTGACTGCTGACTTTTTCAATATTGAATTGGAGGACAGGCTTTCTCTTACAGGCAATATTCCTATTACAGATGAGATCGTGCAGATCATAGATTCCAAGAATTTATTAGGGGGCATTACCAATATTCGGGAAGTTCGATTTTATTCAAACGATTTCAATACGCGCACCAATGGGCTGGACGTTTTACTCGCCGGAGATCATGAATGGAGCCGTACGCATGCCTCTTTTGGAAGCATTGCATGGAATTGGACGACTACTTCGCTTACTCATTTTACCGCACCAAGACAAATCACCAGTTTTCTCGATGAACCCCTTGAGACCCCTCTTACACTCAGCTTACTTACGCGACAGAGGCGGGTTGAACTGGAACGACTGAATCCACGGCATCGTGTTGTGGCGACCTACCGACAAATGGTGAATCACTGGTCCGGGCTGTTGCGTGTAAACTGGTTTGGAAGTTGGCAGCAATGCCGCTACGGGAGTTCAACCTGCCGTGCAGACGGAATAGATGTTCAGGAGGAATTCCCAAGCTCGTGGATTGTTGATGCCGAGATCGGATATGCTGCTAATGATTCCTGGACTGTAATCTTCGGGATGAGCAATATATTTGATACCATCCGAAAGGCACATATTCAGGAAAGGTTACGACAAGGAAATATTGCCCCAAGAAGCTCTCCAATTGACCCAAATGGAATGGGGCTGTATCTGCGAATCATATCAGATCTTTATTGATGAATCCAATATATCAAGCCTTGAAATCTATGCCAAGAAGCTGTTCGCACAAGAGTAAATGAGATCAGTCTAAACGCGTCCCTAAAGGAAGGAAATCGCTCCCTTTACCGCAACCAATCTTAATCGTTGATAAAGAACTTGCTTAGAATTGAGATACGCCTCACTGCATCAGGTGACAACCAGATCAGATCTCCTGATTTTTCCCTATAGAACTACGCTAACCCCAGGAATCGGAATTGCATAACGTCCCTCGGCGTCAGGAAGAACCGGTGGTTCAGCATCCCATGCAAATTCTTTTGGCATGAGATTAAGTTCGCTTGCCATGGCCTCATCCCAGGTAATCACCTTGCCTGAATAGCTGGCCATGCGCCCCAGAATTGCACTCATCGTTGCAATCGCGCCATTTTCTCCATCAGCATACTTGAACTCACCTGCATTAATGGCAGCAAATAACTTATCGTGTTCTACCTGATAAGGGTTCGGATCTCCCTTGCTGTTATGACTGTAGATTTTTCCACCTGAGGAATCATATAGTTGTCCGGGTGACGGAGCAACCCCGGATGTACCATGAAATGCTTCGGAAACTCTGTTCATGCAATCTGGGATATGCCTGCATTGGCTCATCACACGACTCCCATCGGCATATTCAAACTCAACAAAGTGATGATCATAAATTTCTCCGTGATCTAAGCCTGTACGAACTTGACGTCCACCCTGTCCCTGAGCTTGAACAGGATGCGCTTGCTTTACCCAATTTCCCACATCAATGTTATGGATGTGTTGTTCTACGATGTGATCTCCACAAAGCCAATTGAAGTAATACCAATTTCGCATCTGATATTCCATTTCAGTAAGGGTGCGCCCTGCTTTTTCCTCATACTCAGCACGTGTACGAACCCAGACACCACCACTATTCCAATAAACTCGCCCAAAAACGATATCACCGATTGCGCCTTCATGAATTTGCTCAACCCACCTAAGATATTCTACCTGATAGCGACGCTGTAAACCGACGACTACGTTCAATTGCTTTTCTTTGGCCTTTTCAGCAGCAGCAAGTACCCGGCGGATGCCAGGCCCATCTGTGGCCACAGGCTTCTCCATAAAGATCTGCTTCCCAGCATCTACTGCAGTCTCAAAGTGGAGAGGCCGAAAACCCGGAGGAGTTGTCAGAATGACTACATCAGAAGCATCAATCACTTCTTTATAACCATCAAACCCATCAAAACGCATTTCGACTGGTACATTAATTCGACTGATAGCATCCATGGTTGCTTCATCCGCTTCTTCCGGCTGAGTCATGTTTTGCAAACTTTCCTCTATACGATCACTGAATGCATCAGCCATAGCAACGAGTTTTGTATTTGAAGCTGCTTTCAGTGCCTGAAGTGCGGCACCAGTCCCTCTTCCTCCACACCCAACTAATCCTACCCTAATGGTGTCATCTACACCATAAAAAGCACTAGCTCCCACAGGAAACTGGCTTGCAAGCGTAGTGCCTACTACGGCAGCTACTCCACTTTTAACAAAATCTCGACGATTGTAAGGAGTTGTATCTTTTTTCATTTTTTCTCGATTACCCTAGACAAATTTAGTGAGATGCATCTATTTTTCGCTTCACCATACACTTGCATTGCACCTCAAATCACTTCTTCAATTGGCAGTGCGAATTTTTCAATTATGGATATATGAGAGCTTCTACAGTTCCAGCGAAATTATAAGATTATTGTCATCCAAAAAATGTACTCGTTGATACGTAGATGCTCTTTTATTTCATGAGCATTCATGAAATACATCCGAGCTTGACTCCCGCAATGTAGTGAAAATTTTTGACTTACTTAAAATCTCTCTTTTTGAAGAGAGACGGATCCAAGTTTAATCAATGAATGGAATATTACCCACCGAGCACGATCGCCCAGAACTCCTGTTGTTCATCCGGTGTTGGTTGAGCAAAGGGGCGAACAATTCTAAACCCTACAAATGGAGAGTCTGTATTCCACCACATAGATCGAGGAATTTGCGGATCACGACGTTTCCAGTCAAGATCGGACCTGAGTCTTGCACCACAACGTAGTGCATTTGCGGAGTCATCGTACGCCCCACCTCTGACGGTACGCGGATGTAATCGAGTGGGTATACTCCACGGATTCTCTGATGCTGACCCTTCCAGCTCTTCATAGAATTCCTGTCTGTACTCGTCCAAAGTCCATTCGGCTACATTCCCGTGCATATCATAGATCCCCCACCGATTTGCTGCTTTTTTTCCAACTTGATGATAGGCTTCATCGCTATTACCATAATACCATGCGTAGACATCAAGCGAGTCAACAGTCTCTCCGAAGCCGAATGCAGATGATGTATCTGCACGGCAGGCATATTCCCATTCGGCTTCGGTTGGCAGCCTGTGAAATTTACCTGTTTTAATCGAAAGCCATCGTGCATACTGGAGTGCGCTCCACTGCGTCATACCAACCGCTGGGTATCCATTTGTCCCCATTCCATGAGCAGGATCCTCATAAGGCGGGCTTGGTCGAGCAATCAATTCTGGATCAAATTCAGTTCCCGGGGCACCTTCAGGGCTATCCCGTTCCGAGCTGGAAAACAGAAGAAATTCATCATAAGTCACCTCATGAATCCCGATATAAAACGGGGACAAAAACACTTCACTTTCTGGCCCTTCGTCTTCATCACGACCTTCCTCATCCTCAGGGGTTCCAATCAAAAACGTCCCACCTTGTAAGCCGACCATTGTGTAATGGATATCGGTTCCAGGAATAGTATCCGTAATCACTTCCAGATGCAACTGCGCTACCACATCGCTATTCCCGAAGTAGATACTCAGGAAGAAAAAAACTGCTATTCTAATTTGCAAACGCTGCATCAAATGCTGCAGTTGATGGCTTGAAATCCACCTTTTTGACAAATGCACATGCCTCCGAAGCGCCTGCTTCTCGATCCATGCCAATGTCCTCCCATTCAATGGAGAGCGGTCCGGAATAGCTAGCTCGATTCAATGCACGAATTATCTCCTCAAAATCAATACATCCTCGACCAATGGATCGAAAATCCCAGAAACGCCCAGGAGTTCCAAAATCTGTATGACCTCCAAATACACCCGCAGATGTCAAGCGATCTGACCACCACACATCCTTCATGTGAGCATGATAAATTCGATCTGAAAAACGATCGATAAAGGCTACATAATCTACCCCCTGATATCCTAAGTGACTCGGATCATAATTGAATCCGAAAGCTTTCCTGTGCCCAAGCGCCGCCAAAGCACGCTCGCTACTCGCAATATCAAAAGCGATCTCAGTTGGATGAACTTCAAGTGCAAATCGAACACCAACCTCGTCAAACACGTCAAGAATCGGATTCCAGCGATCTGCAAAGTCCTGAAATCCAGCTTCAATCATTGCAGGATTATTCGGAGGAAAAGAATACAAAAGCGGCCAAATACTGCTACCGGTGAAGCCGTTCACCACCCTGACTCCCAGTGCTGAGGCGGCTCGCGCGGTATCCTCCATCTCTTTTGCGGCTCGCTTCTGAACACCTGTAGCAACCCCATCCCCCCACACATGGGAAGGAATAATTGCTTTATGGCGCTCATCAATATGATCACAAACTGCTTGGCCAACCAAATGATTGCTAATCGCATATACTTTCAGACCATATCGGTCAAGAAGGGCATGACGTCCTTTGCAATAATCAGGTTCATTGAGAGCACGCTGAACATCAAAATGATCACCCCAGCAGGCTAATTCCAAACCATCATACCCCCAAGAGGCAGCTTTTTCTGCAAGTACTTCAAGCGTTAAATCGGCCCATTGGCCGGTAAATAATGTGACTGGACGTGCCATAATTCCCCTGATTTAATATTGATAATTGATTTGTCGCCTAACAAGAATTGGAAGCGGAATGATTTGGGCAACGTGAACTTTAGGCAGGCGGTATATACCTAGCATCTACCCATTTTCTGACTTTTCCACTTTTTAGTGCAGTGAGAATGAAGTGGACTCCTACAGCACCATCTTGCACGCTCGGGAAATCCAGATCATTTGAATTTGGTGTTTCACCAGCTTGACAAGCTGCGATCGTTCTACCTGCATTCAAATAAATATTCGCAAACGCTTCCAAAAACGCTTCAGGGTGGCCACTCGGAAGGCGCGTATTACGCTGCGCAGCAGCAGACAGATATTCATTGCCGCGCTTAAATACCTGTTCAGGGCCCTCCAACTCTCGATAATAAAGCCAATTCGGATGTTCCTGGAACCACTGGAGCGATCCTGTTTCTCCATGCACACGAATATTAAGATTGTTTTCCTCTCCAATAGAAATCTGCGAAGCATGCAATACCCCCTTGGCTCCACCCTGGTAGTGAACCAATATGTTCGCATCATCATCAATGACTCGCCCTTCAACGAACGATGTAATATCCGCACAAATCTCTTCAAGTTTCAGACCTGTTACGTAACGAGCAAGGTTTTCTGCATGAGATCCAATATCTCCCAAGGCACCAGCACCGGCCCGTTTGGGGTCCGTTCGCCAGTCTGCCTGTTTGTGCCCCGATCGCTCAAGAGGTGTGGCAAGCCAGCCCTGTGGGTATTCAACAACAATCTTGCGCACAGTCCCAATTTTTCCCTCCTGAACCATTGCGCGGGCCTGTTTGACCATGGGATAGCCCGTGTAATTATGGGTAAGCGCAAACACAAGGTCATGTTTTTTAACCAAATTGCAGAGTTCTTCAGCATCTTCCAGGGTATTGGTCATCGGCTTATCGCAGACGACATGAAATCCTGCCTCGAGAAAAGTTTTTGCTACCGGAAAATGCATATGATTCGGAGTTACAATAGAAACAAAATCAATTCCATCCTCTCTTGCTGCTTCTTTTTCTGCCATATCCGAAAAAGATGCGTAGCATCGATCAGAGGCAAGAGCCAATTCTTTTCCCTGCGCCAGGGACTTTGCAGGATCAGAAGAAAATGCACCCGCTACTAATTCCATGGTGCCATCAAGTGATGCAGCCATCCGATGCACATTCCCGATAAATGCTCCCGGTCCTCCCCCCACCATGCCATAACGAAGTTTACGATTCAGAGCCATTTAGAATTCTAACGATTTTAGATGGTTAATGCTGATGCGAATGCTCTCTAACGCATCCGCAGGGTGATCGTGTTCTACGAAGTAATGTTTCAGCCCTGCTGTTTTACTCTCTGCGAAAATAGCTGCAAAATCAATCTGTCCCTCGCCGACCGGAGCCATCTCCCGATCTTCTCCCATATCCTTGACATGACACAGTGGAAATCGTCCGGGATACCGCTCAAAGTATTCAACCGGATCACGATTTGCGTAGACAATCCAATACAGATCAAGCTCCATCAGGACCAACTCAGGATCAGTTTCTTCTATGAGCATGTCATAGGGAATAACCCCATTCTCGGCAGCTTCAAATTCAAATTCGTGATTGTGGTAAGCAAACTCAATGTCCACCTCCTTACATGCAGCTCCCACTTCATTAAAGAGCTTTACATGATTTTTGTACATGGCCATAGTCCGCTGATCTTCACTGAGCCAAGGGCAAACTATATACGAATGACCAATTCGTTGTGCGGCATCGATTACACGGGACAAATCATTCTGAAGCGCACCGATCGGTGCATGAACAGATGGGGCTAGCAGTCCAACTTCGTCAAAGAGTGCACGAATGTCATCTGGATTACGATCTGGGTCCCATACAGCTTCGACTTCATCGTACCCCATATCGGCTACGGCCCGAATCGTTTTTTCATAGTCACTTGACAAGAGGTTTCTGACTGTATATAATTGGACTCCTATTCGGTCAAGTGAACGCACACGAGATGAGAATTTGGTGAGATCGGATTTGGAGGTATTCTCAGACACAGAGC
The DNA here is from genome assembly GCA_026709335.1 of Bacteroidota bacterium. GTDB lineage: Bacteria > Bacteroidota > Rhodothermia > Rhodothermales > Bin80 > Bin80. The sequence goes on along the minus strand of JAPOTE010000015.1, from coordinate 1,604 downwards.
CAGTGATGGCGCCAACGGCTGCTGGAAGTATGACTGATGATTGAAGAAAGGTTCGTCTATTCATGATGATTTGGATAATACATTCTTATTCAGGCCCAAGTACGGCCAACTTCAGAAAAAGGAATATCTGGCTTGTAGACACCCATCGGGTTTAAGTGTAATTCCTGTGTAGCTCCGACCTCAGAAGTGTAATAGCCATATATAGTCAATGTCTTTATAGTTTCAAAGAAATTTGATGAGCTGTTGTCATCCTCTCCTTCCAATGTCTCAGCCTCCATTTGCGTTAGAATTTCGACTTGACTTCCTAAGTTCAGGTCAAGAAAAGAATCTTCCCCATAGGCACGAGCACGTTTCTCCACATCTTCTAGTCCAGACAAGAATTCTTCAGTTTCTCCTTCCTCTGACCAATCTGTAAGCATATTATCTATAAACTCATGTACCTTTGCTGTACGGGCGCCGGGGGTATCCGTTTCTGGAATAATCAATTCAGACAGCGTCGCGACCAACTCATCACGGCCTTGAGTCAGGGTGCGAGCATTGAATGCTCCTCCATTTGTACCTGTGCCGCATCCTCCGAGAATTCCAGCAACCGTGGATGCTGAGACTGTTCCTCCTATCAATAAGCTAATGCGCTGTAATGCAGCTCTTCGATCCATTACTGTCTAAATTTCAGTTCAATGATAATCTCTTTAAGAGTTGGCGGTTTCGTGATCAAGTAATCAAAGATGTAATGCCCGATCAAAAAAACAGTATTCATTTTCTCTCATCAGGAACGTAACTCTGTGCCACAAATTGAGTTTCTTAATGTCTGGTATAGTAAGACGGCCGTCGGATACGGCTACAAGGGCGCTATGTGTAGATAAAGTTACGTCATTTCGTGTAGTTTGACCTATGGAGAGGCGATATGATCGTAAGGGTTGAACGCATGATTTCGGGTTCGTACGGAGCTGCCACAATCTAAAAACGCGAGTTCATCGGCACGAAGCCGTCTATCGCAAGGCATTTGCGTGGGTTCTCCTACCGTGCCAATCGCTTCTCCATAAGTCAGGACGTACACATGTATACGGATTGTCTATCTAGAGTCCGCCCGAAAATACGACTTTTCTGATTCCTCGGATCACTTTGGGGGTTGGCTGTTGAACTGAGTCTGGATTGAGGGTACATAATGTGCGGTTTCAAGCTCTTTTTTGGGGGTAAATGGAGGGATTGATCTCTACACGATCACGAATTTGGGAAGTCCGGACATACCTTCCCCGTTCAGTTCAGGTGACTTCTTCAAAAATATTCCACATCCTGTAGTTTTACTACGCCGCACGTCGGAGTCGTTGGCGTTTGCGCCGTTCGCGCTCCTGCGCCCGAATGATCGCTCCTAGTCGGTGGAGATTTGCCCCCACTACCGAGAGTGCAACAGCCCGTGTAAATGCTTCCTGACTCACCTCTCGTACCACATCCATCCTCCGATGATTGAGATTGTTCATGCAGGATTCCACTGCCGAATGCTCCTTACGGGCTTCTTTGTAGGCCGTCGTATTCTGACGCGCACGCTCCGCCTTGTCGAGATATCCCTTCTTTGACATGCCGGTGACCTCTAACAGATGATCCAG
>JAPOTE010000028.1 GCA_026709335.1 Bacteroidota bacterium | reverse complement strand
AAAAAAAAATTCCGAAATAGGTTGTCTTGGTTGGAACAATAACATGAAGCCGATGATTCATCTATCAGTACGGTGCTTCGGGCTACAGAATCCGGGGTGCCGTTACTATTTATGCTCACTCGCCAAACGGATTTGTATCGTCTCCAGAGTATGTTTGCAAGCGCACTCCCTGTTTTACCAAATGGAAGAATAACGCTCTACGATGAAGCGGTACTCCAACTCACGCAGACTGGAATCAGAGACCCTCTCCTGGCTCTCCCAGGAGCATTATGGCAACGTCTTCCCCCTCTGACTACAACCACAGGGAATTGGACCGTAACCTCTGATAGCAGAATTCTTGGACAGGCAAATCTTAGGGGCATCTCACTTGAGCAGCCTCTGTTTGTGGTACGTAATCGAGCCGGACATCGCACTGCTGCGATTCTTGGATCGGGGACATGGCGGTGGCTGAACCTGGCAGGAGATCCCGCCGAAGAACCCCGTATCTGGCCACAGCTAGTTGAAAATCTTATTCAGTGGCTCACTACTCCGGAAGATGATCGCACTGTTCGGGTTGGACCAATTCAATCCAGTTTTGACGGAAATGAACCAATCATTTTTTCTGGCCAAGTTTATGATGAAAGCCTCAATCCAATTCCTGATGCTGTTGTGACGGTTGAAGTCACAGCACCTGATGGAGCCACCTACCCCTACACTATGGAAAATGCCGGAAATGGCAGATTTGATCTGCGCATTGATGCATTACCCGAAGGCACCTACTCCTATACTGCCCAAGCCACCCGAATGAATGCATCATTAGGAACGGATACCGGTACATTTACAGTCGGATCCATGAACCTAGAGCATCGCAGTACAAGAAGCAATGAGACCCTGCTTCGCCAGATAGCCTACCAATCCGGTGGTCATTTTCTTACGGATGCGACACTAAACACGCTCCCTGACAAACTTGCATCTGACAGTTTGTTTACCTCGACAACCCAAATTCAGACACTTGATTTTGATCTACGACGGATTCCATGGATTCTGGGGCTTGCAATTCTCTTGTTGGGCACGGAGTGGATCATCCGTAAACGAAATGGACTCGCTTAATCCATTCTTTCCCGTGCCCGACCAACATCCTGATGCCAAGGGAACCTCTCCATAGCAAAACAGGATGTCAGGCGGACGGTGTACGAGTGGGGCGTGTTAGTTTATAGGACCACCTGTAGACCAAGGTTGAATGAACGAGGCAGCCCTAAGAAAACCTCTGCATCATCCGCTCGATTAGCGCCCGTGCCATTGCCACGGAAAGCATTGAAGCGAGAATTGTTGGTTGCATCTTGGATGTAGAATGAATCAAATACATTAAAGATGCTGGCAAATACACGAACTTGACCTTGACCTGGCCCCAAACGGCGGGGAATTGTATAGCCAAGGTTGAGATCAAAAACGCTATATCCAGGAATTTCCCAAACTGGCTGCCCAGATTGCTCACTGTCTGTTCGACTGGTCGGATCAAAATCCGCATAGTAATTAGTGTAGGTGCGCCCGGTGAATTTGGCATACATCCCCTTCACAGGGAAAAAACTGATTGCATATGCAAACTGTGTCTGGGGGGCATCCCCTACTTTCAGATCCTTTACGTAAAGCGATACGGTCTCCTGTGAAGATGGATCTGAGCGATCTGGCGTATATCTCGCAGAAACGTCATCAGTATATTTCCAATTTCCTATGGACAGAGCTAAATCTGCGCGAACAAAACGGCGGGGCTGATATGCCGCTTCCGCCTCAATCCCCCGGTGAACAGCATTCAAACCGAGAATATTGATCAGACCATCATCTCCGTCTTCCACTACAACTGTACGTGTGATCGTACGATCATTCCAGATTGTATTATACAGACTGACGGTTGTATTCAACGTACGGTCTCGGGATTCAAATGAAATCCCTGCCTCCAATGCCTGGAACTGTTCATTTTGGGGATCAGGGTTAAGAACACCAGTGATATCATTTAGTGCCCCATCTAGAATTGGTACCTTTGAGACTATTCCCGCATTCACAAATACAGAAATAAGGTCACTGGTAGCGTAGGAGGCTCCTCCTTTTATCTGATACCCTCCAATCCGGTCTGCCTCCAGGGTAAACGGTGTTCCATTGCCCGCATCGCGAAAATGATCCTTGTAAGCATACTTGATTGTAGAATATCCTCCCATCCCATAGAGATAAAGCCCCTCACTATTGTATGCGCCCTGCAGATATCCACCAAACCAGTCTACTGTGTTCGTATTGTAATAGTGGAATCGATCACCCGCTTGAAGAACTTTCCCGTTATCTCCCCAAAAATCACTATCAAAACGCTGATAACCACTCCCACCCAATAAATCGCGGACCGTTCGATAATGCTCAATAGAGGCCGTGCGCCAGTCAATTCCCGCTTCAAGTGTCAGTGATTCCGTTACTTCGTGCTTAAATTTTGAGATCGCTCCGATTGTCCACTGTACATTGTGACTGTTACGCAGAATACCCCGCGATTGACCATTGTCCTGATTTGTAGCAATGGTTGCATCGTAGTCAACTACACGGGATGGGCCGGCGTAATTCCACTCCATCCGACCAAATGTACCTGTTCCCCCACCTTTGCCTCCAGAGTAATAGAGTACAGTGGACCACAAAGAGCGATCTGATAGCCGAGCAAAATAATTCAGGTTGATCTGGGGCTTATGGAAAAAATTTTCACGCTCATTGATCATACTCCGTGAGTTACGTTTGGCAGTTCCAAAGCCATTGTGTTGCTCAGTGGTATATGAGGAAGAGACCGGCGATACATTTTGATTCCACCGCCTTCCGCCTTCAGGGAAATTTTCGAGGATCTGTGATATTGTCGCTGCATCCAATCCGTCTTCTTCAAATACCTCACGGGCAAATTCATGATCATAGGCAGCTAGGTTTTGCCGATACAGGTTTTGACCATGACGCTGAGGAGCCCCTACAGCGTAGAAGTCAACCCGGTGTTTTGAATTGATATTCCATGCAGCTGCAGCATAATAGGCCCAAGCATCTGTCCAAGTCCCGTCATAATATCCATTGCCCGATTTGCGAACTCCATTGACTGTAAAGGCAAATCGATTATTGACCAATCCCGTCGAAGCAGAGATTGTAGACTTGAGAAATCCGTCATTCCCAAATTCCTGTTTTGCGATGATTCGACGGCGATTCGCGGCAGGGTCCGTAATGATATTCAATGTTCCACCGATAGAAGGTGTTGCCAGGTTCACAGCAGATAGACCCCGTTGCAACTGAATGGAGGTTGTAGCATCTCCAATACCATCCCAATTAGACCAATAGACCCAACCGTTTTCCATATCATTTACAGGTACTCCATTAATCATAACCGCAACATTCCGTTGATTAAAACCGCGGACATTGACACGTGCGTCCCCTGCTCCGCCACCCTGTGCCGTACTGTATACCGAGGGAGTCGTATTCAGAACCAAAGGGACATCACGCGAGCCAAGTTCACGCTCAACCTGTAATTTTTCAATATCCGTATACGCAACCGGAGTTTGGCGATTTAAAGCTCTTGATGCAAAAATCTCCATCGCTTCAAGCGCCTGACTAGATATCTGCAGTGAAAAATCAATCGTTAACTCTGAACCTCGAAGCGTAACAAGCTCGGAGATTTCGTCATACCCCAGAAAAGATGCAACAATTGTGTAACTGCCTTGGGGCAACATGATTGTATAGCCACCATCAATATCCGTAGCAGCACCGATGCTGGTACCTGCTATAACTACCGAAGCACCTGGAAGAGGTGTACCCGAATCAGCATCGATCACTGTTCCGCTGATGGTTCCTTGAGAATACGCAGAGGAAACAATTAATAGTGAAGCAAAAAACAAAGTAAAAGCTTTCATCATGATGAAAAATGGTATATGGTTATGTGTAGGTGAACTCTATTTAACCGGTCAAATCAGGAGTTCTTCCATTTAATGTTAACCCTGTGTCAGCAAAACATTAAATTACACTAAAATGAGTACACGACAAGTTCTCCGCAATTTATACTCACAACCGATGAAGGTTCTTTCATCAACTGTTCATTCCAATCCGCACGCTCATATCAAATCCTGATCGGGGGTAATGGAGGCAGTTCATATTTTCACAATTGTGATCCCCGGGTTCGCATCGAAGCATTCGAAAACTTTATTGACCTCAGGGTCTCTCAAATATTTGTGAATTGCGCTGCGTAATGCACCTGTTCCGGTGCCATGAATAATCTCAACAGTGGATAAATTTGTACCTGTACCTTGGTCCAGAAATTTTTGGACCTCAGAAAGTGCTTCGCGTACACGAAGACCACGGACGTCAATGCGGATCTGAGGTGTGGATAGATTTACCATGCCCTTGGATTGCAACTTTTTTGTCTGCACAGGTGCAAGCCGCTTCAGTGCGACCTTCATACGCATATTACCCGCCGAAATCAACGCATTCCGGCCTTCGATAGAGATGATTTCAGAGGGAGTACTCCCTCCATCTATTACTACCTGCTGTCCTATCTCCAGCTTTACCGGTAAAGATGGTGGTGCTTTGCCTGGCCTTCTTTGAGCGGAATGAGTTATTGGAGAAACAGATTCTTTTTCATCTTCTAATCTTATCTCTGATTCTGGAAAATTCTGATTTGATTCCAACCTGGAGATTCGCTCCCGGTAACTTGTAATCAACGATTCTAGAGTAACTCCCGGCTTTCCAATTATATAACGCGCCCTCGTCAGAACATCAGGATTGAATTTCATTCGACTGGCAATACGGAAAGCGTACGATGATCCCGGGAGTCCTTGGCGAAAAAAGAACGTTGGTTGTAGCGTCTCTTCGTCAAAATCCATTGATCCGTTCATTACCCCTTTGGCTTCATGGGCGTACGCCTTCAACGTACCATGATGCGTCGTTACAATCGCCAGCGCCCCCGATGTAGTAAAATGCTCTAATACCGCCTGCGCCAATGCGGCTCCCTCAGCAGGATCGGTGCCAGTTCCAATTTCATCAACTAACAGGAGTACCCCTTGCGCTGCTACATCGCACATTTTCCCCAACCCGGAAACCCGTGCACTGAATGTGGACAAATCCTGTTCAATGGATTGTTCATCCCCGATTTCAGCAAGAATTTGGCTGAATGTGCCAAATATTGATTCTGGATGTGCCTGTACAGGAATGCCACACCCCAGCATTACCAGCATCAATCCACATGTTTTCATTGCTACCGTCTTTCCTCCTGCATTAGGCCCAGTGATCACCAACGTACGCACCTCGTTGCCAAGTGATATAGTCAGGGGAACTACCGTCTTTGACCTGCTTGTCAAAAAAAGAGCCGAATTCTTACCTTCTCGAATATCCAGTATCGGTTTTGTAGATAGCTTGGGAACTACGCCCCCCAATCTAACACTCAACTGAGCTTTAGCATGCAAAAGATCTATTTTCCCTAGGATCGCAAGGTTTGTCTCGATTGCATTAATATGCTGCCTGACCTGTGTTGTCAATTCCCTCAAGATTCGTTCAATTTCTCGCTGTTCCTGACCCTCCAATATCCGAACTTCATTACCAAGGTCAAGGCAGGCTGCCGGCTCAAGATAGACCGTCTGCCCCGTAGCGGAACTATCGTGAACAAATCCTTTCATTTTCCGCTTGGCATCCGAACGCAACGGGATCACCATACGACCAGCACGCATGGTTAATTGATGTTCTGCCGCATATCCCTGGTGTATCGCCTGCGTCAATAATGCTCGCAATTTTTCCCTGAGGGCTTCTTGGCGTTGGCGTAATTTGCGTCGTATTCGGCGTAATTCAGCAGAAGCAGATTCAAGTACCTTTCCATTTGCATCCACTGTATGCTCAATTTCCTTCTCCAGTTCATTCAGGATCACAATTGGGCGCACAATCGTGAACAATGGGCTCTTGTCTTCTTGAGAAAAAAAGATGCGAATACGTCGGCTCGCCTGACAAACCTTGCGAATCTCATCCAGAGAGAGTGGGCTGAGCATGGAGTGTTCTGGAAGCGCCTGCTCAAGGTATTGTCGAACATCAATAAAATCCTGCAGAGGAAGTGATTCTCCTCGCAATAGAAGAGCTTGTAACTCGTCCGTGAATTCAAGAGATATTCTGCGCGCATCTGAGTTTGTGGTTGGGCGCAACATATTGAGTTCGTCCAGCCCCATAGAGCTAGTTAATAACTCACGCAACTGTCTGCTCACAGCATCAAACCCCAATTTCTTTGCAGCTTTATCCGAAACCATTTTTCACAAATCCAGCTGTCAGTGGAAAAGCGAGTTATTTCCTCGACCCCCTTCACAGATCCGAAGTTGCGAGTTAACACATTCGGTTTTCCTTTGGACCACATCTACGTGCATGACGATGTAACTGATATCCGGCTCAAGTTTGGCGTGTCCTCAATTTAGGCCAATATCGCCAATTAATGTATTCATTGCTCTAATGCCGCTTGATCCCTTTGGAGTTCTGAAGATAGTAGCCCCATCCAAACACTACGTTTTCTCGTATTCACTCCCAATAAAATATTTGAAATTTATACCTTAATATATATGGAAATACCATCTATTTGCAATGACACGAACTATTACGCTTATTCTAATCATTTTATGTACTCCAGCCACCTTGAGTGCACAATACGCACTTCAGTTCGGTGGTCATCTGGCCGTGAACGATGGACAAATTCTGGTCGGTGAGGGGCGACAACTCCTTCTTTCGGGAAACGTCTTTGTTTACGAGATGACCGAGAATGGCTCATGGACAGAGCGCCAAGTCCTCACACCTGGCGGAGATGTAGCCACCGGGTTTGGGCGAAGCTTGTCCACTGAACACAACACGTTAGCGGTCGGCGCCCCATTGGCAAATGAAGTCTATATCTATTCTCGATCTGATGAAGGCACTTGGATGTTGTCAGAAACTCTGAAACATCCGAACGTAGGATTCGGAACTGCCGTTTCATTAAGAGAGGATCACCTTCTAATCGGTGCTCCAGGAGCTCCCGACTCGGAAGGAGTAGCATATCTATTTTCCAGAGATGAACAGGGAACTTGGAGCATGACTCACGAAATTGCTCATGACAATACTTCCGCTGCCGACAGGTATGGCACTGCGGTTGAAATTCATGGGACAGATTTTGTTGTCAGCGCCCCTCAATGGGACGGCAGGAAAGGTCGTGTCTTAGTCTATGCTCATCAAGAATCTCCCAGTTTAGACGCACAGGAAATCCTCCTTAATGAAGCTGGAAACGGAGATTTGTTTGGCTCATCTGTGGCATCCCTAGGTGATTTTTTGGCAGTTGGTGCACCCGGACGAGATGACGGAGCAGTTTTCCTCTTTTCAAAGGACGAAAATGGGACCTGGCAAGAGAATCATGTAATCATACCCCCGGACACTTCTGACGGTGGACGTTTCGGCGAGAAAATAGTGGGGCAAGACAACAAGCTGTGGATCTCTGATACCCATTTCAATGAGCGGAATGGAGGACTCTATTACTTGGATCTATCCACTATGCAACTGTCAAATGTACTCAGCCCCGATGTATTACAATTTCGAAGTGAATTTGGCGCAAGCCTTGCAGTAGATGAAAACCTTGTTGCTGTCGGCGCTGTCGGACATGACAATTATGAAGGGGTTGTTTTCCCATTGCATGTTACAGATGAAGACATGGAGATTGGAGAGGCACTCTTCAATCTCGCCAGCGAAATTCCCTCAATTACAGGAGATATCACCGAATGTGAGAGCGGTACTGCCGGCATTTTTCCATGTGCAGAAGTTGACATGATATCGTTCCTGACCCGTGAAGAAATTGGCGCCCAGAGAGGGATACAAGTCAATGACGTCTGGGGCTGGGAGGATCCTCAGACAGGGCGTGAGTATGCACTGGTTGGCCGTACAGATGGTACTTCATTCATTGATCTTACGGATCCTTATCGCCCCGTTTATCTTGGAGATCTACCTAAAACTTCTACTGCAAACCAAAGCCTGTGGCGTGATATCAAGGTCTACAATGATCATGCATTTATTGTAGCAGACGGGGCAGGAGCTCATCATATGCAAATTTTCGATCTAACACAGTTAAGAGATGTCACTGAGCCTCGGACATTTACTGAGACAGCTTTATACAAGGGGGTATACAGTTCTCACAACATTGTAATCAACAAAGAAACCGGATTTGCATACGCTGTGGGGAGTGATTCAGGGGGAGAAACATGCGGCGGAGCACTCCACATGATCAATATTCAAGATCCAGTGAATCCCACTTTTGCCGGATGCTTTGCGGATGTCCGAACCGGTAGACGGGGAACAGGAAGTACTCATGATGCACAGTGTGTCATATACAATGGTCCAGACCTTGACTATCAAGGTCGTGAAATTTGCCTCAGTTCAAATGAAACTGCACTCTCAATTGCGGATGTGACGAACAAAGAAAATCCCATTGCCCTGTCTATAGCCCATTATCCTAACGTGGCCTACACACACCAGGGCTGGCTCACCGAAGATCATAAATATTTCTATCTCAACGATGAGGGAGATGAGATGTCTGAAACGGTTCAGGCCACTCGTACCCTGATCTTTGATCTTGGAGATCTTGAGGATCCAGTCATGGTAAAGGAATATTTTGGCCCTTCAAGTGCGATTGATCACAATCTCTATATCCAAGGAGATATCATGTACCAGACCAATTATGTGGAAGGACTCAGGATTGTGGATGTTTCAGACCCCGAGAATCCACTGGAAGTTGGTCACTTTGACACGGTTCCATATGGCCCTAACGATAACTCTCCTGTACTTGGAGCCTGGAGTAGCTACCCTTTCTTCAAAAGTGGTACGATCGTAGTCACCTCGGGTAGAGAAGGTGTTTTTTTTCTGAAAAAACGCCCCTTAGACCTATAAACCGGAGTTTTCCGTATACCAACCTATATCTCTTGGAACTTCAATCACATTAAACCGTGAAAGCGCTTTGCTTCTCGCGAGGCATTTTCACGTTCATTAATAAAAATTCTATACGACATACTCTTGTGATATGAAACTTCTCTGTCCTGTAAAGACTGGTATTTTTTTGACTGTAGTACTACTGGCCACCTCTATGCCTGTGGCCGCTCAGAAGTACAAGGAAGATTTCAATTCTGCTCAGGAAGCTGCAAAGGGTTCCTTGTGGGCTGATGCTCGTAACCTGTTTTTTAGCGCTGCCACAGGTGCAGATGAGGCCGCAGATTCAGAGGTTGCTCAGCGTGCTCGTTATGCTGTTGCTCAAATTGATTACAAGATGGGAACTACTGCTTTCAAAGCAGAAGACTTTGAGACTGCACTCAAACATTATTCAGATGGCGAAACCATCTATCCCGCATACATCAAAAATGTTTATGGCAAAGGATTAGCTCTTCGAAAACTGGGACGAGAAGAGGAAGCGCTGGACAACTTTATGGCTGCCTCTGCTGCCCCAGGAGATCGTAAAACTAGCTTGGCAGCAGAAAATCAAATTCGTGACCACTTCATAAGCCAAGCTTCCACACGCCTGGCAAAGCGGAATGCTACGCGCGCAGATGCGGATGCAGCGCTCACCGCGCTAGCATCTTTGACTCAACTGATGGAAGCGGATTCAGACACATACTACTACACAGCTCAGGCACACTATGTAAAAGGTGACTGGGCTTCTGCTATCTCCGCTGCGGAACAAGCACTGGCGATTCATAATGGAAGCCGTACAGACAAGGCAAAAATCTATTATGTGTTAGGAGAATCCTATGTAAGCATCAACGATCGAGGCGCTGCAAAAAATGCATTTCAGAATGCCCTCTACGGTGCTTACAAGCTATCTGCCGAACATTATCTGGAAACTCTCTGATCCTCTTGTTCTTTTCACAATTTTAAAGCCCGTGCCCCAACTTGGAGCTACGGGCTTTTTTGTGCTGTGTGCGAAAATCGCATGCATTGGCGGTTTTCCTGTTTTCTATTGTGTTTGAATAGTACTCCATTTGCCTGCTATAGTAAAGATATAATTGTGATCTATACCTCCTCTGTCGGGATAGTGATGGATTTTTTAAAGAGAGGCCTATTGCTACCTGATCTATGCGGCTTCCTCTGAATGCGGTATAGCCCACCAATATCACTACGGTATGTATCACTCTTCTTTAACAGCCACAGGAACCTGTTTAATAAAATCTGCCGCTCATAGGCTTTGTGCGAAATTTAGTCAGTATATTGGACGGTTAGGGGCCATCTCGAGAACCAAGTGGCAAGCGATCCACTATACAAAGAGGTTCTTGCAAAACCTCTGTTTTCAGATAGAAAAAAATTCCCTCAGGTGCTTCCAGGGCAATGTTTATGCTCAATTTCGGGGGTTTTGCAAGAGGTTCGAAATGCGACTTTAATTTCTGCCAACACCCTTTCCTAAACGACGGAGTTTCCTATGGGGTTGCACGGATAGAAATCAATCTCGATTGAAGTTTTTAATTTCTGTAATAATATTTGAGCTCGATGCGTCTTTCGTGGAATGAGATCCGAATCCGTGCCAGAGAATTTTCTGGAAAATGGGAGAACGCAGTGTACGAGAAGGGAGAAACCCAGAGTTTTTATAATGATTTCTTTGAGATTTTTGGCGTTCAACGCCGCAATGTCGCCCGATATGAAGAGCATGTCAAGAAGTTGGATAACCGGTCCGGCTTCATTGATTTATTCTGGCCGGGTATCCTGATTGTAGAGCAAAAGAGTGCAGGGCTTGATCTTGGCGCAGCATACGAACAGGCTGGAGAATATTTTGATGCTCTTTCAGAGTACGAACGCCCACAATACATCCTGGTAAGCGACTTTCAAAACTTTGATCTCTATGATCTCGATGAACGCGAGACTGTTTCATTTTCCCTTGCGGAACTGCACCTAAACATAGAAGCATTTAGCTTCATTCTCGGCGTTCAACGCCGAGTCTTCCGGGATCAGGATCCCGCGAATATCACGGCTGCGGAGTTGGTTGGACGGTTACATGATCTTCTGGATGAGGTAGGATATCGAGGCGATGAGCTGGAACGCTTCCTGGTACGGATTGTGTTCTGTTTGTTTGCGGATGATACGGGAATTTTTGAGCCCCGCGATATTTTTCTTGAATTTATTGAAAATCGAACGAGAAGTGATGGTTCAGATCTCGGTCCATGGTTGGCGCACCTGTTTCAAATCATGAATACTTCAGAAAGTACGCGCCTGACAGTTCTCGATGAGAACTTGGCACAATTTCCGTACGTCGATGGTGATTTGTTTCGGGGAGATCTTCGGATTCCATCGTTTGATTCCGCGATGCGCCAAGCCCTTCTGGATATCTGCCAGTTTGATTGGTCGAACATTTCCCCTGCGATTTTCGGGGCACTGTTTCAGTCGGTGATGGATC
>JAPOTE010000076.1 GCA_026709335.1 Bacteroidota bacterium | reverse complement strand
TTATTTCGTGGAATCCCGGTTCCAAAACTTCGGAAGGTAGCACGGAAATGGAATAAGATTTCTCTTCCGGAAATGATTCAATTATTGCAATCCCCCTACCATGAAGATCGATTTACTGCCCTCTGTCTTCTTGTACATTCTTTTCAACACGGTAATCAAGATGCAGTGTACAATGCATATATAGAATACATTTCCTTCATAAATAACTGGGATCTGGTTGATACCAGTTGTCATAAAATTCTTGGCCCCTACTTGTTTGAGCGCCCTCGAACTTTACTATACTCTCTTGCTCAAAGCATAAGTCTTTGGGAGCGCCGGATTGCAATCGTGACCACCTATTATTTTATCAAGCGTGATCAGTACGGAGATACCCTTGCACTTGTGGACAGATTGGCACGTGCCCCTGAAGACCTGATTCATAAAGCCTGTGGCTGGATGCTCCGCGAAGTCGGAAAGCGCAATGAATCCGTGCTTGTTGACTTCCTGAATGAACCCGCCGTCACTCTCCATCGAACTGCCCTTCGCTACGCAATTGAACGATTCCCCGCATCCGTGAGAAAAGAATACCTCATGGGAGCTAAAAAACATTCTCCCGCCGGGAATTTTCCTCGTTGGCGTGCTTACAGATATATCATGGATGCTTCTATAAAGCTAAATGGACGTGTCATCCAGACCCCTGCCATTACATCGGATATCCTTGGGAATGCAACTCGGGCGAGTGTTTTCCTAAAACTTGAAAATGAACAACATAGTGGATCTTTCAAGTACAGAGGTGCACTGAATAAATTTCTATCTCTGAGAGAATCCGATGCCCCTCTGAGTATTGCCTCCACTGGAAATCATGGCCTCGCAGCCTCCATGGTCATGGATGAATTAGGCCTTGTAGGAACTGTCTATATCCCTTCTACGACCGATCAATACAAGATTGATTCTCTTTGTCAAAATAAGGCCGACATTGTCTTTCATGGGAAGGACGGGATCGAGGCGGAACAGAAAGCACGTGAGGTAGCAGAGTGTGATGGACATAAATTTATCTCTCCCTACAATGATTGGAAGATCATAGCAGGTCAGGGGACTATTGCCATTGAGCTTCTGGAGCAACTCGGGCCCCTTGATTATATCTTCGTCTCTGTGGGCGGCGGTGGACTCATCAGTGGTATTGCACTTGCATTGAAAAATCATCTCCCATCGATCACAATTGTAGGTTGTTCGCCTGAAAGATCAAATGTCATGCAGAAATCCGTAGAGGCTGGATATATCGTTAAGCAACCAATCCTGCCTACACTTTCTGACGGCACTGCTGGTGGTATTGAAGCGGACACGGTGACTCTAGCACTGTGTATGGATCTGGTAGACGACTGGGTTATTGCAACCGAAGAGGAAATTGCCAGTGCCATGCACTTGATCAATCGTGAGCATGGTATTAAAATTGAAGGCGCAGCTGGTGTTGCAGTTGCCTGCTTTCAACGATATCATAGAGACCTGACCAACAAAAGGGCTGCACTGATCATCTGCGGTGGTAATATATCTGACCATAAGTTTGACACCGCTACGCTCTAGTCCATCAATGCTCCGCCTGCACTCATTTTTCATATTTGCTGCCACCATTCCATTACATCTACTCTACGAGGAATTCATTATCATGGCCGCTTGGGTTAAACGCAAGCGGTTGCGTGAATTCAACATGGCGCATGGAGATGCCGATTACCTTTTCAGTAATGACTTGACACAAGAGGTTCTTGCAAAACCTCATGTTTTCAGATAGAAAAGACTCCCTCAGGTGCTTTCAGAGCAATGTTTATGCTCAATTTCGGGGGTTTTGCAAGAGGTTCACAACAATTATCATTACTCCCCCATATTGTTTGAGATTGGAATTATTTTATGGAAACTACTCAAGAACCCATGACATTCTGTAACATGTGAGGTACAAATCGCAACTAGTCGGTCAGGATAGTTTGTCATAGTTTTCTACAATGATGTTCTCCATTGAGTGAAGTTCGTCATCAGTCAAAAAATCAAAGTTCGATTTTCTTTTATTCGCAGACAACCTGCCATTGTTTTGAAGACATACTCGTATGAATAAATCTATTCTGCGATCGGGCATATCAATCACATCTTGTATTGCTTTTTTAGTCATGTCATAACTTTCAAGGAACCTTAACTCTTCTATCAACTCACTCTCAATGGTTTGAATGATAAAACCACTTAAAGCCTCTGCCTGTGATGTCATATCGATATAACGATACCAAGGCGCAGAATCACTGTGAACGGTCATCCGGGCTTGACCATTCAAACTGTATTCCACAAGTTGATTCAAAGGACGAGAGAACGTTTCCAAAGAATCATTGTAATCTTTCTGATTATTGAGCATGACTGCAGACACAGGAAACATCAATCCTTCCGGAACGATTCCTTTAAGAGAAAAAATATTGTGAATCAGAAATCGGTGAATTCGACCATTGCCATCTTCAAATGGATGAATAAAAACAAAGCCGTAGGATACTATGGCAGCATGAACAATAGCTGATACATCACTATTCATCATGCGTCGATGGGACGCTAGGAGACCCTGCATCAGATCAGAAAGATCCTCCGGTTTAGGGCATACATAATGAACTAACTCCCTTTTATAAGAAATCGCCTGTCCCACATAATTCTGAATGGTCCGATAATCTTCGTTCTTAAAACGTGGATCAACAATTTGATTCTGTAGAAAAATTAACGACTCCCTATCACAAAAATCTCGTTGACGTGCCATATCCAAGGACGCCATGAATTTTTCAGCTCGTGATGCGTCGGGTTGAATGTTTTCTATTTCAAAAGAGGACCTCGTTTCTTTGTTGTATAGATAGCTGAGTGCTCTTCTGAGTAGTTCAGGGGAGTACGATTCAACCAACTTCTCACACTTCTCCCGTATATCGATCTGATTCATTTCCCCCAGCCTATCTGTTTTCCGCACAAGTGGGCAAAATTCTCTAGGTCCGAGCAAATTATTTACGACGCGGTGCCTTCGAGATTTTTCACCTTGGGAGATCGTGTAATAATTATCCGATTCCAGCGCTTCTATGTAATTCCCCATAGACAAATCATCAATGGGGAGCCTGCGGCCAGTTAAAAACTCAAAAAAAAACCAGATACGCCGAGCATATTTTCCCGTTGATCTAGATTTGATGTAATCAACAAGCTCATTTTCTGGAACAGCACAGAAAATAACTCTCAAGGAACTCAGGCTCACACCATCATACTTCAAGGCAAACTCCAGATGATCTCCTATTTTATCGCCGGGCCAGTACTGAGACGAATAAATATCTTCAACGCTATGTCCTCGTATTTTTTGCTTCCGGCCACCTGTTGCTGCAACAAAGGAACTGTGCGGGTTGGGCATTGCAGTCAATCCAAATCGACTCAGTAGCCAAGCATAGCCTGCAGATCGTATCCTTGTAATCTCTGTTTTCATGGATCCAATTCAAAAAAAACCATTACATTTTTCATAAAATAATTACGAATATATTTCATAAAAAATAAATAATTATAAATTTGTGTTTTCTGAAAAATTTAAGTAGTTATTTGGTGGGGATCTGAGCCCTGGAGTAACGTTATCTCTGTATATAATCCTTGGCGGCAAAATCCTCTTCTCTCCTTCCATATAATTTCTGCTCATATCATAGCGAACCATGCCTTCCTCTTTGAGATAACGCTTCTCCAGTCGACATTTGATCTCAGCCTTGTACCGAACCAATTTATCCATCGCATCATCCTCATTCACACATTTGAGGACAAGGTCTTCGTTGAGCGTATTGGGAACCGTATGTATGCCCAGCAGCATGGCGGTCTTGGGTAACCTGCTGATAAGGGGCAATACACAGGCATCAATCATACCGAGCAACAATCGGCGGTAGTTGAGGTTATGCGGCGCAATCAATTCCGGAATCTTGAGTTATTTCTTACGATAAGAACCGCAACCACGTGTCCATGCGGTTTATCGCTCTTGACGACAAAGGCGGCTTCAATGGACTTGGCCGCAGTTCCATCCTTGAGGAGAACCCGGGGTTCTTCAATGACGAACTATGGGAGATCGGGAATATTTGCGATGGCGGTATTGATGACTTTACAATCTTTCCATTTGGGCTCGCGAATCAGGTAGGTTAGGTTGGAGATTTTGTCAACTTACATGAAAGCAAAGATTTGGAAGCTCTATAAATTTAATGACCGCTATACTAAAACGCTTGATCTTGAACTCGAAAATTAGAACAAAAAGGATACCTTTGAAAATGAGGAAAGTCAAGCTATATCCCTCTCCCCAGTATATGCTCCAGAGCAGATCTGGCATTCACCACATGACCTACTTGAGGAGTATCGGCAATTTCTGTGCCTGTTTCATGCAAGATCTTGTATACTTGCTCTGCGGTCAGATATGGATTCATGGATCGCATGACACCGATCAACCCCGCCACAACAGGAGTTGCCATGGATGTACCGCTCATCGACCTATAGCTTCCTCCCGGATAAGAAGAATGAAGATCCACACCGGGGGCTGCTAGTGGCCTGGAGAGACTACCAACCGTGTTCGAGAATTCAGCTTTTACAAGATTCTGATCTACCGCAGCCACTGCAATTACTCCATCAATGTTTGACGGAAAATGACTTATCGCATCTTCGTTGGAATTTCCAGCTGAAGCAGTAACAATGACTCCCCGTTCCAGTGCGTACTCCACAGCATTGATCAAGACACGGGGAGCCTCCGAAAATTTGCTCCCTAACGACATCGAAATGACATCTGCTTCGGCTTTTGTTGCATCAATGACTGCTTGAGAAATCTGCTCCATGGAGCCTTGACCCGTTGCTGAAAGTGCCCGAAAACCGAGAATCTCAATGAATCTGCCCTCCCAATTCAATGAGGCAATCCCCAGGCCGTTATTGGTCACGGCGCCGGCAAGACCTGCACAATGGGTACCATGCCCATGGGTGTCATCCTGCACCCCGGTAACATAAGCGGCTTGCAAGTCCTCGTGATCTGCTTCTACTCCGGTATCAAGGATCGCAACTCGGGCCTTACGCACTGGCCTAACATCTTTCAGAGTTGAATGAGCTTGATGCGCCTGAACAGCATCGAGAGCCCACTGCTGAGATGCGTAAGGATCATTCCCGAATGCATTATCTGAAGCACCTTCTACGAGTTGACCGGGTATAGGGGGCGAGAGAACTATGTCAAGGTTGAGCTCAACATGATCAATATTCTCCAGATCTGCACGAAGGACATTCATCATCTCGCTTACATAGCGTTCCGACACGTAAACGAGATAGACCTGCGCCAAGTCGATATCCTCAGACAGTGTCACCTTCGGAAATGCACGTTCCCATCTATCTGCGTACTCGTCCAGAATTTCCTCGATTTCAACGATGGAATCATCCGGACCTAATTCAACGAGCACAGATTGGGTATTCTGAGGCCAGATTGACTTCCAAACATATCTGGTACCCAAAAGCAACCCCGATAGAATCAAGGAAATTACCCCCAGAATCATGAACGGATATGCTCGGTCTCCCAGCTTCCTTATACTCATATATGCAGCTGCCAACAGTAAGCTGATCCCACAATCGCGAAACAGATCAATCCCCGTCTGAATCAGTGCACCACCCAACAAAAGCCGGACAATTACGGCACCAACAGATAATGTCAAACCAATCAGAATTACCAGGGAGCCGTTTTCCTTATGTGTAATGCCAATGGCCATCAGTAGCAACGCGATTGCCATGACAAGAGTCAAGATATCCATTGAACCAGTGAAGATACACCCCCCTGCCTACGCCCAGGTATACGCGGGGGTTGCATTGATTGCTATATTTAAGTGATTCGCTCTGCTATCATGTCATATATCCTTTCTCTTGATCAAGGAACCACCAGTTCCCGTGCAATCATTTTTGATGAAGAAGGATCTATTGTCGGAACGGCCCACAAGGAATTCCAACAGATCTATCCCGAGCCGGGATGGGTTGAGCATGATCCTAACGAGATCTGGAAATCACAAATGTCAGTCGCCCGCGAAGTTCTGGAAACCTGTGGCCTCCTCAGCAATGATATAAAGGCCATTGGGATTACCAATCAGCGAGAAACCACCGTAGTCTGGGATCAGCAAACCGGTGAACCCGTCCACCCGGCAATTGTCTGGCAAGACCGAAGAACCACTGACATCTGTGATCAATTACGTTCCGACGGATATGCAGATTTATTTCAGGAGCGTACAGGCCTGATGCTGGATTCTTATTTTTCGGGTACGAAAATCAAATGGGTTCTCGATCATGTCCCCAATGCACGTCAAATGGCTTCAACCAGTCGTTTATGCGCTGGGACGATCGATACCTGGCTAACCTGGAAACTGACTGGCGGTCGTCAATATTGTACAGATGTTTCTAATGCAAGCCGAACATTGCTCTATAATATTCATACGCATGACTGGGATGACGAGCTTTGTACAATCTTGGATATTCCGAGAGAAATCCTTCCGTCCATCGTCCCATCCAGCAATATCCTTGGAGAAACTACTCTCCTGGGATCCCCTGTGCCTATTGCGGGAATTGCCGGCGATCAACAGGCAGCACTCTTTGGGCAGGTATGCACACGACCTGGCATGGTGAAAAATACTTATGGAACCGGTTGTTTTTTACTCATGAACACGGGATCAAACGTCATATCATCAACGAACCAACTTCTCACTACTGTGGCATGGAAGTTGAACAACAACGTCCAATATGCCTTGGAGGGAAGTGTCTTTATCGGCGGCGCTGTCGTTCAGTGGCTCCGAGATGAACTGGGAATTATTCGTACATCCTCTGAAATTGAGACTCTTGCTTCAAAGGTCAATGACAATGGTGGAGTCACTATTGTCCCTGCGTTTACGGGCTTGGGGGCTCCCCACTGGGACCCCCATGCACGTGGAATTATCACCGGATTAACGCGCGGAAGTAACGCTGCTCACATTGCCCGTGCAGCTCTGGAAAGCATTGCATATCAAAGCGCAGATGTTATTCGGGCGATGGAAGCCGATGCCGGAGTAGATCTGAAAGAGGTTCGGGTAGATGGTGGCGCAACCGCAAACAACCTTCTGATGCAATTTCAGGCAGATATCTTGAACGTCCCCGTAATTAGGCCTGTTGTGCGTGAAACGACTGCTTTGGGGGCCGCCTATCTTGCCGGAATCGCTGTAGGCTACTGGCCGAACCCGGATCTGCTGAGCACTTTGTGGCAGATTGATCAGATTTTTGAGCCTCAAATGCCACACTCCATGGCTGCGAATTTGATGGAAAATTGGAGTGAGGCAGTCGAGCGATCCAAGAAGCAGAATCCTGACCAAACCTGACGAATCAGACTCATGAGCCCCTTTTTAGGTGAGTTTATCGGCACTACAATCCTTCTCCTCCTTGGCAATGCTGTTGTTGCGAACGTCATCCTTCGACAAACCAAAGGCTACAATAGCGGCTGGATTGCAATCACCCTCGGCTGGGGGGTATCCGTTTTTGTGGCAGTATTTATTGTGGCGGAATACAGCGGTGCACATATTAATCCGGCAGTAACACTTGGCCTCGCACTTGCGGGCAAATTTTCATGGACATCCGTCCCGTCATACTTGATGGCGCAATTTTCAGGGGGAGCTTTGGGGGCATTCCTGGTGTGGCTGGTTTATCGGGATCACTTTCAGGCCACTGAAGACGCAGATATAAAACGAGCCGTTTTCTGTACGGCACCAGCTATCCGCAAACATGGCTCTAACCTCTTCAGCGAGATCATCGCCACATTTGTGCTAGTATTTGCGGTGCTCTATCTCGTAGAACCTGATGTTGGACTTGGAGCACTGGATGCTCTCCCTGTTGGAGTTGTCGTGCTGACCATTGGGTTAACATTGGGGGGAACGACCGGTTATGCAATTAACCCCGCTCGCGATCTCAGTCCACGCATCGTCCATACACTACTTCCCATTCATAACAAGGAAGGGAGTGACTGGAACTATGCCTGGATTCCAGTTTTGGGCCCCATCATCGGTGGATTGCTTGCTGGTGCCCTGTTTCTCCTGATCGGAAGCTGACCACCTACGTACAAACTGGTGGTCTCATGAGCCCCTTACCGAGACCGAACCACCGCACGAGTAGTTCGAACATGATCGGTACTCAGAACAACCCAATAAACTCCGCTGGACAAGGAATGCCCACTGAAATTAAGTGTGTGCATCCCCGCTTGCCTGAATTCGTCATCTACCAAGGTAATCACCTCACGACCAATCGAGTCAAAAACCTGCAGTGTAACCTCATCGGCAGTCTGTAATGAATATTCAATGTAGACCCGCTCGCCAAAAACAGTAGGATACGCCTCAATCCCGAACGTAGCCAAGGCTGGATCCGTTTTTAGATCCGTTGCGATTGGGGAGGCAACGATATTGCTGACTTCGCTTTCTATTGAGTTTCTGCTCACAGTCCGTACGAAATACCATTGCTTCCCTTCATCCTTGTTCGGGGTTTCTATGAAACGTAGCTCCCCTGTAAGAGCAACTATATTCTTTGCGTCCTGTGCTACAAGAGCTGGATCGGGTTTGGTATCACTGGTGACACGATAGATCGTATAACGCTTGGGAGAATCTGCAGGCACTTCCCAAGTTAATACAACCGAATCTCCCTCATCTTTTGCAACTACATTAAACGGTGCGGCAGGTACGGTGTTATCTTTCCATGCCATTGGCGGAGTGAGTGACTGATACTTATAAAGTCCTTGCCTCATCGTCTCTATAAAGCCACGGGATCGAAATGGATGAATGAATTTTGCTCGAAAAAATACATTCCCTCTAATCGTGCTGTCATCTCGACTGATTGCAACTTGAGAGGGGATTTCTGCGGTACTAAACCGCTCGCTACAAGATGTACTGCAATCAATTTTCCAAAGCGCATGGCCTGTGTATAAATGTCTATCCCCCACATTTTCTGCCCACCAAGATGCAAGTTTCGAATAGTCCTGCGGTCCACCACGTGGCCAATACAACTGGGGAACAAGGTAATCAATCGTCTTTGAGTTGATCCATTCAATTGGATCTGCGAAGATTCGATTGTATGCATCAAGGCCAGTGATCCCGCTTGGAACACCGTTCTTCCAAATCCCAAATGGGCTGATGCCAAACTTCAATGCCGGATCGTATGCGCGCAAGCTGTCTGAAATCTGAGCAATCTGTAGATTGATATTATCTCGCCTCCATTCATCAATACTGGTAAATCCACGGCTCTCGCTCTGGAATGTCGGCCGGTCAGGACTGTTAGAGTGAGTAAAATGATCTGGAGGGTAGGGATAGAAATAGTCATCAAAATGGATTCCATCTACATCGTATCGACGGACAATATCCATTACAATCGTTGATATATAATCACGCACTTCTTTTTTTCCCGGATCTAGTAGTACATGTCGCCCGGAAGTCAGGAGCCAGTCTGGGTGAAGCACCGTAACATGATTAGAGGCCACAGCATGACCAGACCGTTTATCATGCGCCCGATAGGGGTTGATCCACGCGTGTACTTCTATCCCTCTCAGGTGAGCCTCATCAATCACGAATTTCAGTGGATCATAACCGGGTGATCTTCCCTGTTGGCCTGCAAGATAATGTGACCATGGCTCAAAACTGGAGTCATACATAGCATCCCCGAAAGAACGGATCTGAAAAAATACGGCATTAATTCCAGCTCCCTTGAGATAATCCAAAAGACGGATCATACTATCCTTCTGCCTTGACGAACTTAAACTGCTTGGCCAATCGAGGCGGTATACTGTAGCAATCCAAGCACCTCGTAATTCGTACTTTGGAGCTTCCAGAGAAGAAGGAACAGAAGATTGAGCATTTGCTCGTCCACCCGACAGTAGCACGAGGAATGTCATGAGTGATACCAAGCACCACAGAGTCAACAACTTGAGTATGCTCTCCCCTTGCTGAGCGAGTGCTCCACGGTATCCCGATTTGGGTGCTCTATGAGTCATCAGGCTGATGGATCTGTAATGATTAATGAGGTTTCATTTTGAAGAAATACTGCAATATCAGTTGTACTCTCAACAGCACGCGATGAGCATTGTTTTGCTTTCTGAGACTGAAAACGCGAATTCGGCATGACAAAACTGTGAGTAGAATTCACCAAAAGTTTATGATCGCTGATTTCTGCGACCCGGACAAGAAAGAACAGCATAGGACTCAGAGGCTCGGAAACGTAAAAAAGGAAATTCGATTGCGATACGAGACCTGATTTGTTTTTCAGGTTGACCGGTATATGGATGATCTGATCTTGCATCTTCTCGTATGAGATTAAAATTGATCTTGAACGAAAGAAACTGATTGATGAAGGCTCTAGAAAGCTGAAGACGATTCAAAGAGAAGTTTTTGAGTTAGAACGATTTACCTAGGACAATGGCAGTAGATTGGAAAAAATACACGGAGATAACTGAAGTGAAAACGATAAAAGTATATCGTGCAAAAGACAAGAAAACCAAGCCGCAGTTTGCGTTTCGAGGACAGGGTCTTCTGGAAGATGAGGAAGGCACCGCAGACAATCTTACAGATACCGAGATTCTTGCCGAAGAGACATACATGACGGTTTTCGGGCTGTGGGTGATTTCGGGGTATCGGTACAGCAGTCCACCACACGAAGGTAAATACAGAGGTGTTGTCATGGGCAAGTATCTCTATCGAGACAATACGATTGCGTTGCCAAGATTCTTTGCACGAATAATTCCAAGAGATCTGCCTTCAAAAGATTGGATGAAGTTTTACGAAGGGCAAAAGAAGTGCCGGCTCATTCGATCGTAGAACTGAAAGAAAAGATCGACGAAGTGATCGAGAATTACCCGAAAGATCTGGCTGCATTCTTCTGATCGCACGGTGTAACCAGGTCGGTACTTCAGTTGCACATGTATTGGATATCACGAATTCTCTTGCCAGTCTGCTGTGTTTTTGCCAGATCGTCCTGCCCGCAAACGACGAGTGGATCCCCATCTGCGCATCGAATCGAAACTAGAAGAAGGAGCTATGATATCTCAACCGAGTAACTCAAGTAATTACTGAGTAGCTTCAGTTTGATAATTCCCCATGCATCAATCGTGGCTCTCCGAAAACATTCGAGAGACTTCCGGGTCCGCTTGCTGCCAGTTTTCTTTTAATCTGGTCATAGCTTTTTCATAGGCTTTCTTGTCCGATTCCATCTTTGCTGCCTTAGCTATTCCAATGAAAGAAAGCGACCTTCCCGGCGCTCTTCCCAAGGAGGCCTTAAATGCTTTCATGGCCTCTGCCCCCCGTTCTGCCTTTAGATAATATTCACCCAAAAGTTCAAAGGTAGGCTTTGCAGGCATCGGTGGACCGTAATCCAAGGGCCTTTCTGCATCCATCTGTGCAGCAATGCTGAGTAACTCTATGGCACCATCCAGATTTCCCTCCCACATTAGAAGTTCTGCCTTTAGCTGATGCTCCAATAAATCACTCACATGCTCTTTATCCTCGATATTCATGAGCTCCTTGA
>JAPOTE010000081.1 GCA_026709335.1 Bacteroidota bacterium | reverse complement strand
GCTTTGCCATCCACAATCCAATGCGATCGCTGAACGTATGAATGGGAAAATTCAGAATCGCAATTCTCTTTTTCTGTGGAGGCTTAGATCTTAAACCACACAAAGCCCAGTAGAACCAATCAGAACACTAATTAATCTATGGGAAAAGTTTGTTTAACATATTTTTTTCTTTGCACTTGCACGTTTTTCATACAAATTTATGTTGCGTCTGGCCAAGAGTCAGTGTCTGAAAACCTTGAAAAGGAGTTTCGTGAACTTTGGAGTATTGGCAAGAATAGCGATGACGTACTATTTGGGAAAATTAATAGCGTTTCCGTGGATTCCAAAGGTAGAGTGTACGTTTCAGATTGGGACCATTCGTCAATATATGTTTTCTCCGAAGAGGGAGAGCTAATCACTGAGATAGGTCGTAGAGGAGAAGGGCCAGGAGAGTTTATTCGGATAGGTGAGTTATTTGTTGGCCAGGGGGACAGTTTGTTTGTTCATGACAGGCAAAATAACATAGTTAGTCTGTTTACCCCTATAGATTACAAATTTGTCAGGCGCGTCAGATTTCCGTTCTTGGACAGCTACGCTCCATACAGATTTATCGGAGTAACGGATGAGGGATTTGTAGTATCCTACACTGCTTTTTTAGAAGATGGAGCTGACAATCAGTTAAATAGAATTAATCCTGTGTACATGATAGACCGTAGCACAGGTCTGTTAATACGAACCTCCCCTATCACAACAGTGAAGAACTTGGGATCAATGGTCATCAGTTCCAGAGATGGAGCTCATTCAATGATAAATAATCCTTTCCATGTTTATCCAATGATGCGTATAAGTACTCAAGAAAAAATGTATTTTGCACAGGGTGATACAAGATCTATTTCGGTTTACAATAAATCGGGGGCTTTTGGGGATTCCCTAACCTGGGAGCACGATCTAATACCATTCACTTCTAACGAAATACGAGACACACTCAAAGAATATAGCAGAAGATGGCGCCGTCATATGCAGAAAATCGGGGTACCTGATTTCAAGCCTGCGATTCAGACTTTTGTTGTAGACGATCTTGGGCATGTCTGGATACAACTGAGTTCAGCAAAGGGAGAATCGCTGTCTACTTGGATTATTTTGAATCAAGCGGGTGTTGAACTGGGTGTCATGAAATTACCAATTAATGTGCGTCTGACAGTTATTCGTAACGGAAAATCTGTTGGAATTTTAAAATCGAAAAATGGAGCTGACATTCTGATTTCTCATGCCATTCAGCAATCCTATAAGCTGAGGTAATTTTCCTGAAATGCGCATACTAAAAACAATTGTGAGCACAGCATTGATTTTGAGTGCATTAATAGTTACTTTCTTGGTTGTAGAGCAAGAATTTTTCAGGAATAACAATAATTCCAATCTGCACAAAAACATTTCGCCGGATGTAGTGCTACCTGATACATTGTGGCAGATCGTATCCGCTTCACGTATTGGCTCAGGTATGCCTTCTGCTCCTGTCAAGATTGTTGAGTTTTACGACTACGAATGTTCCTTTTGTGCTGAAATGCAACATGTGCTAAATAAACTGCACATCCGGTATCCAGATAAAATTAGCATTTGGTATAGGCATTACCCTCTGCCACATCATACTGGCGCATATATGGCAGCTATATCTGCGGAATGTGCCTCAGATCAAGGCGCTTTTGATGCTTTTCATGAACTACTATTTACCTATCAATCCCAGTTGTCTGGGAGCTTGAATTGGCAAGATCTGGCGGATAAAGCACAAATTCAAGATAAAGACAGTTTTGTTAATTGTATCATGGAAGAACAACCCGCATATAGAATTATGAAAGACACTGAAATCGCTGACATTCTCAATTTGCAGGGAGTTCCAACATTGGTAATAAACGAAGAAGTTTATTATGGTGCACTAGACGAAAATGAGATAGGCAGCATTATTAAAACTAAACTGAATATGTAATTTAGACTTCATTCTTCTCCCACCTCCTCTATGCACCCCTGACGGCCACCGGTAAGATCGTACATGTCCTCCTGAGTTCTTCTGAACCATGAGCCCCGATAGCCCTGCTACCCATAGTCATAGACCGTAAAATCCCAGAAATAGGGCAGTTAGAAGAAATGCTGAGATGCTCTACAACCAAGAAAAGACGCACTAGAACTCAGATTATCTCAGAGTGAGCTTTCTTGATGTCTGCGCGATCATCTCTGTCACCAGATCTTCCACCTCTACATTGAGGATGTAGTCTCTAGGAGTTACCTGACTCAAATCTACCGATATATACGAGATTTCTGACGCTTCAACACCCCTCTGATCACTCGTTTGCAACGTAATGGTGCCTGACTCTCTCTCATCCGCGGGTGTCAGTGTGTACGCGATACGGTATCTGGTTTGACCATCCTGATCACGTTCCAGATTATAGATTTCAAAATACACGAATGGAGCAGCAGTTTGCCGAAATTTTCCGGATGGATTGACATGCAAGATCAAATCCTCTCGCCGCATTGCATCAGGAAGTGCATCTATGCTATCTGCCAAAAGAATGTCACTCAACTGCAAATCTCTACTCGAATATGCGGGCACCCGATAATAGAACCTGTTTGCTTGCAGATGGACTCCATCCACAACCCGGGTGTGCAATGCAAAATTGAAATGCGCCGAAGGCAGGTCAATCTGAAATCGATCCACATACATTGGAGCACCCCTGGCGTGGCGGTTCTGCTCCCGGATGTAGCTTCTACGATCCCACTCATCGGTATGAACCGCAAAACCAGACTCAACGAGCACAGAATCTGGACCAGGGATACCCGCAGTTTCGTGCAGAGGAATTTCATAATAAATTTCTAATAGAGTTTGACCATCGGCTCCTCGAAACGCTGCCATGACAAATGGAACTTCCCAAACCCGCGTCCCTGATGGCCATTGGTGCCGATCGCTACTGAGCCCATCAGCCAGGGATCTCATGCTGACTCGTTCCGCATCTAACTCATCAAGACCTACAATAGAAGGGGCGAATGTTAGGCCCCGGGGAGCTGGTACAAAATGATCTGTAGTACCACAGACATCTCCAATACAGGTCGGAGCAAAATGAAAAACAAGTGAGGAATCATAATACAACCATGAATTTGCTTCCCCTACAGTATAATCGTCAGGTTCCCCGTGACGAATAAATATGACTCCTCGATCCGTAAAATCAGAGCTGAACGGATAGGTAGATGGGAAGTGGGTTTCATCATAGGTGAAGTCACTCCGAAACCATGAACGAAATCCATTGAATAAATAATCCTGTTCCGCTATTCGCAATCGCCGATAATGCTCTGCCATACGGGCATTGTAGGGAGCAGCGGGCATTGGATCTCGGCGACTCCAGAAGGAATTGAAAAAATCCCGGTACTCCCTGAGGTCTTCAATTTCCTCAAACTCAACCAATTCTGAGGGGCTGGCAATTGTTTTTATTTCTTCAAACAATATAAACGCATCTCCCTTGCTGTTCAGATTGGAGATTGCCTGCTGAACGGTCTGTGTGCCTTCCCCCAAACGCATCTGTGCAAACTCCAACCTTGCCCTTGATAAAAGCGTCACGGTTGCCTCTGCCTCTTCACTTTCACGATAGATCAGCTCGGCCGCATCATACATCCCCTGCCGTTCATACGTGCGTCCAACGAAAAGAGAAGCGAGAGATCCCGATTGTTTTCGTAGCCACTGCCTTGCCTCCTCCGGCTCCTTAGTTACAACGTAACGCCAGTAGAAGGACAATAAGCGAGAGAGTGTATATTCAAGCTCTGGGCGATGCTGCAGCTGCGCCTCTGCCAATAAAATGGCTTGTTGCAAATCACCCTGATACGACTTGAGGATAGCAAATTCCAGGAGAACTTCCTGATATCCCGAATCCTGTGAAATGACGAACTCAAAATCTCGCGCACCTCGGGTCAAATACCTCTGTAGCCGGGAATTCAGAGTTGGATTTCTACCCCGTTCACGGAGAGCAATCCCGCGGAGATAACGTGCTTCTATTTGGGTAGTATCAGACTCAAGTATCGAGTCCAGAAGGCGGGAAGCACGTCTGTACTCCCGGCTTTCAATCGCTTCATGGGCCGGATGCAGATCCGCCGAGGGAACCTGAAACAGCAACAAGATGAGAAAGCAGATCATCGCAGCCTGATGGTGAACCTGGAAGTCCAGCCCCTGCGAAGCTATCAGATAATCGCACTAATCTTTTGAAAGATCTCGCTGGTTGGCTCACCAGTCTTTTCATGAATAAGCTGGACCATCTTACGCATATTTCCACGCGCTTTTTTCAGTTCTCTCTCCCCAAATTCGACCTCACTCCAAATGGATGCAATTTGGCTGCATACCTGCTGCCAGCTCTCGTTCATTCGATCAGTTGCCATCAGTATGAATTTGATTCGCAATACAAGGGTTAATAATACACGGGAAGGTTTTGTACTTCCCCCGTCCTTAGCCCGTGAATGCAAAAATCACGAATCTGTTCCAGAACATGAGCACCAGAAGAGCCAACCAAAGTAGATGTCCTATGCCTGCAAATATGGAAATCCTGCGAGCATAGCCAAATGGTTTTCCTCCTTTCAATTCTGCTCCCTGATCACCATTTGTAGATTCAATGGAGGTGCGCAAGTTGTTCCAGGTTGGGCGCAAAAACACAAATTGAAGCACCAAAAGAACGATAATCAATGTCGAAGAAATGTGATACTGAATCTGCCCTGGATAGCCACCCCCAAGAATCAAGATTGTCATGGAAAACAAAAATGTGGCGATCAGCAGGATTCCCATCAGTGAAATGGTTCTGGCTCCGTCTACTGCTACTGCAAGCTGCCCGCTCGCAGCAAGTTTGGCTTGGCTACCCAAACGTATACTCAGCCCAAACCAGGCCGATGCAGTCAGGACATGAAGGATTATAAGAATGGCATGAATCATGATAAACTCGTCTTGGCGGATACATGGTGCCGCATATAGGATTTCTCGTCAAAATCATCCACTTGTATCGCTTCCCATGCGGCTTGGGAAGCTTCGTGAATCTGAACCAGCTCTTCTTCGGAAATAATTCCCGCCTCACGCGCTCGTGCAAACCGTGTATTTCGGGGTTTTCCCGGCAGTGCCCCGGAACGTACTGCTTTGGACACCTTGGCTTCAACTGTACGGGTAGCGAAAACTATATTAAGTGCGTGCTCCAACCTGCTTAGTCCGCGAGTACGATCCTCCGGCACATAAATCCCCGACGCAATTCGATTGCGCTGCGAACCAGGGGTTTGCATAAGCTGCGCAACCTGATGCCCCAGTTGATCCGATGGCCCCCGCCCGAAACTGTTCAACCTGTGCCAAAGCAACGCAGGGCCACGTACAAACCATGTCAACCCTGGAACCTTCATATTCGACAGTAGCCCTTCAAATCCTTTTTGAATTTCAGCAAGGGCATATTCCATGGACCACTTGAAATACGGAAGATCCTCTTTGCGCATTCCCTCTGCTTCAAACCTTCTGAGGGTAGCTGAGGCCAAAAACATCCAAGAGAAAATATCAGCAAAGCGCCCCGTGATTTTTTCTTTTTTCTTCAACGCTCCCCCCAATGAGATCATTGCCAGATCTGCCATAAATGCAAAAGATGCAGATGCCCAGTTCAGCCGCCGAATATATTTCCGTACGATTCCACGACCGGGAACGATTGCCACATGACCGCGGGTGATTCCCAGAATCAAACACCGGGAAGTATTACGCAAGACATGCTTTACATGCCCCAGAAATGTACAATCAAAGCGTGCCGTATCTTTTTCGGCCAGTGCTGCTATTTCCTGGTACGCCATCGGATGACACCGGAGGGCACCTTGGCCGAAAACAATCAGGGTTCTCGTCAATATGTTAGCTCCCTCAACCGTGATCGCAATCGGATTGGCGATATACTGATATGCAAGAATATTTCGTGGACCTAGAGAGATTCCACTTCCACCCATTATATCCATCCCGTCATTCACAATTTTACGTCCGAGTTCAGTCAGGTTGTATTTGAGGATCGCCGTTACTACAGCGGAAACTTCTCCACTGTCAATAGCTCCCAGTGTATAGATACGGGCAGCATCCATGAGATATACCAGTCCACCTATACGTGCCAGCGGTTCTTCAATCCCTTCAAATTTTCCGATGGGAAGTCCAAATTGGCGGCGGACGGCAGCATACGCTGAAACTCCCAGATAAACTGCCTTTGAAGCACCAACAGAAGTTGCCGGCAATGAGATTCCTCGACCGGCTGCTAAACACTCCATGAGCATCTTCCAACCCTCTCCTGCTCCGTTTTCTTCACCAACAATAGCCTGAACAGGTACCTCTACATCGTGACCCTCAAAGGGGGCATTCACAAAAGGAACTCCCAGCGGATCATGCCTTCGCCCTCGTATGATCCCGGGGGTATCCGAAGGAATCAAGGCACATGTAATTCCAGGATCTTTCCCGTGACCAAGAATATTTTCTGGGTCACGAAGCTTGAAGGCAAGTCCCAAAACATGTGCCACAGAGGATAACGTGATATACCTCTTTTTCCAGTTGAGCCTAATTTTAACATTTCCTGATTCATCCTTAAACAGGACACCATCCGCCTGAATCGCTCCCGCATCGCTTCCGGCGCTCGGCTCTGTGAGCGCAAATGCCGGTAGAAAAACTCCCTTAGCTAGATCTTCCAAATATTGTTCTCGCTGAGCTTGCGTTCCGTAATGGATCAACATTTCGGCAGGCCCCAGGGAATTGGGGACCATCACTGTAGTCGCGAGAGGACCACAATGAGACTGGAGCTTCATCACTACTGCACTGTTTGCCATTGCAGTAAATTCCAATCCGCCGTACTCAGAGGGAATGATCATTCCAAACATTCTTTCCCGTTTCATCAACTCCCATGCCTCATCGGAAAACTGCCGATCTGCCCATACCTTCCATTCATCGACTGCATCACACAACCTATGAACAGGGCCATCCAAAAACTCTTGTTCCTCGGGACTAAGTTGAGGGTAAGGCGCCTTCCGAATACGCTCCCAATCCGGTTTTCCTGAAAACAACTCTCCCTCTACCCAAACCTTCCCTGACTCCAGTGCCACCCGCTCCGTATCCGAAATCGGCGGAAGCAGTCCCATACGATCTATCATATGCATCATCGGGCCTGTGAGCAAGGCTCTGCGCAATGGTGACAAAACTAGAATCGCTGTCAAAACTGCTGCTACGGGAATCAACGAGAGTGGCACTCCTGCACAGAAGAGAAAAAGAAGAAGAGCAATTCCCCAGATCCAAATGCGTGCACCGAAATAGGCCAGAAACAGAGCACCTACAAGACCAATTCCAATACCTTGCCAAAGGGTCAAAATACTGTATCCATATTGTTCCATGAATCACTCTATCTTCCTGTTAAGAGATGAATGCTCAATCTATCCCCAACATTCGGGATTAAACCATTAGATAACCTGAACTTACGGGGTTATGAGTTTTAAGTGCGCTCGTTCTATTCTCTTGGCTGACAACTTGAGGGGGCCTGGTTACTGTAGATTCTCAAAGATGGCTGCTGCTCCCATTCCGCCCCCAACGCACATAGTGCATATTCCATATTGAATCTTCTGTCGCTTCATCGCATGAAGCAACGTGGCGGTCAACTTCGCCCCGGTGCAACCCAAAGGATGTCCTAATGCAATTGCACCTCCGTGGACATTCACAATTGACTCATCTAGATTGGCTTCTCTGATGACAGCCAGTGCCTGTACCGCAAAAGCTTCATTTAACTCAATCAGTCCAATCTGATCAAGCCTGAGTCCGGTCTGTTTCAGAACCTTCTCTATTGCTGGGACGGGGCCAATTCCCATAATTGATGGAGATACTCCAGCCACCGCAAATCCAAGCATTCGTGCCAATGGCTCAACATCCAAACTCGCGGCCATTTTTTCGGACATCACCACGGTAGCAGCGGCGCCGTCCGACATCTGAGAAGAATTCCCGGCTGTAACACTTCCCTTGTTTCTGAATACTGGACGCAAGCTACCAAGAGCTGTAAGACTCGTGTCCGCTCTTGGCCCCTCATCCGTGGTAAATCGACAGGTCCAGGTTTTCTGAACTCCATCTTGAAAACTTGTTTGCTGCACATCCAGAGGAACAATTTCGTCTTCAAAAAGCCCTGTGGACTGTGCTGCAAGTGCATTCTCATGAGATCTGAGGGCGAAGCGATCCTGATCTTCACGAGATATATTGTATTTCTCGGCCAAGTTTTCTGCCGTATTCCCCATCGAGAGATAAACATCCGGATTCTGGTCAGCAATTTCGGGATCAGGTTGAAAGTAATATCCACTCATGGGCACGAGAGTCATACTTTCTGTGCCTCCGGCAATCATGCATTGAGCCTGCCCTGCGGTAATTGCCTGATTCGCCATGGCGATCGTCTGCAGTCCTGATGAGCAAAAGCGATTAACCGTAGCTCCGGGAACGGAATCAGGTAATTCTGCCAGTCCAGCAATAATACGTCCTACATTCATACCTTGAGATCCCTCGGGAAAAGCACATCCGATGAGAACATCATCCACATCCTCTGCACTCAAGTTGGGGGTATGATCCAGAGCCGCGCGAACAACTTTGGCCCCCATGGCTTCCGGTCTCATGAAGCGAAGAGATCCCCGCTTTGCTTTTCCAATAGGGGTACGTAGACTTGTGACGATTACCGCTGAAGATTGCATTTCACAGGACTGATCAATTACGGACGGGTCGATTATGTTTAAGGATGCCGGCGATACGCTCCTGTGTCTTGGGCTCCCCCAGAAGGCTGAGAAATACCTCTCGCTCCAAGTCTAACAGATAGGATTCCGTTACTTCTTCTGCTCCGCTCAAGCCTCCACCTGTAAATATATAGGCCAATTTTTTTGCCAAATACAGATCGTAATCACTGATGAATCTACCTTGATGTAGCTGATAGGCTGCGGTACACAGTGCTGCAGCACCTGGACGTCCCAGCACACGAAATTTTTCCTGTACCGGTGGGCGATACCCCTGGGCAGAAAGCCTCAGTATCTCATGCTTTGCCGCATGGAAACGCTCTAAACCGTTCATCACAATACATGCATGGTTGGGTAGAAATCCCAGATCGCGTGCTTCTTCGGCACTGGTCGAGACAACTGCCTTGGCAACAGTCTCAAAATACTGCATAACATCAAAGAGCAAATTGCTGTCATATCCCCGATTTTTTTTACTAGCCTTTGAAGCGAGCCGCATACTTCCTGTGCCGGCTGGAATTAAACCAACTCCAAGTTCTACAAGTCCTGCATAGGTTTCAGCGGCAGCAACCGGGTGCACAGCGGACATCATCAGTTCACATCCCCCTCCCAATGCACGTTGATGGGCCGCGACTACCACCGGTTTTCGTGCATAATGTACACGCTGCATGCTAGACTGAAAACGGGCAATGTACCAGTCTATTTTCTCAAATTTCCTGGATTGAACGGCCTCTGCCATTTCTGCTAAGTTGGCACCCACTGAAAAATGGGTACCCTCATTACCAATCACCAGTCCGCATAAATCCGGGTCATTTTCAACCAGGTCAACAACTTCCATAATTCCACTGATCACCTTGGCGCCCAGTGTACAGGCCTTCGATCGAAATTCAAATAAAACAACCCCGTCTCCCAAATCTATCAAGCCTGACTCCTCATTTGACCATAAATCCCCGCCAGACTTCCGTTTGATGGACTTGAGGGACTGTTCTGATGCGGGTGTCTTTTGTGTGATATATTCTTTTTGGGCCGGGATATAAACTCGCGTGGCATGACTCTCATAAAATGAAGCCTCTCCCGGCATATCCCTTACCCAATCAGGCAACATATGACCCTCTTGGATCATAGCTTTTCTTACCTTGTCAAATCCTATTGCATCCCATGTTGCAAAAGGCCCTATCTCCCACCCAAATCCCGAACATATTGCTCGGTCAATAGATGCAGGGTTATCTGTGATCTCACCTACCCGTCTTGAAGCATATGCCATCAGGTCCAGCATAGTCGCCCGAAAGAAGGTGCCCGCACGCTCTTCGTTTTCAAATAATGCAGATAGGCGATTCTGAAGTGACCCGGCCGTCTTAATTTTGCCCAGATCTCCAAGGTCAAGTTCGGCGGGGGGCGTATACGTTCCCGAGGATAAATCCATTGACAGGATTTGTCGACCTTCCTTTCGATAAAACCCGGCCCCCGATTTCGCCCCAAATGCTCCCTTGCTGACTAAATTTTCAAGTACGTCCGGGATTAAGAACCACTCTCTACTCTCGTCTTCAGGTACGCTGTCATAGAGATTGGAGCATACGAGCTGCATCACATCCAGACCCACCAGATCTGCAGTTCTGAATGTTCCTGATCTTGGTCGTCCGACCAGTGGTCCCGTGAGCGTATCAATTTCCTCAATCGTGAATCCCTCATGGATAAATTGATGAATCGCTCCCATCATCCCATAAATGCCCACCCGATTGCCAATGAAGTAGGGAACATCGTTTGCATACACAACATCCTTGCCAAGACAGACACGGGCATACCATTCTATTCTGTCCAGTACCTCAGAATTGGTGTCTTTATGTGCAATGACTTCAAGCAGACGCAGATATCTGGGTGGATTAAAGAAGTGTGTACCAAGGAAGCGCTGACGAAACTCGATGCTGCATTCTGCTGCAAGCAAGTGTATTGGAATACCACTGGTATTGGTTGACACGATACTATCTGGACTCCCATACTTTTCGATTTTTTCCAGTAGAGCCTGTTTAATATCCAGTCGTTCAACTACGGCTTCAATAATCCATTCGGCTTCTGAAATTTTCTCGATGTCATGCTCAATCGTGCCACAGTCAATACGCTGAAGAGCCGCCTTTGTAAAAAACGGGTTGGGCTTCAATTTTGAGGCTATCTTGAGTCGCTGTTTGACCAACGCATCTGATTTGGCTCCTTCAGATGCTGCCAAATCCAGGAGTAAAACCTTAACTCCTGCATTAGCCAAATGAGCCGCTATCTGTGCTCCCATGGTACCTGCACCAATCACGGCCACACGCCTGAATGGTAAAAACCTAGAATTATTGACCATCCAATTCTGGAAAAATTCACACCCATTGAACCCTCTGTTAATCTTTAGTTCCAGAAGTTGGACTGATAGATTTTTGTTCCGTTCAATGGGCTCCAGTACGACGGTGGTGAAGGGGGACACTGCTCGGCACAATCATGATGATTGAGCACGGGAGGCATGTATTCAGAGTGCAAAGATTGCCTCAAATACCTACACAGCACTGCGAATAAATCTTTGGATCGCATAGTACTCATGGGATAGGAATCCCCGGCTCTCGAAACCTCTATGTTAACACCCTGCCATCGACAGGAACAATGTGCTTTACAGCAACACTGCTGTAACAACCCCTGAGGAAGGCTTATCCATCCTTGTGCAGCGATCCGCCTAATCAGCTTCAGGAACCATCGATCTTATACCCTGTCTAATCGATTCTAAAAGGTTTGCCATTTGCATTATGCCGAAGTCTCAGATTCCCCCTGCTGCTT
>JAPOTE010000026.1 GCA_026709335.1 Bacteroidota bacterium | reverse complement strand
CCAAAGTCACCGATGCAGGCGCGCGCCTCTATCAGGCAATCGGTCTGAAAATCCAGCGTCAAACCGTACTGTTCAAAGAAGGAAAAACCTTCTGATCTGGTTTTTACTCGGTCCTGATTTTCTTCATTTCTCCCTGAATAAGGGAGTTTGGTAGTGTTCAGTTTTCCCAGAAATCTTGCCTGGAAGCTTCTGTGTGAAAGAGAACCGTCGAAGTCAGGATCAAGCCAGTGCTCACGACAAGCTAACCATGCAAACGAATCTTCGGCGGACTGATCGACATGAGGGTTGGGATCCTGCATGATAGTCTTAAGGTTAAATGCGCATTACGTCCAAAAATTGCGTGCTAAAGCGCCTTGAGTACTGTACAGAAATAACTCCCTGTTGCCCGTTGCGTCCAGCTTTCTTTATGCGTAAACGCATACCTTCCAAAGTACAGTCTCGTCTACTCCGACGCCTGCTCCGTCGCGCATCCAACACTGAGTGGGGACGTAGGTTTGAGTTTTCGCGGATTGCGCAAGAATCCGACGTCATCAGTGCCTATCAAGCCCGTGTTCCAATTCATACATATGATGAAATAAAATTCCTGGTTGACCGCACAAGAGCAGGCGAAGAGAATTTATTATGGCCCGGAAAAATTAAGCACTTTGCGATCTCAAGCGGAACAGCTTCAAAAGGAAAAGTTATTCCATTGAGCACGGAAATGTTGCAGTTGAATCGCAAATTTTCACTAAATG
This sequence comes from Bacteroidota bacterium, assembly GCA_026709335.1. Taxonomy (GTDB): domain Bacteria; phylum Bacteroidota; class Rhodothermia; order Rhodothermales; family Bin80; genus Bin80. The sequence goes on along the minus strand of JAPOTE010000026.1, from coordinate 10,977 downwards.
TTGGACTGAATTATCTGATCAACACAGGAATCTACAAGACCTTTTTAGGAAAGCATCTCACCCTTCCTGGACGAATTCAGAGTGACCCGGATCACCCTGATACTCTAATTGGCGAAGTAAGTGGGCTGCAGACTCTTTTTGCCCCCAAAATTTTTTCTGCTTTACTTCAGGCCGTTCCAGCTTCAGTTGCATTTACGCCCGATTGGGATTTGAAGTTGAACTCTGTTGTAGATCAAACACTGAATCTGGATATCCGGTTGGTCGCCATGGCGCCAACATGGGCACCCGTCCTTTTTGGAACATTGATAGATCGATTCAACGAAGTAAACGGAACCGCAGTGCGGACGGTTGGCGAAGTTTGGCCCAACCTTCAGCTTTACATTTCCGGTGGAGTTGCACTCAGTTCGTACAGGTCTATCCTTGAAGAACAGATTGGATTGCCAGATATACATTTTCTTGAAGTATATGGTGCCTCAGAGGGATTTTTCTCCTATCAGACCAACTTGGATGACCCGGCTATGCAACTGCACCTGAATAACGGAATCTTCTATGAGTTTGTGCGACTGGAAGAGTTAGGAACAGATAACCCTGAAAGATTCACGATTTCGAATGTAGAGACTAATGTTCGATATGCCCCCCTTCTCACTACTTGTAGTGGACTCTGGTCCTATGTGTTGGGGGATGTGGTACGGTTTACGAGTACATCTCCGCACAAAATTCTCGTTGCAGGGCGAACATCCGAGATGATTGATAAATATGGCGAAGCTGTCTTTGGTGAAGATGCTCGCGCAGCGATTGACACAGCCTGCAAAACCACTAACAGCCTTGTACGGGAATACCATGTTTCAGCCATGCCCCCAAACGGTACAATGGTTCCGGCACATGAATGGCTCCTTGAATTCAGCCGTCTTCCCGATGATCGGGAAGCATTTATACGGACGCTGGACTCTGAACTTAGTAACATCAACCGACATTATCATATCCGCAGAGAAGCCAAGGCATTCGGCCCCCCTGAAATCGTCATCGTACCGAACGGCACCTTCACTGCATGGCTGAGAGCGAGTAAAGGGGATATTCATAGTCAAGCTAAAATCCCGAGAATGAGTGATCAGCGTGATATAGCGGACGGTGTATTGGCGCATGCAGGACAACACGCATGCCGAGTTCGGATAGTAGGGTCAGAGTAAATCTGCGGAATCAAGTTTGGATTTTGTCTGACCGGATGAAATCCGGGATTGCTGCTGATTAACGACTCTGAGGCTTGGATATTGACCAGTAGTCCAAGTGGGTTAGTGTTTCTTCTACCAAGGCTTCTGAACCTCCAAGCATTGGAAGAGGAGCTGGACGGCCATCAAGAAGATCTGAAAGATCGCACCTTCTTCCATCCAGATAGCAAAGAATCCCGCCATTCGCAGACAGCATTGCATACCCTGGTGCCAAATCCCATACTTTATCGTGACCAATTAAAACTACATGTGCACCACCTGTTGCAACCAGGCTCAAATGTGCAGAGGCCGTCCCCAAACCAAAAACACGACCTGGAAAAGATTCTTGAAGTGTATATCGCTGGTGAGGGCGTGCATGAGTCACTAGAATTGAATTCTGATGTAATGAATCATCCTCGGTTAACGATCTAAGTTCACTATTCCTCCATACCTGTGCCCCTGTTGTGTAGAACAGATCGCCCGTCGCAGGGAGGTATATGAATCCGGCGGCAGGCAGATCTTCATCAATCAGCCCTATTGCTATTCCCCAACTTGGCATTCCTGCCATGAATGGAACTGTGCCATCAATCGGATCGATTGTCCAGTACCGCGTACCCTGTCGCGGCTTTCGGAATACCTCATCTTCCTCAGCTACGATTCCATCATTCGGAAATTCCCGTGTAATCTCTTCAAGGAGATACTCCTGTACCGCTTTATCTGCGGCAGTAACCGGTGAACCATCTTGTTTGATCTCAAAAGATGCATTCAGAAAATACTTCATTGCTCGACGACCGGCTTCTGCTAAAATCGGACGGAATAAACTTTCCAGTGACTCCATTGCCTTGTCTAACTATGTTTTAATCCAACAGGAATTTATCATATTATTTTTTTCCTCACATTTAAAAAATAAATGACGTAAATTTGCGGGATTTTGTAAATATCCTACTAAAATTACTATGTCTTTGCGGATTAACCTATGCAGTGGTCCCCGAAACGTGTCCACTGCGCTGATGTATGCATTTGCTCAACGTGCAGATACGCATGTAATCGACGAACCTCTCTATGCCCATTATCTTCAGAGCACAGGGGCGCAGCATCCTGGCCGGAAGGAAATTCTTGCCTCAATGGAAAATCAAGGAGAAAAGGTTGTTGAGGAGACTCTTTTGGGACCTTGCGACTTTCCCGTACTTTTCGTCAAAAATATGGGGCACCACTTGTTGGATCTAGACTGGCTATTTCTGGATCAGATGACAACCGTGTTCCTGATTCGCGATCCCGAACAGATGCTTCCCTCTCTCATCAATCAGGTTCCTCAACCTACACTTGCCGATACTGCTCTGGCAATGCAACGGAAAGTATTTGACTATTTGACGGAGCAGGGGCATTCACCGTGTGTTCTTGATGCCCGCGAGGTGTTAACTGATCCCGAAAAAGTCCTCCGTCATTTATGCATACAACTGGGGATTGAGTTTGACCCGGCTATGCTTCACTGGAAAGCTGGCTCAATCCCCGAAGATGGAATCTGGGCACCGCATTGGTATCATGTTATCCATAAGTCTACTGGATTCGCACCGTATCAGCACAAATCAGCCCCCTTTCCCGATTTTCTCTACCCCTTACTCGACGAGTGCATCCCCCACTACAATTATTTGTATCAACGCGCTATCAAAGCCTGAATCACCATGCATATTTCTCTACCGGACGACCGTAACGACACCATCATGATATGGGTCAAAGATCGGTTGCTTCCCCGATCCGAAGCAAAAATCTCAGTATTTGACAGTGCCGTGCAAGGAGGGGATGCTGTCTGGGAAGGGATTCGTGTTTACGAGGGCCGTGTTTTTGAACTGGATGCACACCTACAACGACTCATGAATTCTGCACATGTAATGGGATTTAAGGATATCCCTACACGTGAATTCATTATCGATGCTCTCTTCGCTACGCTACAGTCTAACGGGATGCGCGATGATACACATGTGCGACTGACACTGACACGGGGAGAAAAAACAACCTCCGGGATGGATCCTCGTCTCAATGTGTTTGGTCCTACACTGATTGTATTGGCTGAATGGAAAAAACCTGTCTATGCAGAAAGCGGAATCCGGTTGATCACATCTTCGGTGCGCCGTAACACTCCCCAATGTCTGGACTCCAAAATTCACCATAACAACCTCATCAACAACATTCTTGCCAAAATTGAGGCGAATCTGGCCGGCGTGGACGATGCGGTCATGCTGGACATTCATGGATACCTCTCCGAAACGAATGCAACAAATCTTTTCCTCGTCAACAATTCCGCCCTGCTCACCCCCCATGCAGACAGCTGTCTGCACGGAATTACACGTTCAAAAATTCTCAGACTTGCACAAGATCTTTCGATTCCAGCTCGAGAATCCAATCTTTCCATGACTCAGATGTATACTGCTGACGAGGTGTTTACGACAGGGACGATGGGAGAATTAACTCCAGTATTGGAAGTGGATGGTCGAATGATTGGAGGCGGAAAACCAGGACCGCTTACTCTAAAACTCCGGGATGCCTACTGGGAAAGAACCAAATCTGAAGGAACACCTTTACCCTTCTGATCAGGGAATATCCAAAACCTTATGTGTCTGGATACTAAGCCTCCATTGAGGATGCTCCAGACAATAAGCCAAAGCCGCTTGGGTATTCGCAGCAAGTTCAGGGCCATCCATTGGCTGTAGGAAAAAGTGCTCAAACTCCATGGCTTCAAATTCTCTTGGCAATGCATTTGTCTGTGGGAATACGAGCTTGAGCTCATGCCCATATTGCAACAATAATGGCGCGCCTGCCTTTGGGCTTACACAAATCCAATCCAATCCTTCTGGAGGAATCAATGTACCGTTCGTTTCGACTGCAACCTCAAAACCGCTGGACTGAAGCAGTTCAACCAGATCACTATCCAGTTGCAAAAGGGGCTCTCCACCAGTACAAACTACATACGGCTTAGCTCGGCTTGTCACTGTGCCTGGCCACGCTGCACACACTGCATCAGCCAAATCTTTGGATGTTGCGAAGCGCCCTCCCCCTTTCCCGTCCATTCCGACAAAATCGGTGTCACAAAACTGACAGATAGCGCTGGCGCGATCACGCTCATGTCCACTCCACAGGTTACAGCCCGCAAAACGCAAGAATACTGCGGGGCGGCCCGTCATATGACCTTCCCCCTGAAGTGTATAATAAATCTCTTTCACTGCGTAAGCCATTCAAGTCGCTCTTCAAGTCCCGGGGCATTCGTACCCCAATCCAGAACTGCCAAGGTTAGGCGGCTTGCCGTAACCTTTCGTCCATGCTCATCTATAATACCAATTTGCCATACCTGAGTTTTTCGACCCAAATGAATCGGACTGGCAGTTCCCATTACTCGGCCACTCCGTACTCCCCTAAGATGGTTTGCGTTGACTTCAAGGCCAACACAGTATTGCTTCCTGATATCTACGCATAGTACACCTGCAACACTTCCAAGCGTCTCCGCCAGTACGACCGAAGCTCCACCATGTAGCAGTCCAATTGGCTGATTTGTGCGGTGGTCTACCGGCATCGTTGCCTGAAGATAATCTGGACCAATCTCTGTAAACCTGATATCCAAGTGATCCACCATCGTATTTGATCCGCGCCTGTTGAGTTGTTCAACCGTGACCTCGCTTTTCCAGATTCTCTTCATTTCATTGTGAAATCTTGCATTAAAATACTATTTTTGGGTTCAACACAATTTAGTCATATACGCAAGTTTGCACTCAAAAATTTGAAACTTGCGTTTTACTCTAAAAAGGTGATTTTACTGTTCCATCTGTTACACTGTTTTAGATCCGATTTTGACCTTGATTTATGGTTCTTCAATTTTTTGGTATGCATACCAAAAAATGGTCAGGCTCGTGCTGAAACGCAAAAAGATCTCGAAAAAGTGCGTTTAGGAAATGCGGAACTGAACGCGGAAATGGATGCAAGATTTGCGGAGCTGCGTGCCGAAAACGTGAAACTAAATGCGAAAGTAGATACAGGATTCGCAGAACTACGCCTGGAAATGCAAGCAGGATTCGCAGAAAATAAAGCATCTCAATTGCACCAACTTCGCTGGATTGTCGATGCCATTTTTGCAGTTGGAAGCCTTATCATCGCTGCTGGATTCTTTACATAAATGCAAGAAACTGTTACTCCCTGATAATCCTTTCGGGGATTATATATAGAGCCTGTCCGAGAATTCAATAATCCTTAAAAAGTCTTCCAGAGCCTACTCTGAGCGGGTTTTTCGGCTCTGGTTCAGACTAAGTTGAGGATGAGTTTTTTGCGGTGTTTTTGCGATTTGTTCGTTTAAGGTACAGGAAACGGCGATTGTCTGTTTTCAAACCCTGATTTCCCCCTTTGATCCCTTGCATCTTCGTTCCTGTTCGTCACTGAATTGTCTGATTCCTATGAGAAAAATCTATGATTTCCAAGGCTCCATGGATCGGATGCCGCTTGCGGAGATTGACCTACATCCAAACAGTCTGGAAGGCTTCCGCGCTGTCCTTCTCGATGACCGGACCCGGAAAGCATTCATCGCCTTGTTAGCCTGAATTCCCGAGCGCTAAAAGGTTGATGATATTCAGGCTAGAAAAATACAGGTCGTCTCGTGTAAGATACATGGACAGGCATTTGTTGAATGAAAAAGCTCATAGTGGGATAAAGAAGTAGGAGTTGATGATATTTATCTCTTATTCAAGTGCATAAGTGGGAAAATCTATTGCAATACGCATAGCATTGAGTGTTAAATGGGTTAAAATCCTACCCGAAATACTCCAAAATTCAGAAGAATGGGGGTAACTTCCGACATATGCATCTTGGATTGATGGATCCTGCAAACAGGCAAAAATCCTGACCTCAGAGCTATTGATCAACCTGCTGGACAGGGCATGGCACGAATATTGCGTGCACATCAACAGATTATTGTATAATTATGTTGTACGTACATTGGACCAGTTTATAACTCAATCTATTAGCGGAAACATGTTCCTATTAAAGATTCTGAAGTACACTAGGATAGCCTTGGTGGTTGCGGTAATCGCCACCGCTGCGTTCTTGGGGGTCGCCAGTTCCACGAATGCTAACCGCGCAAAAGAACAGGTACCCCAGAATAGAAGGATGGACGACGTGCCTTGTGATAATCCAGACACGACCGTCACGTGCCAATATTACTATTGCCTAAGAGGAGGGAAGTGAATGTTCGTTTTGGGCCGGAGCTTGTTTTTCCATATGGGGTGGCTACTGCGACGAATGAATGATCTACGGGGTATAGAGGCGCAGCAAAGCTGGAGTCTGACAGGCGGGCACAGAACTCTGGGTCGCAGACTCTTTGCTCCATGGAGTCTGGTTGCGTTGGTGGTTTGTGTGGATATCACGGTCGCACAGCCTGCAGAACCGGTCGAATTGGAGCATTTCCGGTTTGTGAAGGCAATCACGCTTTCCGATCCAGAATCGGTTTCCTCAGAGCCCTTACTGATCGCACAAATAAAGAGTTTGGATGTAGCTGCGGATGGCCGGATGCTTATAGTAGACATGCTTGGGCAGCAGGCATTTCTGTTTGGACCGGACGGCAATCTCCTATCGGTGCTGGATCCTTCTGTTTGCCATCCAGGATTTGAAGTCAGGCCGGTACATGCCAAGTTCATTGGAAATCAATCCATCTTTCTGTCTAATGCTAGCCCCTGGGGGTATCGCTTCACCTCTGAAGGCGGTTGCCTGGGAAGCGTTGATCCAGATTATATTATGGTAGTTAACGCCAACGCTCTGGATACTGACGCGCAGGGCGACCTTATTAGCTTTAACAGGCACTTGGACAAAAGTGTTGTCAGACGCATGGACGCCAGCGGAAAGCTGCTCCAGGAGTATACGTTGCCCGCTAGTGACTACCCCAACGCGACTTATGGGATTGGTACTGGAGGCTTGGTCGCAGATAAGACTCACCATTTCTACGCGGGTCCAGTTGAGCCGAACATCCTGAAACTAACACCAGACGGCGCGGTGGTTGACCGAATCGCACACCGAACGTCTTGGTTTCGTGATGTTTCGCAGGACATGCCTGATCGGAGTAATAATCTCGCGGCCAGAATGCAAGCGTCCGGCAGGCTGTGGGCATCCAGTACAGTTGTAACCGAACTATTTGAGTTGACAGATCAACTTCTCATGATCCAATACACTAATGCGGATCGGGGGCGAGGCTATCAGATCTTCACTAAAGAGGGTCAGTTTATCGCGCAGGAATTGGGTATCCAGGTGAGCTTTAAACACGGCGCAGGTGGATTGGTCTATCGCGTGGTCCAGCCGGATTTGGACGATCGGGGCGAATTACCCAATCCCTATATCGAGGTTTACCAGTTCAACGCACCACAATAGATGAAAGACATTCGGACGGGCATGAGAACGGAACTATTATGAATCAGCGGTCTTGTCCTGCTGCTCGTGGCAGGGGGGATGTATTTGACCCATATCGGAGGGCCGAATGCAGTGCTGACCACTGGTTTTATGCAGACACAGTATCCCGGCGATTATAGGGCACTGGAGGACACGTTCACAGGGCAGCAGATACCTGTTCTGATGGCTCGTGAGGTTTCTACCGGTCGGGAAGAAATGGTCGCTTTTGATGCTGGGGGTGTGGTAGTTCTGATTCCGGGCAATACCTGTATCCAACAGCAAGTTAGTACATTGAAGCAGGCGGAAGTTCTATTCGAGGCCATTGCAAATGATATGCCACTGCGCGTTGTGCTCTTGGCCGATGAACTTGACGAAGCGTCAATGAGATTCAAGGCGCAGCTCCTTCGCAAGGCTGTGCGCCCCACCTTTGATATTTGGTATGCCGGTGACACGAGCGTCCTCACCAGCACCATCCTTTCCAAACAGTTGTACTCCGCCCTACTGGTTCAGAATCACACTATCAGATCCGTTTTTCACGCGGCGGATCACTCCGGTATCGTTCGCGAGATTTCTGATTTAAGCTCCGCCTCGTGAGCAGCTTTATAGGAATGCTGCGCCCAGGCTCAAAATGGTATTCATACGAAAATCTCATCTGACTGCTACTCCATCCAAAGAAGATACAGATTCTGTTCGGTTTTAGAATCCGTTGAATATCTGCTCTAATACCGTTCCAATGAGAAGATTGAGTACCGTCTATGCCTCGGTTCAAGAGGAAAGCCAAAAAAATTACCAGGCTTGGCCGGTGCATGTGCGGTTCATGGAGACTATTAACGGCCGTAAGCAGGGAGAACAGCTCTTATTTTAGTCCTTTTCCCTTCTTGTCCTTACTGTCGAACAAGCATGCCATTCTACAAAACCTTGCTTGAGCAGAGGCAAAGGCCAGTGGGAACCGTTGTTGCTGTTGATACCAGTCTATCAGTTTCTGTATAACAGAGGTTGCTTAAGTTATCAGAAATAGTTGCGGATACGATAATTGCCCTTCCTACTACGCAAGAAGGGATTCAATTTGTTCCAACAATAATTTATTTGGATAAGATGTCAGTGGTACAGCAATATGGGCTGGGCAGTTGAATGAAAAACAGGAAGGGAAAGTGTTAGCAGTGGGGATATAACGTGTAGCATAGCAGGGGCAAAATCACCCAGCGAACTCACCTCCCTGACCGAAATGATCCCTGAACCCAACCAAGAAAGGCTGGGAATGGGAGGTGCTGATCCGAGGAGCTCTTAGTCAACACGAGAAAACCATTAACCAATCTACCCGTAGAACTCGGGAATTCTTGTCAAATCCTCCGCTAGCTGTTAGTGCACTCCCATTCAGATTGGAACAATATAAATTGCCAGCATTTGTATATTTGCATGGAATTTCGTATGATTGATTATAATGCACTGGGGGTGTCTCTATAATTATTGCATGGTGCCTGTAATATTTCCTCTTACATCTACGGTAATTGGATAACCCACCATCACCACTTTTACAATTGTCAGAATCTATTTATTATCCATGAAAATCATCAATTGAATATCAGGGTGTATTTGCATCCCAGTTGTTCAGGCTGGCCAATGACTCTGGCCCCTTCTGATTACGCTTTTCATCTCAGTAACTCTTTATCACCACAAAACAGACTCATGAAATATATCTTTACTCACTTTTTTTTCTACGTGCTCCTCGGTGTTTCGATGGCACATGCGCAGACTCCAATCACTGGGAAAACAAATCTCCAAATCTCAGACGCCTGCATCGTCCCAGAGCAGTCCTCTTTAACCATTCTCGCTCACAGCCCAAATTTCGGCTTCATTATCACAGATGATCCCTCGAATACATGGTATTATGCATGGGGGCAGAATCGTGCGCCCGCCTCGCATTTTCGCCTCCTTTGCGATACGTGGCCGGTCATAGTAGTCCGTGATGGCTTCCTGTGGGAATACCAGCCGGTAGGTCCTTTCCCGTGGGCCGCCCCGTTGTACGGCATACTTCCACTGGGTGGAGGTGATTCTCCGGGGGTATTAGATGTGGCCTCCGGGGCAGAGGATGACTCCCTGATATTCATTGCCACGAAGGACGGACTTCTAAAATCCATGGCTCGGGGAAATTCCTGGGAAATGATAGACTCTGCTTCCACTTCCATGGTCCATGTACATGCAGCCGGTGACCATATCGTGTATACCGACCGTGCAGTCAGCCTGGATGGGGGGCTGAACTGGAGAGGCGGGCGATTCCAGAACCCTCAGATAGAACTGGAAGATGCAAAGATAATTTCTCTTGAGTCTGAGCCAGACAGGGTTTGGACCTGCAATCAAGCTGGCCTTTATCGCTGGGATGAACACGGTAAAAGAGGGGCTTTATTCAGTAATCTGGATACGCATGGCCCATGTCGGGACTTGCTCATCCATCATATGCATGAACATATTATGTGGATGGGAACGGAGAATGGGCTATGGGTCACCATAGACGGAGGCGAGACCTGGCGGAAACGCACTAAAGATGTTGGTAACCTTCCCGTCACATGGGTTGAGTTTGTTTCTAATGAACAGGAGTGGCCTGATCTGTTGGTTGGAACCTGGGGGAAGGGGGTAGAGATTCTCCCGTCTGCCAAGACGGCCCTGGATCTACTCACTACCTCTGAGCAGGACGAGGTTCCGGGAGCCTCTGTGCTCTATGGCAGCTATCCAAATCCGTTCCGAAGTCGGGTCACGATCCAGTTTGTGGTTTCGGAGCCGTCCAACGTTCAGATTGATGTACTGGATATCATAGGACGGCAGGTTGATGTAGTCGTCAATCAATCATACGGGCCAGGAAGACACCAAGTCCAATGGGAAAATGTATCCCATTCCAGTGGTGTCTATTTTACACGGATGCGGGTAAATAATCGTGATGTGGGAGTCTTGAAAATGATTCATACTCAATGATAAATGCATTAAAGTTCAGAGCAGGCGCAAATTGAATACATATCTACTCACTCCAGTGGTATCTATCATCTCGTGGGTAAATTCCATCTATAATCATGACGGTATCAGTCGACTGAAAAGTCATTGCGACTGACCCCAATATGACGAAAATTGTCTTTTAAGGCCTATTTTCTTCGTCATCAAATCATAGAAGAACAGCCTCAAGAAGTGCAGTACTAAAATCTCCTTGGACTTTATCGATAATGTGCTGTTTCAATCGTACGATTACAATGGAATCTAAAGCAGACGTGGCCAAGCGGTTCTGGCAAAGCGCGAACCACATAGCAACGCGAGAACTACTCCCGGGGCAAGGAAAGCGCTTCGATACTGCTGTGCCGAAACGCTTTCCTTG
>JAPOTE010000033.1 GCA_026709335.1 Bacteroidota bacterium | reverse complement strand
GACGCGCAGCATTCAGGATGCTGTGCCCGTACGGGCGTGGAGGTTCGAGTCCTCTCCAGGGCACCCGTCTCCCTGCACACTAAACTGCAGGGTTTTTGATTCACTTTACAAATTTCTGAGAAAAGCTACCGTCTGTAACCATATTCAGGTGGTAGCACTAAGTTGCGTATCTGTTGTATGGCTTCACATAAGAGTCGTATCCGCAACTTTTGCATTATTGCACATATTGATCACGGCAAAAGTACCCTCGCTGATCGATTTCTTGAGATCACCGGTACCGTATCAAAGCGTGATATGCAAGATCAGGTTCTGGACTCAATGGATCTGGAGCGTGAGCGTGGGATAACGATCAAGAGCCATGCGATCCAAATGACGTATCAGGCCAAAGATGGTGCCACCTATACCCTGAACTTGATTGATACGCCAGGACATGTAGATTTTACCTATGAAGTATCCCGTGCTCTGAAAGCGTGTGAAGGTGCAATTCTCGTCGTAGATGCAGCACAGGGGATTGAAGCTCAAACAATCAGTAATTTATATTTGGCGCTCGATAATGACTTGGAAATTATCCCTGTACTGAACAAAGTCGACTTGCCGGGAGCTCGACCGGATGTGATTGCTATGTCCATCGAGAGTTTGATTGGGGAACCGGCTGAAGATGTATTATCTATCAGTGCAAAAACAGGTGAAGGAGTTCCAGAACTTCTGGAAGCCATCATTCAGCGGGTTCCAGGCCCCGAAGAACAAACGGATAGCCCCCTACAGGCACTGATCTTCGATTCAGTTTTTAATCAGTATCGCGGTGCTGTTGCCTATGTACGTATTTTTCAGGGCACGCTTCGCAAACGGGATCCAATCAGGTTCATGGCAGCCAACAGGGAATATCTTGCTGAAGAAATTGGCGTTCTCAGGCTAGGAATGTTACCAACGGATGAACTAAAGGCCGGAGATGTCGGATACGTGATTGGATCCATTAAAGATGTCAGAGATACGCGCGTGGGGGATACAATCACCAATTCGCGCCTCCCCGCAGACGCCCCAATTGCGGGATTCCAGGAAGTCAAACCAATGGTGTTTTCCGGTGTGTACCCTACAAGTACAGAGGATTTTGAAGATCTTCGTGCTTCTTTGGAACGCTTGCAGCTCAATGATTCGGCAATCGAGTACGAACCTGAAACTTCGGTTGCGCTTGGATTTGGATTTCGGGTTGGTTTTCTAGGACTTCTTCATATGGAAATCGTTCAGGAACGGTTGGACAGAGAGTTTAACCTAGATATTATTACGACATTACCGAACGTTAAGTACGAAATCACCAATACTGACGGAGCAGTCGAAATCATAGAAAATCCGAACAAGGTTCCATCGGCTGGCAGATTAGATCACATTAAAGAACCGTTTGTAAAAGCGGAGATCATTTCTCCAGCGGAATATATCGGTAACATCATGAATCTGTGTACCGAGCGAAGAGGAGAATTTGTCAATCAGACCTATCTGGGGACTGAACGAGCTATGCTGGAATATCAGTTACCACTGGCAGAAATCGTATTTGATTTTTATGATAAGCTTAAAAGCGTCTCCCGTGGGTATGCGTCATTTGATTATGAGTTTTCCGGATATCATCGCAGTGATCTGGTTAAGCTTGATGTTCTGATCAATAAGGATCCGGTGGATGCGCTCAGTGCAATCGTTCATCGGAGCAAAGCCTACGAAATGGGCAGGAAACTCACAGTCAAACTTAAGGATCTAATTCCGCGTCAAATGTTTGAGGTTGCGATTCAGGCCGCGATTGGAAGTCGTGTCATTGCACGGACGACGGTTAAAGCGGTCCGTAAAGATGTAACCGCCAAGTGCTATGGAGGAGACATTACAAGGAAGCGAAAGCTATTGGAAAAGCAGAAAGAGGGAAAGAAGCGTATGAAGCATGTTGGGAATGTTGAAGTACCACAGGAGGCATTTCTTGCTGTGCTTTCTATGGGAGATTAGCAATGGAGGATTCATAGAATGCGGGAGAGATATTTTTTGATACTCATCATTTTTATCTGCACATCGCAGGCCTATGCTCAGAGCAGGCGAATCACTTGGGATCAATTGGGTTTGGTGTATGCAGATGCCAGGTTTCAGTTGTTGTATCGGGAGTATGTTGATCTCAACGGAGAGCATGTCCAGCCTCTTGGATTTTCCAAATTCATGGTTGCTAGTGATTCTCTTCTGGACTGGATTGTGGTAACGATGGGACTTCGCGAAAATGGATCAAGCCTCGGGCCGTTTCAGGGGGAAGTTCATACGTGGAGACTTGTCTCCATGGAAAAGCGTGCGGACTGGCTGGCACAATATGACAGTGTTCAGTGGTCCTACTTGGGTAATAATTTTTTTACACCATTGGATACGGTAGCTACTCCAGAAATACGAGCACATCTACAGGCATATTTTGGTTCTCCCACCCAAACAGCCACGGAAACCAAGCAGGGCGAGCCCACTCCCGCAGACGAGAATGGTCAATTTGAATATTGGCTGGCAGTCAATGACTCAATTCCCATGATGGTTATGGATGTTGGTGGACCGTTTGACCGGGGAATAATTGTAGCAACAGATCATCAATTCCGATCACTCCTTTATCGTATGCGGCAATCGCTATTAGCCACAGTGATGCGTCGAACAGACGCTGTTCCTTATGTGGATTACTATTATAGCCCAATTGAAGAGAGGTGGTATCTTACGGGATATGATGGAGAAGAATATTTTACACATCGAATTAAACAACCGGATTTGAAGCTTGGACGACCAGTTCAAGAGATCCCCCAAGAGCAAAGTAGCAACAAAGCTGATGTCTGAATCAACTGATCGAAGAGAACGGCGAAAACGACGTGCAGAACGTGCCACAAAACGTGCCGAGCGAAGTGATTCGCCAGTAAAAAAGAAAAAGAAAGGCCCAATTCGTGAATGGCTGGATGCCATCACATTTGCCATCATATTTATGGTCATCCTAAGAACGGTTTTCTTTGACCTGTTCCGGATTCCAACCCCATCCATGGAAAAAAGCTTGTTGGTGGGAGACTATATCGTGGTTTCAAAACTTCATTATGGAATGAGATCTCCAATGACATTGGGAATTCCTTTTACCCAGATCTACATGCGAGGGCTTTCGCTCCCCTGGACTCGGCTTCCCGGCTTTACAAGCCCCAAGCGTTTTGACATGGTCGTCTTTAACTGGCCAGCTGATGAGGGCAAACCCATCGATAGAAAAACATATTATATCAAGCGGATTATCGGTATGCCGGGGGATACGCTTTCAATCGTTGATAAAATCGTCCACGTAAACAGTGACACCTTGTTCTTCAAGGACACCAAGTCTCCGATGAAAGATACTATGCAGCATTTGTGGTTCGTCTATAAAGAGGATCCGCGTGTCCGTCTCCCCAGTACTCGATTAGAAGAGCTAGGAGTACCAGAATCTTATCCGACGATGAATCCTGCGATTGAACGAATTCAGGCCACAGATGAGGCAGCGGCCGCAATCGCCGAATGGGAATATGTAACCGCCGTTCGACCAGTGATTCGAGGGGCTAGTATCAATCGGGGTTTTTCCCTTTATCCCGTCAACTCAACCAATTCGACGGACAATTTCTCGCCATTGGTTATTCCCGGCAAGGGGAACACCATTAACCTGACGTCAGACAATTGGTCGACCTATGAAGGGGTGATCACAGATTATGAAGGGCAGACGGCATCGCTGGATGGCGAAAACATTCTCATTAATGGTCAAATCCGGGACACCTACACATTCAGTCAGGATTATTATTTCGTCATGGGAGATAATCGGGATAATTCCGAGGACAGTCGCTTCTGGGGATTCGTTCCCATGGACCATGTTGTTGGCCGTGCGGTTGCTGTCTATTTTTCATGGAATAGCAGGGGCAGACCATTCCTGTTAGGACAGATTCGTGGCAATCGAATGTTTCGAGCAATCGAATAGATCCGAAGATCGCGAATCAAGACTCACGAAGTTTGTCGAATCTGACCTGCTGTGATGTTCCGGGAGGGATGTCATACGGGTGGGCGGGTAGCATAACATGTTTCAAAACCGGATAACGGCGTCCAAGTTCAAACGGTTGTGGCTTCCCGTCAGGTTCAGTTCCGATGACTAGCACTGTGGTTCCCTGTTCAAGAATTTTAGCTCCTACCGATGCAATTCCATCAGATTTACTGGTCGTCTGCCAAGTATCTCCCCAGTCATAAATCCATTTGGCATCCGCGTCAACCAAGCGAACGCACCCGTGACTCATAGGTCCGCCGGTTGGCATTTCATACTGATGAACATGCATGCCTTTGGCCACATGAAAATTCATCACCCAGTACATTTCCCAAGGCTCATCTTCGGGGCTTTCCGAGGACACACGATATTCTTCACGCCAGTTAAAATTGAAGCGACCATTGGGAGTGGGGGTGGCTTCGGGGTCACCAGTGTTAATGATCCCCCAGCGCATCAACTTTCCGTATTCATAAGCAGCAAAGGCCTGTATAGTCTTGTCCATGATGAAGAGCTTATCAAACTCTCTCCCCCCAGGGTAATAGCGAGGGAATGGTGAGTAAGCTCTGAAATCCAGATCAAACTGTGTCGGGAATATGATCGTATCGCCAACAGTATAGGTTTGCATCATGCGTCGATTGACCATTTCGACAAGGATTGAACGTTCGCTGCCAAGTTTGGTACTTCCATCCCCAATGCTTCGATAGAAAGCGTTTCGAGCGAGAGCACTATTTCCTCGTTCATTTTCCATGATATGGTACCTGTAAAATACTTCGGGAACATGGTCAATGCTCTCAAAACGCATGTCAAGCATATCTGCAACTGCGTCTTGGTTGATGTATCCTCCGGATTGAGCAACGACTGCCGGAGCCAGAATGAAAGTCGAGGCAAGAAATAGTAAGCGCATAGCAGCTGTAAAGGGTTAGGATAATCAACTCTTTTTACGTGAAACCTTGCCTTGTGGTTTACATCCTTCCTGTGCCAGTTTCTCAATCATTTCGATGCTTCCAAGCACAATCAGAGTATCTCCGACTTCAACAAGGTCATCAGGCTTCGGATAGAAATGCATTTTCTGATCAAAATGTTTGATAATTGCCACGACCATTGTTTCCCATGAGTTTCGAAAATCTACTTGGCTGAGCGTCTTCCCAGCAACTGCGGCACCTTCTTCAATAACGATTTCTTCCATTCCCAATCCAAGATCTTCCGCCTGGAGTACCTGGGACATAAATTGATCTACTTGAGGGCGTAAAATGACCTGAGCTATCCGTTCGGCTCCAACCTGGACAGGCAAGATTACTTGTGAAGCTCCGGCCTGAAGGATCCGCCGTCGACTGATTGCATCGGATGCGCGTGCAAGAATGAACAGGTCAGGATTTTTTTCGCGTGCCACCAGTGTGATATATACGCTTTGAGCATCATCTGGAAGTAGAATGATGAGCCCCTCTGCTTTGGTGATTCCTGCTTCCAGCAATGTAGCATCGTGTACTGCATCGCCGGTAACAGCATGAATCCCGGTTGCATTCAATTGTGCTGTAATATTTTCATCCTTGTCTAGGACTACGAGAGGTTTATGGGCTTGAAATAGAATACGTGTGACCTCTTTACCGACACGCCCGTACCCACAGATGATGTAGTGATTTTTCATTCGTTTAATCTGATGCATTCGGCGTCGATTCCGAATTAGAGTTCCCGCAACGAGCAGCCTTGCCCATCTATATGTAACAACACCGACTGATCCGATTCCGATAATGCCAATAACCATAGTGAAAATTCGTCCTGCATCTGAAAGCTCATCTACCTCACTAAATCCTATGGTAGTGAGCGTGATGAAAGACATATAGAGTCCATCAATCAGAGTCCAATCCTCCAGATATCGGTATCCGAAAGTCCCAACGACGAATAAGAAAAAAAGAAAAGAGATACTATAGGCCACTTCAAGTCGTTGTGGCGTTCGTTCACGCAATTGCCAGCGACGGAAGGGAGCCATAGATGGGTGGTGGCTTAATCAATGATTGCGGGAAGCTGGAAAACCCGGGCATATACGGAATTTACGAGTGGGAGCTCAAAGTTTCCCATACGCAACTCGTTCAAGGTGTAAATTCCGGGGTTAAAGACAGGAGTTTCGGGTGAAATCAAGCCCTGATTGACTAAGTTGCGGAATTGGCTTCGGGGAGCGAAGTCAACTGTTCCATCTGCCATCCTATAGTAGATCAGCATAGAAGAAAGTACGCTACAGTTCCTGTTCACTGCGATCTCATCTATTGCTCGCATCAGTGCGTCAATGCCACACCCACTGATTGTGCCGCCGGGGATTATCCCCGCAATCAATAAAAATCGATTAGACTTGAGCGCTATTTCACTTTGAATGGATCTTCCATGTGAAGTCCACTGCTCGAGAAATAATTGTGTTTCAGACAGGAGATCCCAAAGATCCTCGCGAGCCCCATCAAGGGCTACAATCCAGAGACGCGCTTCATCCGGAAGATCTGGAAAGATCGTTTCATGAGGCTCGTTCATCAGTCAATCGGGAAATGGTCGGTAGAAAGGGAATGGGTCTCATCTGAATCAGACTCAAGAACATTTCTGAGTTTAATCACGTGTTGCTCGGCAGCATCAAGCCGTTTGAGGCACTCCTTAGCCAGTTCGACACCCTCTTCATACTGTTTCAAGGTAGACTCCAAGGGTTCAGATCCATCGGACAGTGTTTTAGCAATGGACTCAAGACGTCGCAGAAGCGTATCAAGGGAGATATCAGCATCTGAAAACTGGTTGTTCATGATGATCTATGATTAAAGAGGAGGGTACAAGGTTGTTCACAGAGTTCATTATACACTCAAATACACATTAGGATGGATCTAGGACTTAAAGGGAAAGTAGCGATGGTTACTGGCGCAAGCCGTGGCTTGGGGAAGGCAATTGCAATGCAACTTGCAGCGGAGGGATGCAAACTCGCTATTTGTGCAAGAGGGGAAGAGACCCTACTCTCTACACGGCAGGAAATTGTTGGCCTACATGATGTGCCCGTACTGGCTAAATCAGCTGATTTAACCGTCCCGGGGGAGGCTGAAGATTTTATTAAAGCCGTAGATCTGGAGTACGGGGGAATTCAGCTTCTGGTCAACAATGCCGGGGGAAACCGCCGCGGTAAATTTGCGGATCTGTCTGATGAGGACTGGGAAGATATCTTGAATTTGAATTTGAAAATGCACTTGCGTGCTAGTCGAGCAGCTATTCCGCATATGCGCGCAAGCGGGGGAGGGGCGATCCTATTTATTGGTTCCATTTTTGGCCGAGAGGCCGGAGGCGCAGGACTGTCAATTTATAATACGACGAAGTCAGCCTTGATGAGTGCTGCAAAAATTATGGCACTTGAATTGGCGCCGGAGGGGATTCGAGTCAATACTTTGGCTCCCGGATCGATTCAATTCCCTGGGGGATCTTGGGATAAACGTGTCAAAAATGATCCCGAAGGCATGAAAGTTTTCATTGCAGAAAACCTTCCATTGGGACGATTCGGGAGTGCCGAGGAGATTGGAAATATTGCTGCATTCCTGCTGTCTGATCGCGCCAGCCTACTGACTGGCGTGTGCCTGAATGCTGATGGTGGTCAGTCACGATCTTTGATCTGATGTTAAATCAGTCGCAGTAAGCGTGCACGCAACCTACGTACATCGGAGTCGGGTCTTCTCCATTGAATCAGAATTGGGCTCTGATAGGTGCCGATCTTAACGGATCCTGATGTTTCCCCATCCTCTGTGTTGATCAGGAAGCGGGCTTTACTCCCCAGATTCATCCATCGGGCTTCAATGGGGTTTGCAATTCGGTCAATGACGTATTCCAGCAGAGGCAGCCGCATGTGTAGCCGCTCTGCAATATACTCTACTGCTGACACACTGCGACCTGCCCACTTAAGACCGTCTCGAATTGCGAGGTGCAGTTCATACATCAGGATCTTTTTGGCCTTACGGGGAATCATCAATGGTTTACGGGCAAACTCAGACACATTGTTTTTGATATATTTCAACGGATTCAGCAGAACATCCGTAATATCCCGTTCAACCAGCAGCGTTTCAAACTCGTTGACGGTAATTCCCGCATGATTTTCGTCAGGCTCCAATTCAAATGTGATCAATCCCTGGCGGATCTTGTGTTCAGCGGCAAGTGCCTGAAAATCGCTAATATTCTTACTTAGATCCACTGCACAGCGTTCTTGCTCAGGCATATCTACAGACAGGGACTGTTCGTAGATACACTCGGTATCATTGTACCCGATGGCAAGTACTTTTCTGGATCGAAATGTGCCTCGGGATTCTCCATCAAGATCAATAAAATAGATGGGATTCTTTGGGTCAAATGTATACTGAACGCTGTTGCATAACCCGAGACAGATGAAAGCCAGATGCGAATCTGCATTCAAGGGTTCAACCTTTCGTTGTTCTTCACTCAATTCATCGCGCAGCTCCATTTGATCATGCCAATAGGGAGCTCCCTCGGGGAACAGACGATGAGCTGATCGAACCAGATGACCAATTCCCTCCGCGCTATTACCCAGTTTGGTTGCAAAGGGTTGTTCCAGAAACCCCGCTGTTGTATGCATTGATGCAATAGCTACCTTGTCAAAGGAGGTAAACGATCCGTTATCGGCTTTCGCCAGCATCTCAGAGATATTTTGCATATCAAGACGAGAGCGGGCAGAAAGGTTAAGAGTTGTGACTGTCGGGGAATGATTTGAGTTGGAGGAATCAGACATAATTAATGAGATAGGGTAGTATCCAGACAATAAATTAATTTCAGGTAATCATTATTATTTTAATCACAGACGATTGCTTCGCGTCGTCCGTTGGAAAAGTAAATGGACAGGCGGTCATTGATATTTAGTTCTTGGCTTGAACGTATTATTTGGCCCTCTCGTTCTATTCGTGCGTATCCGCGTCTCAAAAGTTTGTCGGGATCCAATGCTACAATTTGTTTTTCAAGCAATTCCACATGGTGTTTGTAGGCCAAGAGACGGGTGCTACATGCTTCGTGCAAAAGGTCTATGTGTTTTGTGAGTGTTTGCTGAGCGTCACGTACATAGTTGATGGGGGTATTGAATGTATAGGATTCGGTGATCTGAATAATTTGCTGGCGTATTGCGTGAATACGGTGTTCAATGCCCTGATACATCCGGTCCTCAATTTTCAGGATATCCTGGATGATGGAGTCCTTGTCTGGCACGGCGGTTTGAGCGGCATGAGTGGGAGTCGCTGCACGTACATCAGCGACAAGGTCGGCGATCGTAGTATCTGTTTCATGACCAACAGCGCTGATAATCGGGATATCTGACTCTGAAATAGCACACGAGCCACTATTTCTTCATTGAAGGCCCATAAATCTTCAAGCGATCCCCCTCCACGGCCGATAATGAGCAGGTCGGGGCGTTTTTCATGTACCAGGCCGTTGAATTGTTTGATTGCCTCTGCAATTTCAGGTGCTGCATCGGATCCCTGAACCCGGACAGATCCCAAGATCACTTCCACCATAGGAAATCGATCCCTGAGAATTCGAAGAATGTCCTGTAGTGCTGCGCCTTCGGGAGATGTAACAATTCCGATACTTCGAGGAATTTGGGGGAGGGTTTTCTTTTTTTCCTCATCGAAGAGTCCTTCTTGGGCAAATTTTTCGCAGAGTTCAAGGAAGCGTTTCTGAAGTTCGCCGAGCGTCTGGCGACGCTCAATTCTCAAAACATCAAATTGTAGTCGGCAGGATTTTGGGTAAACGGTGGGGCCACCGTAGACCCGGAGTAATTGGCCGGGTTCGGGTTTGAACTTGACCTGCCGCGTCCGGCTTTGCCACATGACACAATTGAGAGAGCTGGAATCATCGGTAATCGTAAAATACCAGTGGCCTCTTCTGGCTGTATGTTCCGAAAGTTCTCCTTCTACCCAAGCGCGTCCATGTGCTCCTATGTGCTCACGCAAAGAGGCCATGTATTTTCCCACAGAAATTACGGAGGCAGATTTGTTGTTTTCGTTCATGAGTAATCTGATGCAGCAAACAGGAATTGAGCACTTTCCATAGTAGCTTAGATCATTGATGTCTCTACAAAGTTACAACGAAGATTGATATTTGGTGCAATCAGATCATTCAATACGCGAATAGGACATCATGAAAGCTCCCAAAAAGAAGCCCCGACGCATTATGTTTGTGTGTCTTGGCAATCATTGTAGAAGCCCGCTAGCCCACGGATATTTTCAGCATCTGCTGAAAAAATATCACTTGGAAAATGAGATAGAAGTTGTATCGTCGGGTACAAGCGGCTGGCATCTTGGTGAATTGCCTGATTCGCGTGTATGTCGGGTAGCGGAGAAGTATGGTTTTTCGCTCAGACATATTCGGGGCAGTAAAATTACGCGAGGTGATCTCAAAGACTGTGAGCTAATATTGGTAATGGATCACAGCAACCTGAGGGATGTTTTGCTTCTGGATGATCAGGGGCAATATGCTGAAAAGATAAAATTATTACGAACCTTTGATCCAGAGTCTAGCCAAGATGAGGTTCCGGATCCGTATTACAGTGGAATATTTGAAGAGGTTTACATGATTGTAAGTCGGGCGTGTGATGCTCTCTTTGAACACATCAGGAGTAAACCTGTGGCATGAGTAGTCCAAACACATCGAAAATGTTTTCTGGAGTCAATTCCTGGGCATAAGCCCATTCTTGATAGAGATGTGAAACATGCACAATACATACGATAGCTCTCATGGAGTGGAGGAAATGAACTGAGACAATTCTCCGACCAAGGCTGTCTTAGTATAATTCGGCCATGACGTTATCCAATGCTGATTTGGCAAGAGATTGGAAACTAAGGAGTTTGTTGAGCGCTCCTGATGCACAGGATTGTCAAGGAAAGTCAATCATGGCAAATCTTTGTGTACAACCGTCGAGGCTACTGGTTGATTAGGTGGTTTTTCCGCATCCTTATAGATTACGGGCAGCGACTCTAAACTCCTCTTCTGTTAAGAGATGTGATCGGTCATACTTACAGATAATGAAAATCCTCAATCAACCTCTCACTGAGGCACAAGAGTCGCCAATATATGCGAGACACTGAAGTCGCACACGGATTTTTGACTTGGGATCCTGGTAACTCGTTAACCCTGTCGCCACGGCAACGCTTGGAACTCCAGTCTGGATTTTCGTGGACACCAAAAAAACTTCAAGCACAAGCGAGTCGTTTCGCCTGAATTCTGTTTGGCCAAATCCGAATACGATAAGGAGTGCAAGATTTGATCTCGAGATACGAAAATCTGAACGCACTAACGCTCCAGGCTAAAACCCCTCGGAGGATTTTGACGCGCTTTTGTCTCGTAAGGAAATTCAATTGTTTCACGCCCGTATTCTTTTTTCAACCAGGTATGCATAGAAAGAATAGAAACGGCGTATCCTGTCTTACGCTTCTCTAATATCCCCTTATCGAGAGAGATCAAATAGTTTTTTCGCCTCGTCTTCATCATACTCTTTCGTAAGTAAAGACAGAATATTTCTGTACTCAGCAGGTTCCTCTTGGGAGCTATCCATGACAGATATCGTCAGGCAACGGATCTGGTCTGGGCGAAATTCGACTACTCGTTGTTCATAGTATGCTTCGCGTCTCTCCATCCCGACTCGAGAGACGGTTTCCAGCCCCGAAGGGGTCATGTGTCCTTGATCTTTTTTGATCTGCTTGGCTGCGGCCTCTCCGTAAATGGTAATATGCTGAGGCCAGCCATGCGTTTTCTGGGTAATCGCATCAATCCATGGAGTTGGATCTCCCTTGGCACCGCCATTCTTTGTGAGCCAATCGTGGATCACCGCACGTTCAGCTTTTTTCCCCAGCGCTCCCAATTCTACGAAGCAGCCTC
>JAPOTE010000038.1 GCA_026709335.1 Bacteroidota bacterium | reverse complement strand
TACTATCTTCTTTTGTCCCTCAGTTCTTCGAGCTCAGAGGTTTTGCAAGAGGCTCATAAGCAATCAATTATTGCATACATCTGTAAAAAATCCCTCGCTTTACAGTACGTTTCATGATGTCGAGAGCCATCGTTCAACTCACACGGAGTCACTGGATCCCGTTGATATATTAGTCGAGTCCTGCAAACAGTCGTTCTTCTGGCCTCAGAACTGTTGATGAACCTACTGGACAGAGCATGGCACGAATATTGCGCGACGTATCAACAGACTAATGAAGGATTCCTTCTATGGACGAACTGGTTGTGTTACAGAAAAAAAACTCTTGAACATTCAATTCCAATCCGAGGCTCTTATCTACTTAAAAATGGAATCATCTTCAATCTTGACGTTTTGTTCCACACATTGGATCTGCGTCCACATTGAAAATGATCAACCCCAATTTATCCGTATAAATGATTATGCTATACGGGATTTTCGTATGAATACCTCTAAATCAAACCGCCCGGAGGGGCAACATGATGAAAAAACTTATCACTGGGATCAGGCGCATAGCCCTTATCGCCCTACTCATTGTAGGAGCGTATGCACTCGGGACTGTCCTCAGCCCTGCAATCTCAACGCACGCTGAAGAGGAGCAGGGTTGTAATGAGGACCACTGCGACCTTTACAACGAGGAGGACCCGGATGGGTACGCTTTCTGCCTAGGGTATGATCCGCCTAACGAGGGCAATAACTGTGATGGTGACACTAAGAACGGAAAGCATGTCTGCGAAGCAAAGCCCTGTGGCCACTAAAATTCACGCGCAGAGAACAATCCTGATTTTAGCTATCGCCCTTGCGTCCTGCCGGGGCGATAGTTCGGTGATATTCCATCCTACGCCAGAGAACGTCCAAAAAGTCACGGATTCCAGGTTCGTGATTCATGAAGATTTATCGGACACTGTGGCTTGGGTGGATTTATCCCCAGCGCAGGGTGTTCTTATTGGCGTCAAAGACGGTCCGCCGCTTGAAATGATTGGCGCAGTGAGAGATCTCGATATCAGTACGAACTCCTTGTTCTATGCGGATTTTGTCTATGGTCATGTCCGTGTCTACGATTTTCGCGGAAACTTGACCTCTGTGGTAGGGAAACGCGGAGAAGGCCCCGGGGAGTTCCCCCAAGTGACTAAGCTGGCTGTCATGGAGAATGATACAGGGCCGATATTGGTAGTAGGTGCTTCTGGAAACCAGATCGCGGTGTTTCAACAAACGGGGTCGACCTGGATGGAGGAAAGCCGTTTTACAACGGCCCATGCATTTATACATGGAGATCTATGTGCCATGCATGACCACGTATACTCCATTGGATACTCAGAAGAGCATACCGGCGTGATCCACAAGTACACCTTGGGAGGAGAGTATGTCCTGTCGTTCGGAAATATATACAGCGACGAGCTGCCTTTTATCCGCAGCGCCTTATCACCTAGAGGTGCACTGGACTGCAACGAAACACAGCGCGTGATTGCTTACGCCCACGATCTAAGTTCTGTAGTGACCGGTTTTTCAGATAGGGGGATCGTCCGTTGGCGCGTCCATCTAGCTGATGTTAATCCCCGTCCTCATGTGCAAAGACGGACAAAGGATGGCAGGCCTTCAATAGTATACGCCCCCCCTGCAGGCCTTTTTTCTCAGGACAGCCACACTTCATCTATTCGTTTTATTCCAAGAGCAGATTCCGAAGCCTTTACCGTATCCTACTATTCGCCCGGCTCGAAATCAGCTGATACAATGGAAAAGCAGCACATATTTAACATAGACGCCGCGTCTGGGGACGGCGCCTACAAGGGGTGGCATGATTTGTTGAAAGGATCCAATAAACAGCCGTGGGTGACGGCGCTGGATGCCCAACGGGTATACACGAGCAGGAGTGTTCCGTATCCGCAACTGGGGATTTACCTGCGTACCGATGTGTCACGATGAGTCGTTTCATGAGTATTCTCCGCACTGCTTGGTACTATGTCGCTGTTGCAGTGGCAGCACTGGCCATCGGCCTAACGGGTCTTCTAAAGATGCCGATCGTGCAGCAGGACCAATATCGGCCATCCTTCAGTCCCCCTCAGGAACACGACATTCTGTTAGCATATATCGGATCATCCACTTGTGGATTTGCTAATGATCCGGCACTGCCGGAGGTCATAGAGCGAGCCAAACTGGCCCTATAGCAGCACGCTTCTGCTAACGGATTCTCGTTTGCTGCCATTGGTATTTCTCTTGACTGGGATCCTACACGCGGCCAAGCACACTTGGCGAAGATGGGGCGTTTCGATGAAACCATAACGGGGCGTAGACGGTGGGGCGTGGGCACCAGCGTATGGCAGGAATTTATAGTCGGTACACCGCAAGTTCTGGTAGTGCGACGTGCCACATATGAGCAGATGTTGCCCATAGCCAGTGACAACGTGGTTGTCCGGAAACTGGGCTTCGGTCCTATCTCAGACTGGGTCGATGCGGGGGCTCCGTTGCCGTAATGGCTTGGCTGCTCCTGTATATTACAAGAGATGCAATTTTCAGTGTGTTGTAGTGTGATCAAGCCGTTGGATACTGAATGCTGAAGCACGTGTACCGATCACCTATAACCCGCTTGACCAGGCCGGCTTGGTGTCTGGCTCTAGGGAAAGAAAAGGGGATTTGGTTTTTTGAGAAAATGATCGTATTACCGCTGTCGTTTCGGTGCCAAGGACGAGAGGCGCCGGAGATCAACTCTAAATCAAACCGCCCGGAGGGGCAACATGATGAAAAAACTTATCACTGGGATCAGGCGCATAACCCTTATCGCCCTGCTCCACTGAGGGCAACAAGCATCTCTGTGAAGCGAAGCCCTGTGGCCACTAAAATTCACGCGCAGAGAATAATCCTGATTTTAGCTACCGCCCTTGCGTCCTGCCGGGGCAATAGCTCGGTGATATTCCATGTCGCCCGTTCTGTTTTTCTATTGTCTGCGGTATTCGAGGGCTGGACCGCAAGCGCGATCCTCTCCGCTCCGATCACCGCGGTTGAGCACGCTGTGATACGCCCCTGCGAGGATGATGTATGTGTCGAGGTGATCGTTTCTGAGGATAGTTAAACCGATGACATCGGTACTTTGGTTTGCATAGACGGCGGAGAAGATTCAGGTACGAATTCTATCAATCGAAAACAGCTTTCCCTGGACGAAACGATCGTCCTCGGGGTGTTCTCTGTTGTCTGATTCTGGCGCAGCGCGGCTGCCCCAGGGCCCGCTATGCTAGGGAACGTGCGCTGGCGCACATGCTTCCCCCACCTACACCCCCGCCGAAGTGCGCTCGATCCGGAGCGCGGGGCGGCGTCTGAACCGTTTGATGCGGCGGATCAACTACGGCGCGAAATTATACTCCGGGGCGAAGCGAGGCTACCACCAAGGGCGGATTCATACCAGCGAAGTTCAGGCCGAGGTCCATCACCTGGAAGCATTCCCGCACAAGCTGCGCCCGCCATGTCGGGCGCTCATACTGGCGCACCGATCGAGCCCTGCGACGAGAACGTCGCACCTATTGGGGGACGGTGCGCTGCACTCCGGAGGAGCATGCCGCCATACGAGAGAAGGCGCGGACTTCGGGGATGTCCGAAGTCCGCTTTATCCGTGCTGTCGTGTTTAGCTGGCCGACGGGACGCGGAGATCATCAAGAGGCCGTGATGCAGCTTGCGCGGTTTGAGAACAATCTGCGGCAGTTGCGGAGGAAAATCACGGAACGGGTGCGGGAGCTCACAAGCCGGAAGGAACCACGATCGGACGATGCACCAGAGCGGGAGATTTCAAGGCGGCCCTCGAGTACGTGTTAAAAAACCCCGGGGCCGAGGTCCTGTTTGACAACAGCATGTGCGGGATTCATGATGTCCAGGGGGCGACGAACCTGATGCTGACGGGGGCCTCTCCCAGTCGGACCAAACAGGCGGTTTATCATCTTTCGGTGAGCTGGGACAAAAACGACGGCGCGACCGCCGCGCAGATGGAAATGGCCGCACAGCGCTTGCTGGACAAACTGAAGCTGCAGGAGCACCAGGCGCTCTGTGTGTGGCACACCAACGCGGAGCACCCTCACATCCACGTGATCGCGAACCGGGTCCACCCGGATCACGGGGAAATCGGATCTGACGGCAAGAAAATCAACGATTTCTTACTGCACCTCAAGGGATGGGACAGAAACCTTTATCTTCGCAAGATTTTTGCCCGAAATACGACGTACTTTAGTTCCGGTGATATATGGTTTTTTCGCTTTCTGAAATAACTCTGTTTCAAAAAAATAAGATATGTATTTCGGGTTAAGTGAGTGACGTAAAATGCATACATCAGTGCTGACGGCTATTTTTCCGTTACCAACCCAAGCAACCGCTTTCGCTACACCCGAATCATCTTCACTTGTTGTCGCGATTACAAGATCCCCTTTATTGGCTTTGCGTAAGCGAGTCGCTAATCCAGAATTTACAAAAGATATAATCTTACTGGCGTATACACCATAGTGTGTATGTATCTGACCGTAATGAATGCAACTGACACCCGATTCAGTAAAATCAGATTTTTGGATTCCATTACCTCGCACCAATTCACCAATAGCCAACCATTTGCACCTCCGTGCTTCCACCTCAACAGTCAACAATTGATCCCTATAATACTCATACTGCTTACGCCGTGCCTCTAAGTTCTTAATTCTAATTACCTTTCAAGGATCTTCTCAGTCTCTGCATTGAGTACTTGAGTGCCTATGGATTCACTGATTTCTCTCCCTCAACATGAGAGACAACCGCAATAGTGCAGTCACTCTCTACAGTCTCTTTGAGATCTATCAGTCGAGTAAAAAGTATGAAAGGTTTTAACAGAAACTTCAATTTTTTGGACATCATTGCACACAACGTATATATTGTTATATTCCTATCTGCTTGTAATGTAAATCCAAGCTATAGGATTTGGAGTGGCTAAACTTAGTGAATAGTTGGGGGTTGCATCAATTCCAGGAGTAGGTGCAACCCCCAAGAATTAGTGACCGACCATTATTGAAACCTGTAGTTACAGAAATCTATTAAACCACGCTTGACTTGCCCCGCATTAAAATCATAATACCTTCTGAATAATAGCTAAAGTCCAGTTCGGGGTATCTCAAATTCCTGACTAATTTTCCTTATGAAACGACCCAGAAGAGATTCTCGTCCTGTCCAGGTCGGCACTGTCCAAGTTGGCGGGCATGCGCCGATTGCAGTTCAATCCATGACCGTATCCAAAACCCACAAGGTTGGGGATACACTTCATGAGATCTCCCAGCTCGCAGAAGCTGGAGCAGACATAGTACGGGTTGCCGTACCACGCCCCGAAGATGCAGACGCACTCCCCGATATCGTACAAGGAGCACCAGTACCGATCGTGGCGGATATTCATTTTAATCATACTTATGCACTTAAGGCCATTGATGCCGGGATTGCAAAAGTCAGGATCAATCCGGGGAACATCGGTAAAGAAGAGTGGGAGCGTGAAGTGCTTTTGGCCGCCAAGGAAGCCGGGATCCCGATTCGTATAGGAGTCAATAGCGGTTCTTTGGAACAGGATATTCTGGATAAATATGGGTATCCTCAACCAGAGGCGCTTTTGGAGAGCGCCCTGCGCCATGTTGAAATTTGTTCAAGACATGGATTTGAAGATATTGTGATCTCTGTGAAGCACTCCGATGTTTTCTTTATGATTCAAGCCTATCGACTCTTGGCAGAACGAACAGATTTCCCGCTGCACCTCGGAGTCACTGAATCCGGCTCGTTCAAGGTGGGCACAATCAAGAGTTCAATTGGAATTGGTTCACTTCTTGCCGATGGAATAGGAGATACCATCCGTGTTTCTCTGGCTACCGATTCTGTGAAAGAGGTTGAGACTGCTCACAGTATTCTCAAATCGCTTCGTCTGGGACGACCAGGGGTAAATATCATCGCCTGCCCCACTTGTGGACGTTTGAATGGAGATCTCTTCACGATTGTTGAAGAGGTTGAAGAAGCTGTAAATGCCCGTAAATTTGACAAGGATGTAACGGTAGCATTGATGGGCTGCGCAGTGAATGGCCCAGGGGAAGCTCAAGGAGCTGATCTTGGCATTTCACTAGGACGCGGTCGGGCACATCTGTTCAAACAGGGCAAGGTGATCGGCACTATCCCCGAGGACAAAATAGTGGATACTGTTCTGGAGGAAATTGAAGCTTGGGAGCCTGAATCCGCTACGGAAAGCTAGGTATACGGCGATGAATTACAATCATCCCCGGTGGTAACTCTGTGTTGTAAATCACCTCAAGCCCAACCTCGTTAGCCTATCACTAACTCAGATCCGTTGCTTTTCGGTATCACCCGAGGTTTTTGCAAAACCTCTGTTTTCAGACAGAAAAGAGTCTCTCAGGTGCTTTCAGGGCAATGTTTATGCTCAATTTCGGGGGGTTTGCAAGAGATTCACCCTATACCGAATATCAGAGATGTCTTCTCGCTGAAGCAGCCACATTCATTCGGCCTGACTTCGACTAACGTTAATAACTCGCTTGATTCGGCTTAAAGGGGAGTTGTCCACGCCAATACTGAATCAATATAAATCCTGCTGCCATCCCGCCTAAATGCGCCAGATGAGCAACTCCAGGTTGAAGGCCTGTTCCTGCATAAATAAGCTCTAAGACGCCATAACCGATGACAAAATATTTGGCCTTGATCGGGATCGGTGGAAAAATGAGCATGATGCGCTGCTCTGGGAACAGCATGCCGAATGCCAAAAGAATTCCGAATACTCCCCCTGAGGCTCCAACAGTTGGCCACATCCCTCCTGAAAAATAGGTGGTTGCAAGTTGCACAAATCCGGCACCTACCACACAGGCACCATAATAAATCAGGAAGCGTCTGGATCCCCATGTATTTTCAATCTGCATGCCAAACATCCAGAGTGCAAACATGTTAAAAAAGATATGCCCAAAACCTCCATGCAAAAAGCTGTATGACACAAGTTGATGAATCTGAAATCCATTTGCAAGCGGCCACAGGGCAAACCACATCATCAGTTGTCTCTCCGCCAATATCTGACCTAGAAAAACCAATACATTAATGATCAATAGATTTTTGATCACCGGAGGAAATGCACCAAATCCCCCCAAACCACCGCCGTATGAGTAATAGGACATTCTTAATAACTTACCATCACTAGGTTATAGTCTCCAACATCAATTTTGGTTGCGTGGATCCTGACTTGAACCTGGGAAATATCCATGAAGAAGCCTGAATTACCTCATTACCATGACCACCAATCTATAATCTATACGAGGATACTCGAAACTATCGTTTAAAATTATGAAGTGCCCGCGATACTTGCCACCGATCATAAATGAGTGCCGCGGCAGATTTCCGACACATAATTGAAAAGCTTATCTTCTCCAGAGTGGGCTGACCCATTCTAATTCACATCAGACTCAGAGGCTTTCCATTGATTGCAAACTACAGAAACTTCCTGCTTCTCGTCTTTCGCAAACCAGATGCTGCACGTGCTGCATTTATATTGAGCATTCCGGTTACCCTGTTAATGCTCGGAGGCCTTACTTTGTTGGGGTATATGCTGCTTCTCTCACAGGACACCCCTTCTTTACGGGAAATCGAAAACCCTGAATGGTCCTATGCCAGTGTAGCATATACTGCAGATGGTGTGGAGCTGGCACGCTATGGTCGTCAAAACCGTACCTGGATCCCTTACGATTCCATTTCGATTCACACACGAAATGCATTGATTGCAACCGAAGATCATCGGTTTTACGATCACTGGGGGGTCAATCTGTTTCGAATGACTTCTGCCGCAAGCCAAACCATACTTGGTAAACTTGGGCTTCCTTTTGATCGACAGGGAGGCTCAACACTCACACAACAGTTGGCACGTAATATCTACAATAAACAAATTGGATTTGAAGTCAGCATAGAGCGAAAATTAAAGGAGGCGGTGACGGCAGTCCGTCTAGAGCAACTTTATGCCAAAGATGAAATTGCCGAAATGTATCTGAATACTGTTTCATTCCTATATAATGCCTACGGAATTGAAGCTGCCGCTCGGACCTATTTTGATAAATCGGCATCCGATTTGGATTTGCTTGAAAGTGCGACGTTGGTCGGACTCCTTAAAGGGCCTTATCGTTATGACCCTCAACGGAACCCGGAGCGCTCCAAGATCCGGCGAAATACGGTCATGCAACGGATGATATCCCAAGGATGGCTGGACAAAGAAACTTACGAGGCAGTCAAAGATATTCCGACTGAAACCAAACTCCGAACCGCAGATGTGACACAAAGCGTTGCACCATACTTCGCAGAGCAAGTCCGGCGCTGGGTGACAAAATGGGGCCAGGAAAATAACATAGACATATATGGTACTGCCTTGAGAATTGAAACCACTCTCGATTCCAGGCTACAATCTGCCGCTCAAGATGCAGTCTCAACCACTCTGGACGGTTTGCAGGCAGTCGTGAATTGTGAGTGGAGTGCCCGTAGCAGCCCACGGTTGCAGTTTGGAGCCGACATTTCCAAGTATCAAAATGACCCATGCCACACGGATCCCAACAATCACTGGGCATGGTTTTGGGAACGAAACTCGACTCTCCTGAATAGTTACATCAGAGAATCTGCCAGATATCGAAGCCTTCGCAATGACGGCAAAAGTGATGAGGATACATTTGACGAATTACTAAACAATTCTACATTTATTGATTCGCTCAAAACTGCAAAAAGTCGCGTAGAAAATGGCTTTGTCGCAATGGATCCTTCAAACGGTCACGTCAAGGCATGGGTCGGCGGACGTGATCTTTCGATCGATTGGTATGATCATGTGGGCGTCGCCAAACGACAACCTGGTTCAATCTTCAAACCATTCACATATGCATGGGCCGTAGATAGCGATTATTCTCCAGAGTCCGTGTACATTGATTCTGTTTTTCAATACAAGGATGAGGTTACCGGGACAATTTGGAGCCCTCAGAATTTTGGAGATATCTCTTCTGGAGAACAGATGACCATGCGAGAAGGACTAGCTCGTTCATTGAATACAGTCACTGCACAAATTATTCATGACATCAACCCGCGGAATGTAGCTGATTTTGCAAACCTAATGGGAATCAAGAGTGACTTGGATCCGGTTCCCTCTCTCGCACTTGGAACGAGCGACGTCACCCTCCTCGAGGCTGTAAATGCATACAGTACATTTGCCAATCGAGGAATCCAGACAGACCCGGTCATGGTGACTCGAATTGTCAGTGAGACTGGTCAAATACTCTACCAATACCAACCCAAACAAAAAGAAGTCCTTTCAGAGGAGACTGCTTCTGTTGTTATAGACATGCTCAGGGATGTGATTAATATGTCATATGGAACCGGAATCCGTATCCGAAATGGTTACGGCCTATATGGATACGATTTTGCCGGGAAAACTGGTACTACACAAAGAGGAGCTGATGGCTGGTTTATCCTCATGCACCCTGAACTCGTTACCGGGGCATGGGTGGGATTTAATGACCGGCGAATGAGTTTTCGATCTTCATATTGGGGACAGGGAGCCCATAATGCCCTGTTTGTTGTAGGAGGATTCCTTGCAGATCTGAAAGAGGATGAAAATCTGATGATCAGCATAGATCAAACCTTCCCGCCGCCACCTTATTCAAACCGTACCAACCTAAATACGGATCCTGAAAATCGTGTGAAGTGGTGACCGGGCTTCCAACCGTTTCTCCATTTCTTGCCAGACTGGGCAACGCAGGTAGTAAAGACATACGAAATCAGGCTCTTCAATTTTATGAGTGGGCAGACTGTCCCTAGAATCCCTTTGGATAGAGATCTGGCCCTCCAAGATAGAAGTAGATTGCATCGGCAAATTATTCTTTATTCCGAAATCCTTGTGCACGAACTTTGACAGGTCTGATCCGACTGTATATTGAGAGGCTTCTACCCTATACGTTTTACCGGTTAGTCTGATGCTCCAATTCTACGCTTTAAGCCGAATAGGTTTTTCACCTACCTTTCCCTAACACACTCGCCACGGTATCTGCTTATCGACACAAATATGTTCGATTGTTCTCTCCTGTTTTCTGCATAAAATCCCTCGCTTTACAGCACGCTTCAGGATATCGGAGGCCAGCGTTCAACTCATACGGATCATACGGAGTTACTGAATATCATTGAAATATTGATCGAGTCTCCTGCAAACAATCAATCTCCTTGGCCTCAAAACTTTCTATCAACCTGCTAGACAGGGTATGGCACGAATATTGCTTCCATATCAACAGACTAATAAGGGATTCCTTGACAGACGAACTGGCTGTGTTACAGAAAACACTCTTGAACATTCAATTCCAGTCCGAAGCTCTTACCCACTCAGATAATGGAAATCCCTATACACTTAATTGTCAGTTACGGATGACGGCGAGATGCTGGCTGTATCAGTATTAGATCAAAATACACAAGTTCAATGTTCCGACAGCGAAATTCCATATATACCTGAACTTCCCCCCTTTTCGATTTCCTGAGGGTACAATAATTCTCCTGGATTCAAGGCTTTTTTTGAAAAATTGACTGCTGCCAGAGATAGTTTTCCGGCGCGAACAGGTTCGAAGAACCGCTTGATTAAGAGAGTTTGATCCCCAGGAGGTTTAATGCCTTCATTTCCGTGGGCTTGCGATTCTCGTACAGAGCCACTTCGGGAGAATCATCGGTCGCAATTTTCGGAACTCCCACCGCACGACACACCCCGGACAACTCTTCCATCACCGCTTCAAAGCTCCTCGCCTTGT
Organism: Bacteroidota bacterium; assembly: GCA_026709335.1. Taxonomy (GTDB): domain Bacteria; phylum Bacteroidota; class Rhodothermia; order Rhodothermales; family Bin80; genus Bin80. The sequence goes on along the minus strand of JAPOTE010000038.1, from coordinate 1,865 downwards.
GCCCGTCTGCGGTTCGTTTGGTTCGGACTTTCTTTGTCGTCTTCGCCGATGGTTTGGCCGGCTCTACAATACTCTTGCGCTCTGCCTTCTTTCTTTTGGGATCCTCCTCCGCAAACAGCAACGGTGCCAGCTTCCGGCGCAGGTGATACTCCACATAATAGGCCAGCATGCACAAAAAGATATGCGCAAGGATCCGCTCTTGCTTGCGGTGATGAATGGGACGGATCTGTAACGACATGGACTTCATCGTACGAAAGGCGATCTCCACCGAAGAAAGACGCTTGTAATCTGCCACCAGTTCCTCCGGCTGTTGCTTCAAACTCGACCGGATCGCATACACGCCGTCCAGACGCTCCGCACTCTGAATCGCTTCGGTGTTGCGCGTATACGAAAAAGATCCCTCCTCAATCTCCCATGTAAAGAATTTTCTCATCTTGTACTTTTGAAACACTCTGCCGACCCGAACCCCAATCTTCCCCTTGTCCTTCAACCGACGCGACTCGCCGTGAACCGACTCGACGATCTTGTCCAGCCTCGCCTCCACCCTGACCAATAATTCTTCCCGCGTTCGGTGGCTTTTTGCCGCCTGCAACGGGTTCCTGCACAAAACCAGACGCTCGTCCGGGTACAAGTCGCTGTGCACCTCCATGAGGTTCTGCTGATCAAACAAACTCAGCTGCAACTCATCCTGCTCGACGACCACACGAATCTCTTTCTTCTGCATCCCCGTAATCCAGTCCAGTCCCGCCGGCATGACCTCCTTGGTGATCTGCTTCTGTTGCAAGATCCCCCGGTCTCCCACCAGAATCATCTGCTTCAACCCAAACATGTCCTGAATTTTGGTGATCTGCGTTCCCAGCGTCTCGGTGTCTTTGGTGTTGCCCCGAAAGACATCCACCGAGATCGGACGCCCCTCCGGATCGGTCATCAGTCCGTAGACCACCTGCTTCTTGCCTTTCTTTCCGTCCCGGTTATAGCCGTAGGCGGCAAACCTCATCTTCGCTCCTTCCACGTAACTGCTGCTCACATCATAGAGCACCATCCCTCCCTCGCTGAGATGCCGGTCGGCCAACCGGCGCTCGATCTGCGCCTTGCGCGCAACCAGCTCATCCATGGCATCATAGAGGTCATCCTCATCCACACATTTAAGGCCAAGCTCTTCGTTGAGCGTATTGGGGGCCGTGCGTGCGTCCAGCATCGCGCTGGTGGTCAGTTTGCTGGCAGGGGCCAGGACACGGGCCGCAATCATGCCGAGAACCAGCCGGCGAAAGCGCGAATTTCGGGGCGCAATGAGTTCAGCCATCCCAAGTTGCTTCATCACCCCCAGGACTGCCGCTACATGTCCATGGGGCTTATTGCTCCGAATCTCGAAGGCTTCTTTGATGGACTTGACGGCAGTGCCTCCCTTGACAAGAATCCGGATCTGTTCTCTGAACTCCTCGGAGAACCTGGTGATATTGGCGATGGTGAATTTGACGGATTTGCCATCGATCCATTTGGATTCGCGGACGAGGACGGTCGGCTTGGAATTTCGGTTGGGAATTTTTTCGATATACATGGGCAGAAAAAATATATAGAATTGTACAAAAATGCTTAAATATACAACAAAAAAACATATAAATCACAAAAATACAGAAATAACTTCACAGAATTACATGGGCAGGCATTTTGAAGCACTAAAGAGACTGAAATTCGACAAATTGTAGGCAAAATCCACAAAAATCGGCGCCAGGAAGCCCGAATCAAAGATCAGTGGTGAAGAAAAACTCGCCGGATTCCACTAATCCGGGGTTTTTAGGGGGGAAGTTCAGGTATATGAAATTTGTCGGAGCAGATCAAGAAATAGTGGTTGGAGCAGCATTGGC
>JAPOTE010000077.1 GCA_026709335.1 Bacteroidota bacterium | reverse complement strand
GATCAAAACCATCGGAAGAGGATACAGAAGGTTTGAAAACTTCAGAGTCGCAATTTTCTTTTTCTGCGGAGGTTTAGATCTTAAACCACACAAAGCTCAGTAGAACCATCGATAAAGCAGATTGACGGGGCAAAGCATGGGTTGCAGCAGAGGCATCTGATGTTGAGAAAAGGTTTCAAGAGTGCTCTTCACTGATTTTGACCAGGCTCTCGATAAATCTCTCCTGAAACCTGAAAATCAGGATAGTGGGGTTTGATATGAAGAATAAACGAGAGGAATCAGGTGGGTTAGTGCTCGCTCCGCTCATAGGCATTGATGATCTCCTTAACCAGTCTATGGCGCACTACATCCATCTTGGTGAAGTACACAAAGCTGATACCGTTGATCTCCTTGAGAATCGCTTGCGCTTCGAGAAGTCCACTTTGTTGAGGATTCTGAAGATCAATCTGTGTGAGATCACCAGTAATGATAGTGCGGCTATTGACGCCCAGGCGCGTAAGAAACATCTTCATTTGCATGGCGGTTGCGTTCTGAGCCTCATCAAGAATAACATACGATGAATTGAGAGTACGACCTCTCATGAAGGCAATAGGAACGATTTCGATGACATGATCCTGCATGTATGCAGAGAGCTTGTCAGCTGGAAGAAATTCTTCTAGAGCATCGTAGAGCGGACGCAAGTAAGGATCAATCTTGTCGCGAAAATCTCCGGGTAAAAATCCGAGATGTTCTCCCGCCTCAACTGCTGGGCGGCATAGAATAATGCGTTTCACCTGTCTTGCTTTCAGCGCAGCCACCGCCAGTGCAACGGCCATGTAGGTCTTTCCTGTTCCAGCGGGGCCAATGGCAAACACGACATCATCTTTTCGTGTGACCTCAACTAGTTTGACTTGGCCGGGAGTTTTGGTCTTGATCATCCCGCCTGTGGCTGTGTACAATACGACATTGCCGACACCCTTGCTTGACTGACGTGGGACGGCAGTTGCCATTGCAAGAATCGTGTCGAGATCTCCCGCCGTTACAGCCCCATTTCGGCCTGCAACGGATACAAGCTCAGAAAAGGCATGTTTGATCGAATCGAGGGCATAACCGGGTCCCTGAAGTCGAACTTGGTTCCCCCGTGCAATAATCTGGATATTTGGGAAGGCAGCCTCTATTCGTTTCAAGTGCACGTCATGCGTGCCAAACAGTAAAAGAGGGTCAGCGTGGTCAAGCGTAAGTGTTGTTTCTGCCAATTGTTTAGTCTAGTCCAGATTCGGGATTCACGAATTTAACCAATTATTTTGATAAAGGTGTCAAGATGAGCCGTGCACTGATTATTGAATTTGTGAAGATGAGTGGTGCGGGGAATGATTTTATCGTGTTGGACAACCGTTTTTATGGATTTTCAGATTCGGAGCTCTCGTCACTTGCAAAAAAAGCATGTCCGAGGAGAACCGGTATAGGAGCAGATGGTCTTCTGGCTCTTGCAGCCGCGGAATTGCCTGATGCAGATTATCGGATGATTTATATCAATGCAGATGGAAGCGAAGGTACAATGTGTGGTAACGGGGCTCGCTGTCTAGCCAAGTTTGCGTTCAAGACTGGGCTCTGCAAGGATGTTGCGAACATGCAGACCTCTTCGGGAATCTGTGAAGTACATATTTCTGAAGAGGGTCCTGTGCGTATCTACCAGGATTTCCCCCTCAATTACAACAACTCGATCGTACTACAGTCTGAAGTTCCAGCCGAAATCCAATCCGTACATTATCTTTGGCCAGGAACTCAGCATATCGTATGCTTCGTGTCGGATGTGGATCAACTGCCAGTGGAGCACTGGGGGCCACGATTTCGGAATGATCCCGGACTTGGGCCCGAAGGGGCGAATATCAACTTTGTATCAATGGTATCCAATTCGGGAGAAAAGTATTTACATGTTCGGACCTATGAAAAGGGAGTTGAAGAAGAGACACTAGCTTGTGGAACAGGGGCTATCGCAAGTGTAGTGGCTGCACATCATTCTGGAATCATTACTGTAGATGTCTGCAAAGTGAAGATGCCAGGAGGGATTCTGACGGTAGGATTGAAAGGTAATCGCATATTTTTGGAAGGGCCAGCTGAAACCGTTTATCGTGGATCTATGAAACTGTGACGGCTCTCTGCCCTGAAAAGACTTGATTTTACGGCACGTTTGATAAATTTCCTGATCAAAGAAACTAGATATGACTTGCCTACGTAGTGCAAGAATAGGTGATACAATAAAAAACTTAATCATGAAACGTCTATTTCCAACTTTAAGCTGGTTATTTGTGGTATTCGTTCTTGTAGTAGCTGCTGGCTGTGCAAGTAATCCAAATATTGAAGGAGCGAGGCTTGATTTACGCAATAAAAACTATCAACGTGCACTTGACAATATTAACGAAGCTTTGGAGACTGAACCGGGCAGCGCAGAGGCACTGGTTCTGAAAGGAGATATAATATCTGAGATGCTATCCCAGATATCCGATGATGATGAACGAGCCGGCTACATAGGAGAGTTGGCCAGTTCCTATGCTCAGGCTGTGGCGCTGGATCCGCAGTATCTTCCACATGTGACAAGGCAACGATCTACTTTATATTCAAATGAGTTTGTTTTAGCCATGGAGGTATACAGGGATGCAGATCAGCTCGGGGGACGCGAACGTTCAGACCGATTTAAGATGGCTGCACGTCACTTCCGGAATGCATCCATGATGATTCCAGATTCTGTGAGTGCTCTCATCAATGAAGCTCATGCTTACTATGGTGCAGGGGAAGCACAGGATGCCGCCGATGCATATGAAGCGGCGATTGCCTTGGGGCATACAGATCGTGAATTATTTATTTATTTGGCACGAACCTACGAGTTGATGGCACTTGAGTTGGCAGATCCCGAAGCACAGCCAATCTATCAAAGTCAAATGATCAGGAGCCTTGAACTTGCAAGAAAGCTTTATCCAGAAGATGAAGAAATTCGAAAGTTATTGCTGAATGCATATGCAGTATCGGAGATGACCGAGGAAGCACTTCCTTTTTTCGAGCAAATCCTGTCCGAGGAGCAGGACAACCAAATCTATCTGTACAACTATGGAACCTTGCTGTTAAAGCGGGAGGACTATGAAGGTGCAATTGAACTTCTTCAGAAGGCGGTAAGATTAGACTCTTCCTATGTGAATGCACTTTTTAACCTTGGAGCGGCTTATGTGAATCATGGTGTTTATGTGGATCATCAGTATAAAGCAGTTGAAGATTCATTACAGGGGAATACTGGAGGGCTTGCAGCACAGGAAATTGCTCGACTGGAGAACCGAAAATTGATTTTGGAACAATCAAAAACTGAATTATTTGGACGGGCCATCACTCATCTGGAATCTGCCAAAGATCTGCTGGAAAAAGATCTGGCAGACATCAGTGGGGTTTGCCATGCGCTATACCTTGCCTACGCACAGACCAATCAGAGATCTCGTGCAGAAGAGGCCAATATCTGTGCAAGGCAGTAGTTCTTGATCCATTTAGATCTAGCCATATCCATATATATATCTATCAGTATGCGTTTTGCAACGAGGGCTTTACATACCGGTCAGAATCCAGATCAGCCCACTGGTTCAATTATGCCGCCGATCTACCAGACATCTACCTTCAAGCAGCAGTCTGAGGAAAAAAACTCCTCTTATGAGTATGGGCGAGCTTCAAATCCAACCAGAATTATACTTGAGCAGAATCTTGCAAGTCTTGAAGATGCAAAGCATGGAGTTGCTTTTGCATCTGGAATGTCAGCTACAGACGGGATCCTGCGTGCATTGCGCCCCGGAGATCATATTATTGCCTCCAGAGATATATACGGTGGGAATTATCGCTATTTGAAGGAAGTACTGGCCCCTATGGGCATTCAGGTTATCTTCGTAGATCCCAATAACATTGATGCTTTAGAAGAAGCGTTAACACCTCAAACCAAGGTGATTTGGATTGAATCCCCTACGAATCCTTTGATCAGGATTGTTAATATTTCAGAAATTGCTGAATGTGCTCATTCAGCAGGTGCGACTTTGGTCGTGGATAACACATTTGCATCACCATATCTGCAGCAACCACTCGCACTGGGTGCAGATGTAGTTCTTCATTCAACGACAAAATATCTTGGTGGTCATTCAGATCTTATTGGTGGGTTTGTGTGCACCAATAATGAAGAGTGGGCAGATCATTTACGTTTTCAGGTGAAATGTGTTGGAGCGATTCCTGGGCCAATGGATTGTTTTCTGGTATGTCGAGGTGTAAAGACGCTTCATGTTCGTATGGAGCGTCACTGTGCGAATGCGCGAAAAATTGCAGATTTTCTTGATCATCACCCCAAAATAGTCCATGTGAATTACCCTGGACTTGAGTCGAATCCCGGATATACTGTGGCAAAAAAACAAATGAAAGATTTTGGCGGAATGATGTCGGCAGTTTTTAGGACATCTTCATCACAGGAAACGAGGAGGATTCTGTATGCATTGAAGGTGTTCACATTTGCAGAAAGTCTTGGCGGAGTAGAAAGTCTGATTGGACATCCGGCAACTATGTCTCATGGTGCTCTTACAGTTGAAGAGCGTGAGGACTTGGGAGTGTGTGACGGATTAGTTCGAATATCAGTTGGGATTGAAGATGTAAACGATCTAATTGAAGATCTCGATCAAGCCCTTAGGAAAATATAGTGCTCAAGGCAAAAGATTTTGTATACTTCCATTGAACAACGGGTATTCAGTGGTACAGAATTTTTGATATTTACACGAAAAGCAAGGATGATCTATTCGCGTTTTCCGCTGTGAATGAGCCGGAATTACTTTGGGTTAATTTTGGTGAATGCAATTGTCCTGAGTCTCCTCCTTCAGATGGGCAGTATTCATCTCTTACTGCCATAAATCTGTACGTCTACATTCCTTCGGAGTAGTGCCAGCAGCCTACCATGATTAACGTTTCGAGGTGTTCCAGCCCAATCAGAAGAATTGCATATATGTATGGATTTAGCTTGATGAGGTTGTACTTCTTGACTCCCGGGTTAAACGCAATTCAGCTTCCAATCCGGTGCGCCAATTTCATCTCTGGCGAGCAATTTCGGGAGTACATTGCCGGTGCGAGGCTTTATGGGGTACATTTGTTGGTTCACGATGAAACCTTGAAGCAGCCACGGACTCTGGAGAAACGGGTCAGAATTCTGTTCTTCCCCTAGTCGGATTGGCCAAAGCAGAGAGGGGAGTGATCGAAATTTATACTTTGTCTTGTAGATTGTTGCCTACGTCACTTGCTACGCAGGACAGAAATCATCTGCAAGTTGGAATTATTGCAGGGGCAACAGATCCGTTCTCAGATCTTCAATTTTGGCGGACTCGCGCAATGAACTGATCCAGTCCTGAACAACCGCATTCTGCTGATCTCTGGCCAGATCATCCAGTAAATTCTCAAGTTCATCGTCCGGAATCTCCACGGGATCCGAAATGTAGGTAGTACGGATCACATAAGCTCCATTTTCTCCAACCAACACCCCGGAATCTTCCCCGACATCTAATGCTAAGGCTGCCCCGATTAATTGGTAATCTCGGCCCAATCCGCTAATGATTGGATTATTAAATGATATGTCAGAAACTGTCTGCGGGGAGAAGCCAAGAACATCGGCCAGTCCGTCAAATCCATTGACTGCATAAGCAGATTGCAATTGACTGACCTGGTATTCGCGCTTCTTGGCCAAAGTTGCAAGCTGTCTTACTTGAGATTCAATGATCTCAAGCGGCTCGTATCCAGCCGGTTCAATCTCAACCACGTGGACGACGAGCGCAGCTTCATTCAATTCAATCACGGGGCTAATGTCATCGGTGTCTGAATCACGTAAAAATGCCTCAACCGAGTAGCTCTGGCCAAACCCTGGGATTACGGTTTGCCCATCCTGGATTTGAAGCGATTGAATTTCGATACCACGCCGCTCGGCCTCACTGATAAAGTCTCCCTCCTCTTCGGCATAAAAGCGCAAGTCTTCAAGGGAATCCTGAATACTACTGAGCGTAGCAACAGACACTCCGATTGAGTATCCGAGGCGAGATAACTGAACATCGACGGGCGCCCGATGTGTGACTTCAATTAGGTGAAATCCAAAATCTGATTCAATGGGGCCGATAAGGGTTCCAATGGCTGCTCCAAAAGCGGCGTCCTCAAAAGGTTCTACCATTCGACCAGGTCCAAACCACCCCAAATCTCCACCATTGGAGCCACTGCCTGGATCGTCGCTCATTTCCATGGCCACATCAGCAAAATTTTCGCCTGATTGAATCCTCCGGCGAGCGTCAAGTATAGAAGCGCGTGCTGCGGCAGGGTCATCGTCGGCATTCACGAGGATATGCCGAGCGCGGACATGATCTTCTTCTGCCGGGCGTGTATTGGCAACCTTGATCAATTGCACTTGATTGTTCACAATAATGGGCCCCACCATATTGCCTGCTTCAGGGGTCGAGTTCTGTTCAAAGAGCACTTCAAGTACTTCGGGGTTTAGCGTTGAGGCACCAACAAAATTGTCTGACCAATTCACCTCACTAGCGGACTGGACAAGAAACAGCGAATCATTATCTGTTTCTGCAAATTCTTGGCGCAGTCGTTCAATCTCCTGTCTGATTGCAAGTGTATCTTCCTGCGATGGCAATCGTGAGAGTGAAGCAATCTGCACGGAGTATAACCTATCTCGTGCATAATCATCACGATTGTCTGAATAGTATCGATTTACATCACGGTCCGTCACTGAAACGAGAGAATCAGGAACATCCGCATATCGCAAAAAGAAAAATTCGGCATCTGAAAATTTCTGGTCAAGATTCCATACGGCTCTTGCCTCGGAGGGAGAAACTCGTACAGAGGCTTCCAGGAGTTGGTTTAATCGTTGTTCTCGACGAGTTACCCGGATAAATTGCTCCAGCTGTAGCAAGGCCTGAGCTTGACCGGGATCATCAATCACATTCTGGAGAAGTGCCTGATTAATTCCACCTTGTCCATCCGAGAAATTCTGTCTCACGATCCAGTGAGGATTGTCGCCTATAATCAGCTCCCGCACTTCATTGTCACTGACTGTGACCCCGATGTCATCCATTAATTGCTCACGCAGCTTGTTATCTACAAGAGCATTGAAAGCTCGTTCACGTTCAATTTCAAGCTGCTGTGGAAGGACAGTTCCATTGTTAGTTCGCCGAATTTGTTCAAGTTGTGCCTCCAGTTGCTGACTATATATGTCCCGGGTAATGGGATCCCCATCCACGATAATTACTTTTCCAAGGGGATCTGTACCGATCGTGTCAAACACACCGGAGTCCTGAAGAACCCAGAGGAGGCCGAAGGAGGCGACGAGAACCCACAGGACCACCCCTGTGTTTTCCCGCATGCGAGTCATTGTGCCCATAGTGCCGGATTACACTTAAAGTCTATACAAGATACTGGAAGATCTTCGAAAATCAGGCTATCACAATGGGGTCAACATGAACGATCTTTCGATCTTTGCGCCCACGGGCATAGCGTACTGTTCCCTCTGCACGAGCAAACAATGTGTCATCCCCACCACGGCCAACGTTTAAGCCTGGATGAATTTGCGTGCCGCGCTGCCTCACGATAATGCCTCCCGCCGAAATATGCTGGCCTGCATAAACCTTGACACCGAGCATCTTGGGTTGAGAATCGCGGCCATTTTTAGTGGAGCCGAGTCCTTTCTTATGTGCCATAGTTACGTTGTCTTACTCTCCTGCGGAGAGTGATGAAATTCGAATTTTTGTGTATCGTTGCCGATGCCCCCGTTTTACTTTGTAGCGCTTGCGGCGTTTTTTCTTGAAAACAATAATTTTATCTCCTCTGACATGTTGAATGACCTCGCCGGCAACATGTGCGCCGGCAACATGAGGTTTTCCAATTTTCACATCTTCCTCGTCAGAAATGAGGAGTACTTCTTCAAAATGAAGCGTATCTCCCTCCTCGGCCTCAGCCTTATAGGGAATAAAAAGCGTATCTTCTTTCGCAACACGATATTGCTTCCCGCTGATATTGACAATTGCAAACATGAACCTTGATTAAGCGTTATCTGGGCGCATTATTTTTTCGGTAGCCCAATAATATGATTGAACATAGAATAGGTTTCCTAATTCTAATATTGAATGAATGATTCTGATTGATCCATCCACGAAAGAGAATTTACACATTGGCAAGATACTGTGCATCGGACGCAACTATGCCAAACACGCGGCAGAAATGAACTCATCGATCCCAAAGAAGCCGATGATATTTCTTAAGCCTCCTACCGCAATTATACGTGAACCGGAATCCATACTGCTTCCCAGAATGTCTTCAGATGTGCATCATGAGGTGGAACTGGTTGCCATGATTGGGCAAGAGGGGCGGAATATTCCGGTAAAAACCGCTTTGAAACATGTCGCTGCGTATGCTATAGGCCTCGATATGACGGCTCGAGATTTACAACTTGAAGCAAAGAAGAAAGGAAATCCATGGAGTATCTGTAAAGGATTTGACACTTTTGCCCCACTCGGAAATTTGATCCCTGCCGCTGAGGTGGGAGATCCGCAAGCGCTGACGCTGACGTTGAAAGTGAACGGCGGTGTCACACAGGACGGATATACTAGGGACATGATTTTTTCTGTTGCACAATTGATCTCGTACTGTTCTCAAATATTCACGTTAGAGCGAGGCGATCTCCTTTATACCGGCACACCCGAGGGAGTCGGGCCAGTTGGAAGAGGTGATATCCTGGAGGCAGCAAGTAATAAACTGCCGCCACTTCTGGTTACGGTGCGCTGAGTGCATACTCAACAGCCTGAATTGCTGTGTCAATATCTGTGGTGCTGATATCTCTGTGAACGGTAGCTCGGATTGTGTTTGATCCCACGGCAACCATGGCCGTGCCTTGGGCCTGTATTCGCTTCAACAGGGTATCTGTTGAAATTGATGGCTCCAGAAGATGGATCAGAACAATATTGGTTTCTGGATGCAAGACGTGCAGAGAATGGATTTGTTGCAACCCCTCAGCCAGGCGTTGCGCATGAAAATGATCCTGTTTTAGATCAGCTAGGTGGTGCTCAATCGCATAGAGGCCGGCGGCAGCCAGAATTCCTGATTGACGCATTCCCGCCCCCAGTTCTTTTCTACGTCGATGAGCTTTTTGAATAATTTGTTCGGTGCTCGCCAGCACGGATCCGACCGGTGCCCCTAACCCCTTAGAGAGGCATACTGTCACCGTATCAAAGGGTGCAGCAAACTCATTCATTGCAATGCCTGTGACAACTGAAGCATTCCATAATCTCGCACCGTCAAGGTGGCACGAGAGTCCATGATCGTGTGCACACTCCGCCAACCGTTTCAGTTCCTCAATCGGGTACAGTAATCCTCCTGCAATATTGAGTGTATTTTCGAGACAGAGAAGTGAGGAGTTCGATTCCCAATATGCTCCATGTCGCAGAGCACTCATGAATTGTTCTCTGTTGAATCGGCCATTCTCTCCGTGGATTACGTGCAATGTAACTCCACACAAACTGCTGGCTGCACCAGATTCATAATTGAAGATATGGCTTTTATGTTCAACAATAACCTCGTCGCCCGGATTTGTCTGCGTATGAATTCCTAATTGATTTCCCATCATTCCCGAGGGGATAAAGAGGGCAGCCTCTTTGCCGAGTAGGTCAGCAATTGTATCCTGCAGGGCTCTGGTTGTCGGATCTTCTCCGAAAACGTCGTCCCCCACTTCGGCTTCTGCCATAGCACGTCTCATTTCCGCCGATGGACGTGTTACCGTATCACTACGCAGGTCAACCGTGACCATCGCGAGTAATTTCCAGAATCTTTACATGCAATTCTCCCGCAGGAACATGAATGATGGCTTCTTCGCCTACGGCTTTCCCAAGAAGCCCCTTACCAATGGGGCTAGTAATTGGGATGCGTCCCTGAGATACATCCGCTTCTGGTGCGGATACCAGTGTGACGACCTTTTCCATCCCGGTCTTAGAGTTCACGTAACGAACAGTTGACAGAATGCGAATTTTTGTAGTGTCCACATCATCTTCGTCCAGAACTCTGGCCTCCGCCAGCGTATTTTCCATCTGGGCAATTCGAGCCTCAAGTTTTCCTTGGGCATCTTTTGCAGCATCGTATTCTGCATTTTCAGACAGATCGCCATGGGCACGCGCTTCGGCAATATCATTTGAGATGCGTTTACGCTCCACCGTTCGTGCATGATGGATATCTGCTTTGAGTTTGTCGAGGGCTTTTTGAGTAAGGTAAACAGGCATTCGGATATGTTAATGAGTAAGTGATTCCTACCAGCCCACACGCCGCTTTGAGGGGCGGGTTTGAGGATCTTCTGATGTAGTATCTATATCGGTTTCCGAGATCTGAATCCCCAAAACTCGTCTTCCAATCCAGTAGGCTCCATTCCAATATGATTCATCCAGACGTGCAATGGATACCCCTTCACCTGGCCAGGCATGCAAAAATTCTTGGGATCCGAGATAAACCCCCACATGTCTCGGCATACTTGTAGGCCGGAAAAACAAAATATCCCCTGGCACCAAGGCGGTACGTTGAATCTCTTCCCCGAACCCCAGTTGCCGAGCCGTGGAATGTGGCAGGGATAGGCCAAGTACCTGATCAGCAATCACCATCACAAGCCCTGGTGCATCTATTCCGGATCTGGAGTTTCCTCCGTCTAAATGTGGAACGCCTTTCCATGTTTCTGCAAAAGTGCGTAATTCTGATTCAACGGTAGCAATAGATGTGGCAGGGGCAGAGTTCGTTGCTATAAGTGTTGTAGGACGTGATGAGGGAGTATTAAGTTGCTGAGTCTGAGAACAGCCTGTAAGGCATATGACACAGATCAAAGTAGTATATAAACGCATGGTAGATATGATGGAAGGTACATCCATGAATTTTCGGGATCAAATTTCCCCTTAAATAGTACACATACTCGGTCAAATCGGTTCAAATAATCTATTTAAGATACTATGCCTTATCCAGAACATCTTGTATCTCCAATGCGCGATGACCTCACTCGACTAGGAGTTGAGGAGTTGCGAACAGCAGAGGAGGTAACGGAAGCGTTTGATATGAAATCCGACCAGACTATGCTTTTGGTTGTCAATTCTGTGTGTGGGTGTGCAGCAGGAATGGCGCGTCCTGCTGTTGGATTGGCTATGCAGAATGAAACGCAACCCGATCGGATTGTGACGGTATTTGCTGGGCAGGATTTAGATGCAACCGCTTCTGCACGTGCTCTTATGATCGGGATTCCTCCATCGTCCCCTTTTATGGCTTTGATCAAGGGAGGTGAGGTAATGTTTGTCATTGAGCGCAGACACATTGAGGGGCGAAGCGCTGAAGCAATCGCAATAGATTTAGTGGGCGCATTTAATCGATTTTGTGGAACTGATGAGACGGCAGATGATGGTCCTGAGAGCCCGGATACAGTAGGAAACCATTCTGAAAGCCCACTCTCCTCGTCATTTCGGTCGATCATGCGTTGATCAAAATTCTCAACCTTTCGTTGAGAATCCAAATAAAGTATCGAGGAATTTCTCATAGGATCCTGATCGAATCTTGACGGTCACGTGCACAGTGGTGCTCAAGTCGCGGTCGTGCTCAATTTGGTTTTCGGAATAAAACACTTGTATGTGGTTTGTTTGCAAATACTTTCTTTGCGGCACGCTTTATCTGAGAAACCAAACCCAGGTTGCGAAATTATGCTTTCCTGCGAACAGGTTGTTGATCAAAAACTAAGTTTGATTCACGAAATATCGTTCACCGAAAACAGCTACGCCTGCACCTAGACGCAGGCGTAGCACAGTGGAGATGCCGGGAATCGAACCCGGGTCCGAAAGGTCGGACAGACAAGCGTCTACATGCGTAGGTTACACTTTAGTAGCTTGCCGAAACTTTGGCGTGCAACCGAATCCTGTCGTCGGCAAGGGCTTCTAACCAAACTTTATAGAACTCTACAAACTATCGCGGATCTAGCCAGAATCCTTGATAGGGTGCTCACACTTGGCGATGCCTGCTATGCCGCCTGTGAGCGGGCGACATAGGAGACAGACAGCGGTCTATGCCGCCATCGCGTACGAATAATCGTTCGCAGTTACAGGTTTTCTGACGTGATTTACGAGCTCAAGTCAGAATAGCTCGACATGCAACTTGTTGTGCGTGCAATTCGTCGAAGCCTGATCATCCCCAATCTTGTGCTGTACGCGGCTATAGGTGAAAGGTTTCACAGATAAGGGGGAATCTCTTGCAAAACCCCTACAGATGAAATTTGGGTGCAGGCACACAGTCAGGTGGTATGCCGCTGTTTATTGAATCTTTGGTGGTTAAGCCTGATGTCAACGGACCAGCAACTGATTTGTGGGACTTAGTTCAGTCCATAGAAATAGATGTTGATTGTACATGTAAGGAAGAGGGTGGTTTGTGTGAGGAAACTTTTCTTCGTTAAACAAACTCCAAAACTTATAGACCTGCCACTGAAGAAATTTATTGCAACCATGTTGATTGTGATCGATTGTACAATGAGAGTCACGCAGGCATCCGGCGACAATTAGATACCTCTGTAGTGAGCGTTTTGTCCTTAGCTGTAAAACAAATTGCATTGGTTCTACTGGGCTTTGTGTGGTTTGAGATCTAGACCTCCGCAGAAGAAGAGAATTGCGACTCTGAAGTTTTCAAACCTTCTGTATCCTCTTCCGATGGTTTTGATC
>JAPOTE010000095.1 GCA_026709335.1 Bacteroidota bacterium | reverse complement strand
TACTGTGCCTCCACGTTCCCACGCTTCGCAGCCGATGTTAGCGTGACAATCGCAGACTGGTTGCCTTGATTAAGATCGGCTTGTCGAGATTGCTTTTGTGTACCACGTTCCTTCAGTACCCGTGGGGGCTTCCCGCGCCTGAATTGCCCCAGACGATATCTAGCCTCAGTATGTCCCTGCTTCGCGGCTTTCCTCCACCAGTGGATGGCTTTTGTATGATCTTGTTTCAAACCCTCACCAGTCCAGTAGGCACTGCCTAGATCGTACTGTGCCTCCACGTTCCCACGCTTCGCAGCCGATGTTAGCGTGACAATCGCAGACTGGTTGCCTTGATTAAGATCGGCTTGTCGAGATTGCTTTTGTGTACCACGTTCCTTCAGTACCCGTGGGGGCTTCCCGCGCCTGAATTGCCCCAGACGATATCTAGCCTCAGTATGTCCCTGCTTCGCGGCTTTCCTCCACCAGTGGATGGCTTTTGTATGATCTTGTTTCAAACCCTCACCAGTCCAGTAGGCACTGCCTAGATCGTACTGTGCCTCCACGTTCCCACGCTTCGCAGCCGATGTTAGCGTGACAATCGCAGACTGGTTGCCTTGATTAAGATCGGCTTGTCGAGATTTGGTTAAATCTAAGATTTCTTTTTGTGGTTGAATAAGTTTTACATTTCTCCGAATTCCTAAATATTCTTCACGACTGACTTCTAAGTCCATGTGTTCTTCCAACCAGAATGCAATCTGATCTTGCCATCCACCGTACTTACTACTAAAATGCCGTTGTACAAAATCTGCTCCTTTTCTCAATTCACTGCCATAGTACGGAGTATCTTCTCGATGTAATTGAGGGCTAAAATTATTTCCATCAAGCCAAATTCGACAAGCTCCACTATGACTCCATTCTGCAACGGTTGCTCCATGCATACGTAGCAGTAGCACAGATTGCTCTCTTCCCGCACCTCGAAGTATTCCGTGCGAATATTCGCCATCCTCTGACATAGAACTGATTATTTCCAGCGCCGAAGATCCTAATACAAACCAAGCATCATAAATGACATTATTATCAAAATATGCTTGCCAGAATTTTTGCCGATAAGACCAGTGACAGTCCAGCGCTGTTTCTTCGATAAGCCGAAAAAAAGCATCAAATGCATGCTGGGCCAGCCATCTCGTGACAACGAGCCTGAATTTTCTCGGTATGCCAGACCAATTGGGCTTCCCAGACGGAAGACGAGGATCACCATAATGTCGCATAAAAAAGGAATTGAGATGATCTCTGACTCCATGAGAGAAATTCTCTTCGACAAAGGGTTCTAGGAGAGATAATGCGATTTTTCGACGCATGGAACGATTATCAAAACGTAAGCCATCTTCGTATTCAAGAATCTGTGCCAGCCGGTCAAACTGAGCAGATCCTAAGTGATTCTTTCGCAACAATTCACAAATTTCTGGAAGATATACATGAATCCCAGATTCGAGAAAATTGCTACGCGCAAGTCTACCCTCAAAGCCCGATTGGTATAAAATTTCTTGTGCGCTTTCCTCGGATGATACCAGATTTTTAATAAACAAATAATCACCTTTCATCTCTAAAAGGTTAAATTGCTGACATCTCTGCTGCCATTTTTGCAATGAAATTGTCTTCTGTACAGTTTCACCCACAATCCTGCTATGCAAATACACACGCAGATTGTCAAACGTGGGTAGATCAATAGGGTATACATAAAGGAACTCGCACATAAGCGTTTTAATTGAGCTTGTACTTCCACACTCAGACAGCCATTGGGTATAACATTTCAGAAACAATGCATCTGCACCCAGGAAATTTTCAAATCTAGGCCGCCCCCGTAATGCTGTATTCTCGTGGGGTGAATAGAAAAGAATCCATGGTATCCTTCGCAAGTCACGAGATACGGGAACACGTAGCTTGGAAACGATCTGTTCGTAAAATGAGATCCAATCCAACATGCTCCCCTCAATCTGATTGGATCCGGAAAGTGAATGATAACGTTGCCACGCCTGGCTAATCCTCTGATAAAGGGAGCTTAAATCATAATCCGCTGGTTTTCTGTATCGTTCATCACCCAAAACTCTTGTAATCTCGGCAGATGCCCTAAGAGTGTGACTTGGTTCTAACGTATGTCGAGAATTACCTACTACATTCCAGCGGGATAAAGAATCTCTTAGAGATTTCTTACTCATTGAGATTCCTCACCAATTCGCCGCCTAAATTTTTCTTGGAAATTCGATTCGGGAGAAGAAAAAATGTCTACTGGAGGTTCTAGTAACAATCTAAGATCAATACGTCTGTTGTAGTCGGCCATCCCAGAATCGCGGGTCGCTGGTCGTGTGAATCCATATCCACTCGTACTAAGAACAGGAACGTTCTCAGAATTGCGCATACGTTCAATACGGGGTTCGCATGCCGCAATCATGCGATATACGGTAGCAGCGCGCATAGACGACAATTCGAGATTATCTTGAAAACGCCTGTCACCTATTACGGGAACTCTGTCTGTGTGCCCTTCAATAAGCAGAGTTTCTAGTAGCCATGGATGTTTCTGTGCCTCACAGTTATATGTCAAAATTCTGGTAGCTGAAAGACAGTACGAGGGTACGCTTTCAGTGTCAGTCTCTGTAAATTCCATATCTAACCCTGCAATCAGAGCTTCCCTGTGTGATGAAACATAGCAAGGCACTACTTCGGCGAGAGCCTGAGCCAGCCGTCCAACGTTAAATTGATGGTCGGGAATCGGAATTTCACTTCCAGAAGGAAAATTAATTGCGTTCTTTGACAAACGAAGTACACCCTGCTCTTGCAGAACTTCAACATTCATACCAAATTCTTCTAGTCGTTTGGCGATTTCCCCAAGAATGTGTTCGCGTGTTTCGTCACTGGCAGTCAACCTTTCAGTAACTATGGTTTGTTCCTCTGTGACGTTCGATAACTTATAGGCAAACAAGGCCAACATGATGATAAATACAAAGATCAATGCTGCCATAACATCACTGATGCTAGCGAGATAATTCTGATCTCCTTGACCGATGTCGGAGAGTTCTTTTGACTGACTAATCATAGTACTAAAAGATATGGAACCAGCCCTTTTAGGTCACCATGTGGGCTTATTGGTACTACTAGGCAGACGTGGAATCAACTCTTCAATAGATTCATTGAATTCGCTGATAGCACCGGCCAGATTCTTAATAGCATTGGCTGCTGTCCGATCAAGAGTAGAAGCAAACTGATCGACCTGTTTACAATATCGTATCAGGCCTTCATCAATCTGTTCAAACACACGAGCAAGGGAACTATCAATATCTTCAAAACGATCCTGATATTGAGCCCAAGTAGTAGTGATAGATCTCTGGTTCTTCTCAAGCGCCTGAATCAATGCACCCATACGCTCTACCGCTTCACTAGTCTGCTCCAGCGTATCAGCAGATCTATTACTAGAAATCTGAACATCTCGCGCAGAGCATTCCAATCGTTCAGACAGGATAGTCATTTGCTGATGTGAAGAAGATATAGTGTTTCTCAGGGTATTCAATTGCCCTACAAAACTAGTCATGCTCTCCAATATTCTTTCGCTCTGCTTTGTAGATCGACCAAGAATTTCTGAGGCTTCTTCCAAACCGTGCAGGGAGCTGGTGATTTGAGAGGCAGCATCGATACTAGTCGTTGCAAGATCTTTTATGAGACGATCGATGGTAGTTCGTAATTCCTCGGCGGCGACACGGTTAGTTGTTATCATTTCGTCTGTCATCTTCTTGGATGCACTTGTGACGATACTCGCAACACTATCCACAGACTGATGTAAAGTTTCAGATATTGAAGTCGTGCTCGTGTCCAATGATGTCTTCATATTTGTGATGACAGAGTCTAGCGTGTCACGGAGGTCATGTTGAGTTTGGGCAAAATAATGGGAAGCATCTTTGAGAGAATTGTTCAAGTTATCAACTATCGATGCCATCTCTTCAAACTGGGATCCTGTCTGCCTTTTCATAACCTCGGTAAATTGGTTCATGGAGCGTTCAATTATATGTTCAGCGTCAGTTGTCCGATCTGACCGGAGCCCTTCAATTGATTCTACTACGCGCTCGAGCTGCGGTACAAGGCGGCCTGCAACCTTATCTTCGAGCGCCTGCTCAATTGAAAATACCAATTCAGTGTTGAAACTTACTAATTGTCGTGTCGCAAGTCGAGCCTCCTCCAATTGATCAAGCGCAATACTCGGCGCGGTGACAAGACGCAAGCGTTTTTCGAGTCCATCGATCCATTTACGTAGTTCAGATTGGAGTTTTTGGGATTTACTTCGCTCAATCATAAGAAATAGAATGGATAGAAAAATCCCAACTATGGAAGAAATAAATGCTAATGAGGCACCGGATAATAATTGCTCGAGAGATGCAGTGATTTCACTAGGAACGCCAGAAGATAGGCCGGTATTGGCGGTGCCAACCCCTACGGCAAGACCTAAAAATGTTCCTAAAATTCCTAGACCCATCAGTAAATTTGGAACAGAATGAAGAATCCGAAAAGGTACTTTTGGAGAAATGATGGTAGCTTCACTCAGATACTTCGAAACCTCGCTGGTGTTACGAATCGGATCGTCAGAGCCGGGGGATGGGAAAATTAACATCTCTACAAACTCTTCCCAAGCTCGTCCGAATTTAATTCTCGCATACGCATGATATTGTTCAAACTGCTCTGAAAATCCTTTTTCTCCCTCAAAATCATTTAATTTTTCAGTCGCTTCACATAACTTTACTCGCAATTTTTCCGCTTCCCTGAGGAAGGGAACAAGCCTCCACATAAAAACCGTGAAAATCAGGAAACAATACATCCACACAATTATCGGATCAAGAAGGAAGGCAAGAAAAGACATAAAATACTTGAGCTTTAAGATGCTAGTCATGAGAAACATATCAAGATTAAATTAAGATATTTGCCAATCTTTGACATGCCCTTTTTTTGAAGTCTCGAAATTTACTGCTTATCAAAGTAAATTAGTGTCTCCCCTGATTACTTTTCGTAAGATTCGGCTATCCAATTATACCAGAAAACATCTCATGACTTTATATCTGAAACCATGTAAAAATTGCCTCAATGCGTAACTTGGGAATCTCAAACAGAATTTCGGTCAATAATGCTTTGGAATCGACTGAGCAGTTACACTGATCTGGGCCTACTCGTCTTGCGAATTGGATTTGGACTTGGTATGATTATCTTCCACGGCTGGGGAAAATTGACTGGAGGCCCAGAAGTGTGGGCTTCGGTTGGTTCATCCATGGAGATCTTCGGAATTGGCTTTGGCCATACATTTTTTGGCTTCCTTGCCGCTTTTGCCGAATCAATTGGAGCTGTTTTCGTGGTTTTAGGAATTTTCTATCGCCCCGCAATCGCACTGCTCGGATTTACCATGCTCGTAGCTACACTCACACTTACGATCACCGGATCAGGGGATCCATCCCACGCTTTCAAGAATTTGTTTGTCTGCGCGGGTAAATTCCTCATCGGTCCGGGAAAGTACAGCCTTGATTACATGTTCGTAAAAACATCTGCAAAAAATATTGTACCACTATTGCTATTGCTTCTACTTGTACCACAAAGTTCACACGCTCAACATAGTACCGTACATGATCAGTTGACATTGCAAAGTGAAATCCTGGATATGGAACGAAAATTTGCAGTCTACCTCCCTCCGGGCTACCACACAAGTGAGCGCAGCTATCCCGCACTTTATCTTCTACATGGATCTGGAGATGACCAGACTGGATGGGTTCAATTTGGAGAAGTTCAACATATCGCAGATAAAGCCATCCGGGAGGGTAAAGCAACTCCAATGGTAATCATAATGCCCGACGCCAACACTGGAGTCCGTGGATATTTCAATGATGTAACCAATACATGGCGCTATGAGGACTTCTTTTTTGAAGAACTGATTCCTTATGTTGAAGAGCGATTTCGGATCAAACCCGAAAAGCGTTACCGTGCGGTTGCGGGACTCTCAATGGGAGGCGGAGGTTCATTCATCTACGCACTTCGCCGCCCTGATCTGTTCTCATCTGCTGCACCGCTAAGTGCCTGGGTTGGCCCAAGTACAGCTCAGAACTACAGATCAACCATGGAGCGCTGGGGCAATGATTTGTCGGATATCTCCGATCAAGAAATTGAGGAATACGTTAAGCGACATAATGCCGTAGAACTGATCAAGTCACTACCAGCAAGTGATATTAAATCCGTACGCTGGTTCATTGATTGCGGAGATGATGACTTTCTCTACGAGGGTAATTCGCTTGCACATATAGAGCTTCGGAAACGTAATATCCCTCACGAGTTTCGTATCCGAAACGGGGGGCATACATGGACGTATTGGAGGGAAAGCTTACCTGTTGTACTCCATTTTATTTCTCAGGCATTCCATCAATATTAAATTCATGGGAGAAGGAGATGCATTGATGTATATTGGTCCATCAATATGGTCCCTAGACAATGAAATGCGAATTGTTTGGCGGGAATAAAAAACCCGAGGACTTCCTACCACCGAAAATACTTGCAAAGAATATCCCCTGAGTGCATCTTAGTTCTATCTCCGAAACATCTACTCTTCTTTCTCTCAATCTCTGCTATCCCTATTCTGTATTGTAAAACTTTAACTTGGGTCTTCACTCATTGACTATTTGAGCTAATACGATCCATAGAATAGATTTGCGTCAACAGGCGAAGAATTTCAATGGCTTAGAATTCTCTGCAAGACACTGGATCTCAATGTATTTTCCAAAATTGCGCTTGATCTTGTGGATCGTAATGATCGGGAACACCTTGTTCTACATCATACCGTTACAAACCTGGGCGCAATCTCTTGAAACGGATTCTACACCTCTGATCTTACCAAGATTGGCAGGCCCAATCCAGATAGATGGCTTTATGAACGAGCCGGCCTGGGCCGAAATAGACTCACTACCCGTTGTCATGTATAGCCCCATTTTTATGGGAGAAATGTCTGAGAAGACAGTTATTCGCGTCGCCTATGATGACCAACATCTGTACATGGGAGGAATGCTTTATGACAGCAATCCCGATGAGATCCGCGCAAATTCAATGTATAGAGATCGATACAGTGGAGATGACACAATAGCCCTCATCCTAGACACCTTCAACGATCGACAAAATGCGCTATGGTTCGCTGTTACGCCCAACGCTGTTCGAATCGATATGTCGATCTCAAACGATCTGAATAGCAGTGGCCCTAACCCCTTTAACACGGTCGTGAATATGAGCTGGAATACCTTCTGGGATGCTGCCACAAAAATCACTGATTCCGGATGGTCCGTTGAAGTGCGTATCCCCTTTACCAGTTTGGGTTTTCAGTCCGCTGATGGTCTGGTAGAGATGGGAATGTCAGCGACGCGCAGGATTTCCAGAAAAAATGAAATTCACGAGTTCCCCGCAACACCCCCCAATTGGGATTTGGCTTATGCCAAACCGAGTAAATTTCGGAGCATCCAATTACGTGGAGTAAACACCGGTCGTCCTTTCTATATCACTCCCTATGTTGCAAGTGGAAGGGAGCAGTATTCAGATCTTTCCGACGATGAATCTGAATATAATCAGCAATCAAGCTGGACCAGAGATATAGGTGGTGACCTGAAATACAATATCACAGATAACTTGACTCTGGACTTGACTGTAAACACAGATTTTGCTCAGGTTGAAGCTGATGACCAACAAGTCAACCTTACGCGCTTCTCACTGTTTTTCCCCGAGAAACGCAGATTTTTTCAGGAACGCTCAGGGATTTTTGAATTCAGAACTGTGGGGCGATCGGATAGGCTCTTCAATACTCGCCAAATCGGCCTGTATGAAGGAGAGACTGTGCCAATTTACGGAGGTGCCCGTCTTGTCGGGCGAGTCGGTGACTGGGATATCGGAGTCATCAATATGCAGACGGTCGCAGCTCATGGAAACTCATCCGAAAATTTTGGAGTCTATCGTTTGCGTAAACAGATCTTCAACCCTAATTCTTACATTGGCAGCATGGTTACAACACGGCTTGGTGCAGAAGGAAATCGCAACGTTGTATATGGGTTTGATACTCAAGTGAAAATTGCAGCTAATGAATATTTTGACTTGAAATGGGCACAGACCTTTGATGATGCATCACAACGCAAAGATCCCAGAGCCAACGGTTTTGCCAGGGTACAAATTGAACGTCGAACGAACATTGGATTTTCTTACCGAATGGCCACTGCATGGGGTGGAACCGAATTTGAACCGGGGGTGGGATTTGTTTCTCGAACAGGCTTCGTTCAACCATTCATTGTGACTGGATACGGCTGGTTTGCAAGTGATCAATCTAGAATTCAATCTATACGTCCACAACTGTTATTCACGCAATTTTTGCGTGATTCAGACGGTAGCCTTGAAACACAGATCGCATGGCTTGATTGGTCTATCGAAATGAAATCAGGAGATTCTCACTCGCTCCAGCTGGAAGCACGAAAAGACAACCTGACAGAACCTGCTGAGCTCCCGGAAGGCACAGAAATACCTGTTGGCAGATATACTTTGTTATAACTTTGGCTGGGACTATATGATGCGTTTTGGCCGGTTATGGCGCATAAATGCATCAGCAGAGGCTGGACAGTTCTATGACGGAACCAATATTCAACTTGAACTGGAGCCAACTTGGAATTTATCCCGTAATCTGGAATTCGGGGCAAACTATCAGTTCAATCGTGTACAATTTTCTGATCGAGATCAGGAATTCTATGTGCATCTCGCCAGAATTCGAACACAGATCAGCTTTTCAACCTCAACCAGTATCAGTGCCTTTATGCAGTATAGCACTGCCGCAGACTTGGTGTCTGCCAATGTACGTTTCCGATATAATTTCCGTGAAGGAAATGATCTCTGGATCGTCTATAATGAGGGACTTAATACCGATCGAATGAGCCATCATCCAATTCGCCCGAGCCTTGATTCTCGAACGATATTTTTGAAATACACTTATACATTCATCCGTTGATAACAAGAATTATGAACGTAAATCTGCCGGCTACAAGGCTGATTCTAGCTATGTCGCTTTTCTCAATATCCCTACTCATAAGTGTGCCGATGGTATTGGCCCAGAATCATGGTAACTTTTCCCTCCCGGAAGGTTATGGAAAAGAGCTTGTAGAGCAGTTTTGCACTTCCTGTCATTCAATTGCAACGATTACAAGATCAGGCTTTGATGGAGTAGAAATGTGGCGTTCAGTTCAGGAATCCATGATGGCGCTACCTGAATCTGAGGCCAATGACATCGCTCACTACCTGGCTGAACATTTCCCTGCCCGTAAAGCTCGGAAACCTACACTCATTGACGGCCCCGTAGAAATAGAGATTCAGGAGTGGCTTGTACCCACTCTGGGGCAACGCTCGCGTGATCCAATTGAGGCTCCCGACGGTTCTATTTGGTGGACTGGAATGTGGGCAAGCCTTGTCGGACGCCTTGATCCGTTGACAGGGGTCATGAACGAATACCCCTTGCCGCCTGAAGCAAAACCACACAGTATTGTCCCGGACGCTGACGGCTTTATCTGGTACACGGGCAACAGTAATGGCACAATCGGAAAACTTGACCCGAGTACTGGAGAAATCACTGAGTACCCTACCAAAGCAGATGATCCTCATACGGCAGTTTTTCATCCGAACGGGAAACTATACTTTACCTCACAGAGATCTGGAATGCTTGGAAGACTTGATCCTGTTACGGGAGAGCTTACTGAAATACCTACGGAACCAAGGCCTTATGGCATTATCGTAGCGCAGGATGGTACCGTATGGATTGCCTATAACGGAATCAATAAACTGGCAGCGATGGATCCAGAATCCATGGAGATACGGTATTATTCTATCTCTGACGAAGATTCTCGAATCCGCCGATTGAGCATTGATTCCAAAGGAATTATATGGTATGTGAACTCCTCGAAAGGCCGAATTGGCCGCCTAAACCCTACAACTGGTGAAATCAAAGAATGGGAGTCGCCAAGCGGACCCCGATCTCATCCATATTCTTTGGCTGTGATTAACGATCAAATTTGGTACAATGAATCCGGTATGCGCCCTGATGCATTGGTGCGCTTTGATCCTGAGACAGAGTCATTTCAGAGTTGGGCTATTCCCAGCGGTGTAGGGATTATCCGGCATGTGTGGGTTACACGCGAAAATAAATTGCTGATTCATCAAAGCAGCTCTAATCGTGTGGGCATTGTAACCATTAAAGATCTGGCCAATTAACCCACTCCCAATGAAAAAATAAAATACTTTTTATTTTTATCAAATAAGAGAATATTTTGATTAACTATATTTAATGATAATTAATAATGTTTACCTTTGATTAATTATATTTTATAGATACTTCCTCCTGTTGGGAAATAATCGAACGAACTAGGGTAATGGCAAGTAATCTTTGGGGCAACGTATACTACAAGAACTCTTTTGCCGGTATCCTGTCTCAGGAAGCCGGAGGTCGATACATATTCACCTACGACGAGAGCTACCTGCATCATTCTTTACCTGCCATTTCCTACACTCTCCCACTTCAGGTTGAACCTCATTTGAGTGAGCATGGATTACACCCTTTCTTTGATAATCTATGCGCTGAAGGTTGGCTTAAGAACGCGCAGGCACGCGCGCTCAGCCTGCGAAGGGGCGACCGTTTTTCCCTGCTCCTTGCCTTTGGTAAAGACCTCGCCGGCGCCGTAAGCATCCTTGACCCAGATCCTATCAGAAAGATTGAAATTGATCACAACGACCCTGATAATATTGCTGCACTTACCTCAAGGTCGTCTCTTTCTGGGATTCAACCAAAACTAGGCGCAATCAAGGAAGGTCGTGTGTTTCGCCCCGCAGGACGCGACGAGCGGGCAACCTATATAGCTAAGCTTTCGTCCCCCACACTACCTGATATTCTTGGACTTGAGTACATCACTACCCGGGCTTGTGCAGCTCTTCTTCCGAAAGACCTCGTTGTCGAGATGACTTTGGCACCACTTCAAGGAATTTCGAAGAGAGCTCTCCTCATAAAACGATTCGATAGATCCGAAGATGGTAAGCAAATTCACTTTGAGGAATTTAATCAGCTTCTCGGTAACCACTCGGATGACAAATATGAAGCCTGTTACGAAGACATGGCCGATTTTATCATCCAAAACAGAGACATATGCCTAAGAGCAGAATGTGATACCTTATTTCGCCGGATTATGGCCTGTATTCTCACAGGAAACACGGATGCACACCTTAAGAATTTCGCCATGGAGCATACTCATATCGGATTGCGCCTCACTCCTTGCTATGACCTTGTCGGTACTGCGTGCTATCGACAATATCAAACGTTGGCTCTTGGGATCGAGGGAATTAGGAATATGACAATTGGCAGCATCGGTCCAAAGAACATAGTCCGATTAGGCAAACTGTTCGGGCTACCTGACAAAGCAATTATGCTGGCTGTTTCTGATCTTGCTAGCCGCCTTAACAGGGCCCATAGTGCTGTTAAGGCCTCGAAGAATGTTGATCAACATATTAAAGAGAAGCTACATCAACAAATTAAAAAAGATGGAACGGAATATTCGACTCAATTGGGACTTACTTGTCAAAGAAGCGATAAAGCGGCGCAAAGAACAAAAGATCTCTCAGCATCGTTTGGCCGCTATAGTTGGATTAAGTCAACCGACGGTTTCTCGCTTTGAGCGCCAGGAACAGGATATCCAGCTTTCAAGTGCCATAAAAATCCTTGATGTTCTGGGATTACTGGAAAAATAGGGTATCTGATTTTGTGAATATCTCTACCTTAAATTGCCGAAATGAGCAATGACATCTGATGACATCACAACAGCTACCATAAGAACATCCAAGAGTAGAATTCATATTTGAACGAACACTACTTTGCCCCTATAATGAAAATAACGAGCAAATAAAACTATCCGCACATGAAGATGCCCGATTCATGGAACGCAAGAAGTTTTTTTTTCACCTGAAAATTCAATCATAATACGTGTAAAAACAAGGTCTCTCTGACAACTCATCTTTCATATCCCGTCAAGAATCAACACATTCACTCGTATTGGTGAGGCAACCTATAAATTATGCGTTATAAACTCTCATCCGCATGTACCCAGTACGGATAATACTGCATGAATTTCCGACTTGAGTCTGGGTCCACAGGCACAATCTCGCCAGCAGTAAGCGCCTCTGTCAACATTCTTGACACCTTCGCAATATTTGAACGATTCATTCCAAACCGCTTTCGAACAGTCGTATTGGTTATACCTTTCCCACCGGCATACTGAAAACATGCGTGCAGGTAAATTGCTCTTATACGATCTCTGGAATTCATTTCGGATAGCGGCCTAGCGGCATAAAGTATAACACGTGTATCATCCTCATGCACTTGGATTCGCGGAGCCGGTAAGTGTCTCATTTCAATCTCAGACACAATCTTATCCCATCCCCTGCCAAGCTCTTCGCAAATTCCAAGCCTACGAAAAAGCGATGCTAGAGTTTTATTGCGCGATTGAGGAGTGGCATTTATAAAATGCTTTGAATCTACCAAAGGCGAACCAGGGTTTGTCACTTCCAAGCGATCCTCAAAAATCTCGATGGTTCTGTAGGGTTTTGTATGAAATGATTAAATTCAAGCTGAATCAAATATAGAAATTTCATGACAAAGGAATTTATGAATGCGGTGATGCGGGACTCGTTAGGACTTGACTCCGAGTGGCAAGTTGACGAGGTCACCTTTAACCCGAAGGAGCGACGAATTGATGTTTATCTTTCGCATTCGG
>JAPOTE010000009.1 GCA_026709335.1 Bacteroidota bacterium | reverse complement strand
ACTCTGAACATAATTCGCGACTTTATCTTTGAAAAACAGAGTGATCGGCTTAATATTCAGTGGAATAAGTTGCTGTTTTCTTCGGAAATGATTTTGAATTGAATAACGAATTTGCTGGCGAAAAATTTGCTCCTTGTCACTACCAAATGCATCTCCCTCATTGAGGTATTTGCCATTTCGAAATCTCAGAAAACCATCGCCACCAAAAATATCGGTCGTACCAATATTTTCAACAATCCAGCCATTATAAACCGGGTTATTCGTTTTTTTCGATAAATCATCATGACGCCTAACGGTAACTGCTTTAGGTTTGATCTCTCCACCACTTAAACGAACATTTAACAACAAACTGGCCGTAGGATCTCCTTTGCCAAGATTCACTCGACGAAACTTGATGGATACATTACTCTGAGTGTTGGTTTCGTGAATAGACAGCACTGATATTTTTTTTACCAAGCCACTATTGTAGGCATCATAGGGTGTTAGGCGATTGATGATATTTTTTGGTGCTCGATGAGTGGCAGAATATCTAACTTTGAATAGAGGATTGAAGGCTGCAAGTCTCCTTCGCATGTTGGGAGTATCCATGCCTTCCTGGGGCTCATCCATAATTATGATCGGTTGAACTTTTTGAAGTTGCTCTAAAAGGTTTCCACTATCTCTGTCCTCTGAATTGATGATTTTACTGTCGCTGTCAAAAGCTTGCTTATTCATCACCATCACGGATAAATGATTTGATGTGCAAAAACTCATTACATCCGCCAAATGCTTACTATTATATTCAACCACGAGTGGTTCAATTCTATATATTTCCCGAAAATGTTGACGAGTATCACGTAACGTAGAAAGAACTCCCTCTCGAACTGCCACACTCGGAACCACTACAAGAAATTTATGCAAACCGTATTCTTGATGAAGCTGGAAGATAGTGCGAAGATATACGTAGGTCTTTCCCGTACCGGTGTCCATCTCAATCGTAAAGTCTGGCTCATTGGCAGGAGCAAAATCTCCAATTCCATTTTCTAAAGCCAGTGTAGTAACATTTTCTTGAATTTTCCGCGCATCAATGTGTAGCACATTACTGGATACATCTCCAGACCATAATTTTTCTTCATTGGGGGTGTAACGTGCACCCTCAAAGACACGGACGACTGAATTAATTGCCACAGCTTGATGCTTGAGATTAGGCTCAAAATGAATAGCCATTATTCAATCCTTGGTTGTTACTACATTTAGTCTGGTAGTGAGAATGAATACAATTAAAATAACGATATAAAAATCTCTATGTTTGGATGTTCGTTTCAAGCGAGAATTCAACGCTTAGCTTATGAGAACTTCTCCACTCATCTTCTCAGGAATTTTCAGACCCATAAGTTGTAAAATTGTAGGAGCAATATCTCCTAACTTCCCTGGCTTTATGGGACCAGAAAAACCCTCTTTAATGATCAGATGAGGTACCAAGGCGGTCGAATGGGCAGTATTTGGGGATCCGTCTTTATTACGCATTAAGTCAGCATTCCCGTGATCCGCAATGATGCTGATTCCATATCCTGACGCTCTTGCAGCTTCAACCACAACACACACTGCTCCATCAACTGCTTCCACCGCCTTAATAGCAGCATCAAATACACCCGTATGTCCAACCATGTCCGGGTTAGCAAAGTTGAGACACACAAAATCGAATTTCTCTTTCCTTAACGCTTCTGCGCAACGCCGGGCAACTTCAGGTGCACTCATTTCCGGCTGCAAATCGTAGGTCGGAACTTTGGGAGAATTAATCAGCAAACGTTCTTCACCTTCAAACAGTTTTTCGCGCCCCCCACTGAAGAAATACGTCACATGTGGATACTTTTCCGTTTCTGCTACCCTGAGCTGACGTAATCCGGCACTTTCAATGACCTTCCCCAAGGTATCTTCAAGGTCCACTTTGTCAAACGCTACGGGCAGTCCAAACGTCCTGTCATATGGAGTAAGTGTGGCAAAATAGAGTTGCTTGAAAGAAACAACATCAAATTGAGCATCTGTGGGAGTCTGTGTGAATGCATTGACTAACTGCCGCCCACGGTCAGCTCTGAAATTGAAAAATACCACCGCATCCCCGTCAGCAATTGGTATACGCTCAATAATATGAGGCTCAATAAATTCATCGGTGATTCCAGCTGAATAACTCGCTTCAAAAATATCAGAAGCACTTTCACATATTTGCCCCTCTCCGTGTATAAGCATTTGGTATGCTTTCCTAGTACGATCCCATCTCTGATCTCGATCCATTGCATGATAACGACCAATCACAGTACACAGCTGCCCTATATGTCCTGCTTTCTGTTCAAATTCCTGAACATAATGAACACCGCCACGAGGATCCGAATCTCTTCCGTCTGTAAATGCATGCACACATACCTGTTCGCGAGTAAGACCTTCGCGATTCGCTAATTTGCAAAGGGCAATCAGATGGTTAATGTGACTGTGAACGCCTCCATCTGATAACAATCCCATCAAATGAAGACGTGAATTGCGGGCATGGTGTGCCGCTCTCACAAGAATCTCATTTTTGAAGATTGAGCCATCTTCAATGGCAAGATCGATTCGAGTAATTTCCTGATTTACAATACGGCCAGCTCCCAAGTTCATGTGACCAACTTCGCTATTGCCCATCTGACCGGAAGGCAGCCCCACTGATCTTCCGGACGCTTGGAGAGTTCCGTGGGGATACTTGGAAAACAGCTCGTCCAAAAATGGCTTGCGCGCATAATCAATCGCACTCACACTTGGATCAACTGCAATCCCAAACCCATCCAGAATCATAAGTATATGTCTGTTTGGCATTTTTTGATTTTATCAAATGATTATTCAATCCTGAAGTCCTGAACCGTTTTGGTCGTTAGGCCGGTCTTGGATATGTATACATTCATTGAATCACATTTTGGGCAGGCTATTTGCGATATTCCTGCACGATCAGTTCGTGAAATGGGGTCATCAAAGTATAGCTGGCGGGTCGCACAATAATACTTTCCTTTGGCTGGATTCAACCCATCAATTGGATCTGGTAGACGTTGAAGTGCTTCATAGTATTTACACACATTCCGAAGCACACAGGCATCACAATCGGGATTGCGAGCCGTACAGGTGTAGCGCCCATGGAGAATCAGGAGATGATGTGCCCGCCCCCACTCTGCCTGCGGAATCACCCGCTTCAATCCCATCTCAACCTTCAAAGGAGTATTTGCCTGCTGTACAAGTCCAATTCGATTGGCTACTCGATATACATGCGTGTCCACCGGCAATGCATTTTGATCCCCAAATGCAACAGATGAAACTACCTGTGCTGTTTTCCTTCCAACCCCCGGCAATTTCATTAACGAAATCTGATCCTCAGGTAGCTTACCGTGATAATCAGACATGACTTTAGCTGCCATACCTACCAGGTGCTTCGCTTTATTGTTCGGGTAGGAAATTGATGCAACGACTTTTGCAACATCCTCAGGAGCAGCGGTCGATAGAGATTTGAACGTAGACCAAACTTTGAACAGCTCTGGCGTGACTAGGTTAACCCGTGCGTCTGTACACTGCGCAGAGAGAATGACAGCAACAATGAGCTCATACTCATCTGAGAAATGGAGCTCGGTTTCCGGACGTGAAATTACTCTAGAAAGTGCGTCAAGTACAATGCGAGCACGCTTTTTTCTGCCTAAATTCATAGACTTCATGGGGGAATGTGGTTAACTCATATCAGAGGGATCCTGTTCATCCTCTCATTTTTGGTGATCACTACTACTCCACTCACTACACGCGCTCAGATATCCGATTCGGCACGTGTATCAATCCTGACGATCTATCCTGGAGAAGCCATTTATGCACTATGGGGGCACAGTGCACTTCGTATTTGGGACCCGGTTACCGGATTTGATACCTCCTACAATTATGGAACATTTGATTTTAGGAGCCCTCTGTCGTTTATGGCCCGATTTGCCTATGGAAAGCTTGACTACCAGCTCTCACTAAGCCATTCTCACGCTTTGCTTAGGCATTCCTGGCTTTCGGAGGATCGAGGTGTGGTTGAGCAGGAACTGAATATGACCCGTGAAGAGACGCAAGCCTTGTATAGATACCTATCTGTAAACGCACACCCGGAAAATCGTGTCTACCGATATGATTTTCTCTATGACAATTGTGCGACACGAATTCTTGACGCACTGGAATATGCTCTACAAACTCCGTTAGCAGATTCCAATTCTACGGATATTTCGTTTCGGGATCTGATCCGACCATACGTACGAAATCATGCAGAATTAGATTTAGCGGTTAATCTTGCGATGGGATTCCCTGTTGACCGAAATGCAACCCAAAGACAGTTGAGTTTTCTGCCGATTGAGTTGCAAATTTTGCTACAAAATGCCCTTACCAGAGAGGGGAATCCTTTTATTGCACGGACTGACACGTTGTTTGGCCACCCAGTATCGCCTCAGCCCCGCCGTACCATGTCTCTGCCAACTGGTATGGGCTGGATTATTTGTCTGATAGCATTCATTCTCTTTTTGCGTGATTTTCGCAAACCGCACAGGCGTATTTTTGATACTGTCTTATTAGGGCTCGTGTCATTATTGGGGCTCTTGATCATCTTCTTCTGGTTTATCTCTCTTCACGAAATCACACGCCCCAATCTGCACATCATGTGGGCTTGGCCCCTGCATATCATCCCCCTTTATTTTTCGCAGAAATCTTGGACAAATATCTACTGGTGGGTTTCGGTCACCAGCGCAATAATTTTTGTGCTGGGGGCGGCTTGGTGGGGACAATCTGTTCCTATAGCAACAATTCCTCTGGCACTCGCAGTGTCACTGCGATGTCTCATCCTTGCAAAAGTACCGCGTACGGGATTTGAACCCGTGTTACCGGCGTGAAAGGCCGGCGTCCTAACCCCTAGACGAACGCGGCAATTAACGTAATGGGTGACCGAGGGGACTTGAACCCCCGACCTCCAGGGCCACAACCTGGCGCTCTAACCACCTGAGCTACGGTCACCATTTTTACAAAATCTCAAAGTTACACATATACACAGAAATACGCCACAATGACAGTATTCAATAACAGAATTTCAGGCTCAATGAATGATCGCAACCTTTCCATATGCTATCCCTTCACCGTTTTTACCCCTTGCAACAATCAGATACATCCCAGAGGGAACCAGTCGACCATCCTGATCACGCCCATCCCAAAGACCGCGTCCACCGCGAGCCTGCATACGACGAATTAGCTCTCCATGGACTGCAGTAACAGATATTTCTGTCTCTGCAACTAATCCTTCAATGTAAATCTGAGGATCCTGATTTGAGGTAATTTCTACCGGGTTGGGGTATACAAATAAGTCCCTTGTTCGTTCTGCTGGCTGAATCGCATCACTTAACAAGCTAATCAATCCTTTATCAGTTCCCAGAAAAACACGCCCACTTGTCTCTTCTACCGTGATGGTGGTCACTTCATCGGAGAAAAGCGGGGAATTGTCTGCTTTATAATGTGCTACTATCGAATAACCGTCATTCTCCGAAAGAAGATATACCCCGTCGGAAGTTGCCATCCATAATCGATTGGACGGATCAACAGCAATATCATTGACGCCTAACCCCCGCAACACATAGGTCCCCAATTCCCGGTCTCGCCAGACAGGCCAGACCGCTTCTGTCGCTGGATCATTGGCGGCAAATAAACTGGCTCGAAAATATGCAGGACCGCCACTTGTACCAACCCATATCCGCCCAGATAAATCTTCAGTAATTGAATTTATATCTGAACCCGGCAATCCTGTACCGTTGGATCCTGGCATTGAATAATAGGTGCATAAATCATCTGATGAATCTTCGGGAGTCTCGTTGGTGTCCAGGATGAGTAGCCCCCTTGTAATATTGAGATTTCCAGACTCCAATAAAATAATCCACTTAATGCCATTTGAGTCTACAAAAATATTCCCCAGTGCATTGGTCTGAGATGCCCCTGCACATTGGGGCGGCAACAGGCGGTTCCAGTTTCCATCCGGTGTACGAACATGTAGTGGATATGGAGAAATCGTATTGGTGACCCAAAGTGTCCCATCTTCCTCGCTTCCGATTCCACCAACTATGATGTAGTTCTGGGTTCCCGCAGCTGGAAGCAAGGTCGAATTCGACTGATTATATATCGTCACCGCATCTTCTGATGAAACATGGGCAAGACCTGCACCACGCGATCCTGCCCATGCACTTCCCTGTCCATCCACATGTACTCGCCAAAAGCTTCCTCTGTCAGATAATAACTCTATAAAACGTCCAGTAAAGTTGGTCCAATTACCTTCCGGATCCATTCGGTAGAAGCCTGACCTAGGAACTCCAAGCTGAGCTGCTGCCCAAAGGCTTCCATCGGAACCTGTTGACAAATCTCCAAAGAGAGTATGGAAGGGTCCCTCAGGATATAGCTCATTGCTGACGAGGCTCAATGAGCCAGCCCCGGATGATTTCATATAATGGTTCAGTCCACTCTGTGCATCTCCAAGCCACACATCATCAGAACCATTTATAGCTAGTGAACGTAAATCTTCATAGCCGCTGACCAGAATTGATTCATCGCCCTGCTCATTGTAAGCACGTAATCGAAATTGTGTTACCGCCAAAACCCGATCCTCTAGAACACCCAAATCGAGAACTGCGCGAGTGCTGGATCCTACCCGCTCAAAGGCCCCATCTGGCCTCTGGCGGCCAAGCCCGAATGGAGTGCCAATATACAGGCGACCATGATGATACACGATACCTGTCACTTTGGAACTCGGAAAAATATTTTCCTCGGAAGTCCAACTGGTTGGATCCTGTAGACTTTTCTCTGAAAGAGGTGCATATGAAACGCCTGCATCTGTACCGACCCATAAACCGGGTCGGCCATCCGGTAGCGCATTGACGATCACATCGTTGACCGCCGTTGCAGGCGTGATCGATCCAAACCTGCTATATGTATCTCGAACTTCATTGCGCAGTGGATCGAAGACGACTAATCCGAAACCAGTTGCAATCAAAAGGCTGTCTCCAGAGATTTCCATCGTATTGATTACTTTGGAAGGATAGCGCTCACTACGATATATATCAAAGTAACTGGTTACTTCCCCGGAAGTAATATCTAACCGGTCAAAGACACCATCTGCATACCCGATCCACACTAGTTGCCTTTCATCATCCCAGGCAATCGCTTGTACATTTACATTATGCAACCCCTCTGCCGCGGTATATTGAATAATTTGGCCAGTACTCGGGATATATCCGAAGATTCCACCGGTTGAGGCAACCCAGACCATTCCCTGTCCCGCAGACAGATCTGTTACCTCACGGGCACTCGTGTGAGCCGTCCAAGAGCGAGCAGATTGGGCATTCGCCTCGAAGGCAATCAGAGACAGAAGAATGCCAGCCCAAATCCAATGAACCGGTTTCATTCAGATGAGGTTTGTGGAAATTTTCGGAGCAAGTTCACCATTTCGAGGGCGGCAAGCCCCGCTTCCCTACCCTTGTGTCTCGGACCAGGCTCAGAGCGTGCTTTTGCCTGCGCGAGGTTTTCAGGTGTAATCACTCCGAGAGCGACAGGAATTCCCGTTTTTAGTGTCACTTTCTGCAAACCGGTAATGCATGCATCACTGATTGCTTCAAAATGGTACGTTTCACCGCGCAACACAGCTCCGAGGGCAATCACTGCATCATAACGATTAGTGTTGATCATCTGCTCAGTTACAAGTGGCAATTCAAATGCTCCCGGACACCACGCAACCTCAATGTATTTAACATTATGTTCAGAGAGCGCCTCAATGCAACCGTTCAGTAAATTTTTGGTGATAGATCTATTGAATCTGCTTACAACAATCCCGAATCTTGCACCTTCAGACTGATTCATTTCCCCCTGAAATTCTATTACACTTGCTAAATCAGTCATACTTTATTCAACGGCATTTTTCAACTTTGAATCTCTGAATGAAATTGAGAAATCAT
The DNA here is from genome assembly GCA_026709335.1 of Bacteroidota bacterium. GTDB lineage: Bacteria > Bacteroidota > Rhodothermia > Rhodothermales > Bin80 > Bin80. The sequence continues at coordinate 4,934 of JAPOTE010000009.1, read as the reverse complement.
TCACTCCATAAAGATTGATTTGTCAAAACAGATCCATCCCCTTGATTGAAGAACTTACCGATTACCTCTCCTACATTCAAAGAAAGCGCCTTCCCTGAAACAATTACCGAAACCAAGGTGATACAATTAGACATGCCTGACAATCAAAACAGAATCCCCAATTTTCACAAAGTGATATCGAGAACTCGACCATGAAGTACAATCCTCAATGTCATGCGATTCCTGCGGCTTACAAATTTCAGGCTTCTACCGCTTATACACTTGATTCATTGTTTGGTAAAAACCTGCCTTCCTCAATACAAAAATATCCTGGATTGTTTGGAGTCTCTACTGTTGTAATGTTCTCTTGTAATTTCGTAATCCTTTGGCATGAGTATAAGGCATCCTAAAAGACGCGAGTGTTACTGATACGCACAAAACAAGTTTGTTACTATCTCAAAAATTTCGGAAAATTCTTCTGCCCTACGTCGAAATCATTTCATCGACACTATGCCGTAGATAGTGACTCATGACGGGCCATTACGGAAAGGGTTCTCCAGAAATATGCCTCACTCTCGTAAGGAAAATCAGCACTTTGTAACCTGTTCCGCATTTCTAAAATTTATATCCCACATGACCTCCTGACATGGAACACCTATCTTATTCAGCGTTACACAGGCTTACCTGAGTCTCAGATCATGAATACTCGAATACTTGGTCGAACAGGATTTACTGTGAGCGAAATTGGCTACGGTATGTGGGGAATGTCCGGCTGGAAAGATTCGGAGGATACAGAATCTAGGCATTCCATGCAACGAGCAGTAGACCTTGATTGCACCTTTTTTGATACTGCCTGGGCATATGGAGATGGCCACAGCGAAAGCCTCTTGGGAGAATTGATCCGAAATAATCCGGACAAACGCCTCTACACAGCATCAAAAATTCCACCCCAAAACCGGTCATGGCCTAGCCTGCGAGAACATACTCTTGATGACTGTTACCCTCCTGAGTATGTTGAAAAGTATATCAATCTGAGTTTAAAGAATATCGGCCTGGAACAGTTGGATCTCATGCAACTCCACACATGGGAAGACTCGTGGTTACAGGATGACCGGTGGATTCAGGAACTCCAAAAAGCAAAAGACAATGGAAAAATTGGAGCCATCGGAATTAGTGTGAACCGATGGGAGCCTTGGAATGGGATCAAGGCTGTCCAAAGTGGGCTGGTGGACTGTGTGCAGGTAATTTACAATATTTTCGATCAAAATCCTGTAGACGAACTCTTTCCCGCCTGTGAGAAGTACAACGTCGGCGTGATTGCACGAGTCCCTTTTGATGAGGGTACGCTCACAGGAAATATAACGCTTGACTCCACATGGCCCGAAGGAGATTGGAGAAATACTTATTTCGTTGAAGAGAATCTGCGCAGTAGTGTGGTACATGCCGAACCACTAAGAGAACTGGTCCCCCTTGGCAGCACTATGGCTGAAATGGCTCTTCGTTTCATTCTCAGTAATCCTGTCGTCAGTACTACAATTCCCGGGATGCGTAAGCTGCAACATGTAGAAGCAAACATTCTTGCGAGTGACCGAGGTCCCTTGGAACCCTCTTTACTTCAGACACTCCATGAGCATCGCTGGGACAGGGAACCAACATCTTGGTCCCAATAATCAATCCTTTACGATCAATCACGACTTTGTTCTGCGAATTTCTACCCTGCCAAATTACTGCAATCAACAGTTCAACGTGGGTAGCATGTGTCGTATTGTTTTCTTAATTCCGCTCCTCCTCTCTGTGCAAGTAAATGCACAGTCTTGGGGAACCATTGATGGGGTTGTAACTGAATCTGGAACTGGCCTGGCACTATCCGGAGTGACGATCTTGGTCAATGATACAAATTTCGGCACCGCCTCCAGTGAAACCGGCAACTACACTCTCCAACTCCCGATCGGACGATATGCTCTCAGATTTTCTTACATCGGATTTTCGAGCTACATCGATTCAGTTACTGTATCTTCGGATGCAGTCACAACCTTGAATGTTGAACTAAATTCTACTGTACTTGAGGGCGAGGAGATTATCGTGGAAGATGCATCCGTGAGCGGAGTTGGGATCCAGCAGATTACCCCCGAACAGATTCGACGCATGCCTTCTCCCTTCAAGGGGTTTCAGGCACTCCTCGTATTGCCCGGCGTATCTTCTAACAACGAGCTGTCCAATCAATATTCTGTACGTGGAGGAGGATTCAACGAGAACCTGATTTTCCTTAATGGATTCGAAATTCATATGCCCTTCCGTCCGAGACAGGGTGAACAGGAAGGCCTCGGGCTTTTCAATCCAGAATTGGCACGCCGTATTACTCTCTACACGGGAGGATTTCCTTCCCGTTATGGCGGAAAAATTTCTTCTGCACTGGATATTGAATACGCAGCAACAAGAAATCTTACAACTAGTGCTACCCTATCTCTTCTGGATGGCACTGCAACGGCAGCCGCAACCAACGGCCCACTATCCTGGCAGATTGGATTGCGAAAGGCCCGTGCCCGCCGTTTTTTCTCTACCCAAGAACTCAAAGGTAACTATCAACCTGATTATGAGGACATCCAAGCAAGGTTCACTTACGTGCTGACGCCCCTGCAGGAGCTTGAATTGATTGCCTTGTATGCCAACCATGAATTTCACCTAGACCCGCGTGGAAGGAGAACTTTTTACGGGACGGTTTCTGCAGACGGTGGTCCGTCAGATATTCGCTCTCTTTGGCTTTCGTATTCCAATCGCAGCAGGGAGCGAGATGGCTATCAAACTGCACTTGCAGGGCTACGTCTCCGCAATCGAATCAACCCCCGATGGACGTTGCAGCATGATATTAGTCTCTACGCAACTGAAGAACATGAATTTTTCTTGCTGGAGGGCAACGCAATCTTGTATGATATTGTGACCAATAGTAACGCAGATCGTGTCGAAATTCCTCGCGGGATTGCACGTCAAGAAGATTCTGCAGATAATACGATTTCAATTACCACTCTGGCAGGCCGGGGACTCTACAATTGGACAACATCAAGACACGCGCTTGAAACCGGCTGGAGCCTGAGACAGTTTAGATTTGAGGACAGCCTTCTTGAAGAATCAGTCGTTTTGGGAATCGGAATTGATAATCAACCTGTGCGGGTCGTTGTAGACAGCTTGAAAGGAACTGCTAAGTTAAACACATCCCAATTCAGTCTGCATATTGAAGATTCCTACAGTTTTAATGATAATCTTCTCCTGAATGCAGGAATAAGAGGCGACTGGTACGAGTTCAATCGCGAGTGGACAGTTTCGCCGCGAGCCAGTCTGCGCTATGAAGCTTCAAGAGAACTTACTCTTACTGCTTCTGTTGGGATATATTATCAACAACCTACCTATCGGGAATTGCGTGGAACTCCTGGACCGAGTATACCTCTTTCCCAATCTCTAAATCAGGCCTTACAATCACAGCAATCAACGCAATTTGTTGCAGGTGCAGAGCTGTTCATTCCAGGTAGAAGGCTGTATCTGCGAAGCGAAGCTTACTTTAAGCAACTTAAAAACCTGATCACCTATTCTCTCGAAAATGTAAGACTTGAATATAGTGGATTCAATGATGCAAAGGGATATGTCTATGGCCTTGATCTCCAGGCGCGGGGAGAGTTTGTGCCCGGGATGGAAAGTTGGATCAACTACAGCTTTATGATGGCACGGGAACGATTCTTCCCTCAATACGCAACGAGTATGAATGCAGGATTGCTTCCAAGACCCACCGATCAGCGCCATACCGTTGCCTTGTTCGTGCAGGATTATATTCCGCTGGATACTTCCTGGAAGTTGCACATGCGTATCCTGTTCGGGAGCGGACTCCCCTACACTCCCCCTGTTCCAGGAAAACGTGTAGGGAGCGTGGTTGAACAGATCCCGGGAAATAGACACTCTGCCCGATATCCCGAATTCCGCCGGATTGACTTTGGAACCACAAAGATTATAACCCTGAGCAATCGTACCAGACCGCTTCAACTGGAAATCACTGCTGAAGCTCTGAACATATTTAATATCGTTAACACCGTTGCGTACTCCTGGCTACCGGATGCGAGTGGCATTTGGCAACGTATTCCAACACGACTGACACCCCGTACAATCAATCTCCGGTTGCGTACATCATTCTAAATTCACACATCTGAGGCAACCCAACAGGTTATTTTGGGTATCAAGCCTTTCTCAATTGATGAAGCCTTGAAGGATTCTGATCAGTAATCAAAGTTACATCGCCCCCTCCGTGTTTGTGTACACACATAATGGAGGCTCACCCTATTGGTTTACGTGTCTCCTAGCCGCTATTCTGATCGGGACGCTTGCCGGAAATGAGTCCGTTGCGCAGGCCCCCTTGAAACCCGCAAAAGCGGCAGCATATAGCATGCTTCTGCCCGGACTAGGACACAAATACGTAAATGATGGCAGATGGAATCGACGTTCCGCACTCTACACAATCACGGATATCGTACTCATGGTCGGATTGGTTTCAAGTGAATGGCAGCGTAGACATTTGGTTGAAAGTTATCAAACTTGGGCCTCGTCCCATGCCGGGATCATACCCGCAGGCAAAGATCGCCGATTTTATGTGACGATTGGGAATTATATCTCATCCGATGACTATCTGGAAACTCAGCTCCGTGATCGGCGTGTTGATTTGATTCCATATGTGAGCAATCCGGATTTTCACTGGACTTGGGATCGCATTGAAGATCTCCAGAAATACCGGGAGCTCCGCAAAGACTCTGAGTCTTGGTCGCAACGGAAGAGTAGCTTTATTGCTGCCTTAGTGGCAAACCGTTTGGTTTCCGCACTTTCAGCCCTAATTACGGCCCGAAGAAAACAAGATAGTGTCTTGCAGGTAGCTATTATTCCCGGTCCGGTGATCCAAATTGCTTTTACACTTTAATTCA